>NZ_JNKN01000004.1 GCF_000702065.1 Kandleria vitulina DSM 20405 | reverse complement strand
GGAAGAGTCCTATACATCAAAATCATCATTCTGGGATAGAGATGACATTCCTGTTTACAATGCTGATAATCCAAGAGAATATCAGTTTAGCGGCAAAAGAATACACAGAGGGCAATATAAAACCGCAAGCGGGAAAATAATCAATGCGGATGTTAATGGCGCATTGAACATCATGCGTAAAAGTAGCGTTGTGGATGTTAACATCCTATACGGTAGAGGCGAAGTGGACACGCCTGTAAGAATAAGGATTGCCTGACTTGTCGGGTGGAAACTTAAATATCAAACTTCTTAAATAGAACCGTCAGGTTCTTAGAAGCCACCTACCTTTAGGTGGGTGGTAGTTCACTATGTATAGTTGTGAAATAATTATATAACAGTATCTATGAGTACTCAATTTTTATCTTGGATATCATAAAAGAATGTGAATTTACTCGTTACTTGTATTATGAGATTCTGATAAACTATCATTGCGTATTTTTCTATGCAAGAGATTGATTTTTATCTTTTAAATGATTATGATTAATAATCAGGAGGTAGAATGATGAAGAGAGATTTAGAAAACTATATAGGAGTGTTTGATTCAGGAGTTGGAGGAATCAGCGTACTAAAGGAACTGACTCGTCGTTTACCGGAAGAAAACTTTTATTTTATTGGGGATTCAGCACATGCTCCTTATGGACAAAAGAGCATCAAGGAAGTGCAAGATCGTACAATAGAAATGATCAATAAGCTCGTATTAAGAGGTGTTAAGGCTGTTGTGATTGCATGTAATACAGCTACAAGTGCCGCTATTGATCTATTGCGCAATGTCTATCCAGAGATTCCTATTATCGGGGTAGAACCAGCATTAAAGCCAGCAGTTGAGTCTCATCATCATGTCTTGGTGATGGCGACTGATAATACTTTGAAACTTGATAAATTCCATGAGCTAGCACGTACATACGGCAGCAATGCGACTATTATTCCATGTGTATGTAATGGGTTAGCTGATATCTTAGAAGCAGGACATCTCGATGATGATGTCGTTGACAATTACCTAAAAGAAAAGCTTGCGGATCATGTCGGACATGTAGATAGCGTTGTTTTAGGGTGTACTCATTATCCTCATGTTAAAAAGAATATTCTTAATATATTAGGAGATATTCCTTGTTATGATGGAGGAGAAGGAACGAGCAGACAGCTAGAAAGAAAGCTA
The DNA here is from genome assembly GCF_000702065.1 of Kandleria vitulina DSM 20405. GTDB lineage: Bacteria > Bacillota_I > Bacilli_A > Erysipelotrichales > Coprobacillaceae > Kandleria > Kandleria vitulina. The sequence goes on along the minus strand of NZ_JNKN01000004.1, from coordinate 167,771 downwards.
AAAGAATTTAATCTTCTTAATACTGATGAAAAGAAGGGTGATCTTATTTTTGCATCTACTCGGGATACAGAAGAAGAATTATCATTATATGAGAGGATTTATAAAGCTTAATGACACTTCAACAATTAAAGTATGTCCTTCAGGTTGCTAAAGATGGATCAATTAATGAAGCGGCCAAGAATCTTTTCATTTCCCAGCCAAGCTTATCTAATGCGATTAAGGATATTGAAGAGGAACTTGAATTATCATTGTTTCATCGTACAAACAAGGGCATCACAGTCACCAATGATGGGGAAGCTTTCTTAGGCTATGCACGAGCAGTAGTAGAGCAGTATGCATTATTAGAAGAGCGTTACCTTGATAAAAAGAATACACAGATTAGTTTTTCTGTTTCCACTCAGCATTATTCTTTTGCGATTAATGCGTTCGTAGAACTTCTTGAAGAAGTTGGCTATGATACATACAACTTTTCTATTGAAGAAACTAAGACAAATGAAATTATTGAGAATGTAAAGAATATGAAAAGTGAAGTAGGAATCCTTTACATGAATGACTTCAACCATGATGTCATCTCCAAGATTCTTCATGAATCCAAGCTTGTATTCCATTCACTATTTGTAGCTAAACCTCATGTCTTTATGAGCATGAAGCATCCACTAGCACATAGAAAATCAGTAAAGCTTGAAGAACTTGATGATTATCCATATTTATCTTATCTTCAGGGAGAAACAAATTCTTTCTATTTTATGGAAGAAATACAATCAACATATCCTCATACAAAGTCAATTAAGGTATCCGATCGTGGTACATTGTTCAATCTGATGATTGGACTTCAGGGATATACTATCTCCACTGGTATTGTCTTTAATGAACTTAACCCAGAGATTACAGCTATTCCACTTGAAATTGATGATTATATTGAAGTAGGATACATTCTCCATAAGAAGTCCTTTGTAACGCCATTGGCTCAAAAATATCTTGATTTACTAAAAAAATCATGTCAAAAGGTACTCGATTAACAAATCGAAGTACCTTTTTTAAAATTTTGACCTTTTTTTTACGAATTCATGTGAAGAAATGATATGATAACCTTATAGAGATGGTGATTATTATGATGTCGATTAGAAATAAAATGCTTTTATTGATAATCACTGCATTGTTATTTGTAGAAGTGGGACTCGGTGGTATTGCATTCTATGAAATACAGAGGTTATCAGATGGGTATGTATGTAGGACTATGAATCTGCTTTGTGAGCGTAATGCTTACTATCTAGATCAGAAGCTTGAAAGAACGAGATCAGCTGTTCGTTCAGTCAAGACAATCGCTGAGCAGATTGTAGAAAATCCCAATGAAATTGAGAATGAAAATGTAAGAAATAAATTGCAATATGAGATGGTCAACACATTTAATAAGATCATTGGTGATAGTGATATTATACGTAGCTATTATTTTCGTTATGCTAGAGCAAACATAAAGAATGAAGGATTTTATCATACCAGAGATTCTTTGCGTAAGAGTTTTTCTAATGTATCTTATAGAACTATGAATGATGAAGGCAAAAATGATGAACAGTTTCAATGGTATTATCAGACATTGTCTATAAAGAATGATACCTGGATTGAGCCACATAAGAACATAGTGGTTAATAAGCAGGTCATAAGTTATGCTTCACCTTTCTTTGTCGAAGGTGAAATGATTGGTGTTGTTGGTGTTGATTTAGACTTCAATGATTTTATTCATCCTGTAAGAAATATTCAGGTCTATGATAAAGGATATGCATTCTTAAGTGATGGTAAAGAGAAGATGTATTGGCATTATCTTTATCCTTATGGGACAAATTATCATTTTAAGATGTATGATACCTTAAAGGAGGATTTAACAACCAGTACATCACAAGATCGCATGCTTTACTATAGTTTTAATGATGAAGATCATGCGCTTGTCTTTGTGACTTTATCTAATGGAATGAAACTGTTCCTTACTGATGAGACAGAGGATCTGTTTAAGGATCGAAATCTTTCTATTAAATCATTGATTGTGATTTGTGTGATTATTGCGATTGTCTTCAGCATTGTTCCTTTCTGGATTGAAAGACGTTATGTTAAGCCTATTGAAGAGATTATCAAATCTTCTCATAAGCTTGCAGAAGGGGATTATGATGTTCGTATTGAGTATAAATCAAAAGATGAAATGGGTTCACTTGCGGAAAGTTTCAATATGACTGCTAAGCAGTTGAAGATCTATTTTAACAGATTGGAAAATCGTGTCTATCGTGATGAATTGACGGGTGTGAAAAATCATGCGGCTTATTCGGAAAAGAAGAATGAGCTTGAAATAAAGATCAAGGAAGATAATGCGGAATTTGGGATTGTGCTTGTGGATATGAATAACTTGAAGATAATTAATGATAACTATGGTCATTATCGAGGTGATGAAGCAATCAAGAATACCTGTCATTTTATTTGTGAACTTTATGATCATTCACCGGTTTATCGTATTGGTGGAGATGAATTTGTGGTTATTATTGAAAACAGTGATTACAGGAATAGAGATGAACTGTTTAAAAAGGCAAGAGAAAAAGCGAGCATCAGATATTCTCTTGAACCATGGATAGAAGTATCTATCGCTTCAGGAATGGGGATCTATAAGAAGGGAGATACGTTCTTGAATGTCTTTGCTAGAGCGGACTTTGAAATGTATCGCAATAAGCAGGAGAACAAAAAGAGAATGCGAGAAGACTTCTTCTAGACGAAAATGGGAAATGAAAATTTTCCCATTTTTTTAAATTGTGTTATGATATGTTTAGGTTAAAGGTATATCCTTCTAACATTTTTTCACATATTTCATACATAATATAAGATTAATTGATTCTTATACTATGTGTATAAAGAAAGGAAGAAACGTATGGAAAATAGAAATCAGAACAATTCTTTTGAAAATAGTCAAAGTATGCATTCTTCTGAGAATAGCAATATGCAATCAAATCAAGCACAAAGTCAGTCTCGTCCACTTAATCAGGCGGGATCATACAACGGGCAAAGAATGAATTATCAGAATAATGGTTATCAGTATAACAATCAAAGAGCTTATCAAAATGCCAATCAGCAAAGAGCTTACCAGCATGCCAATCAGCAAAGAGCCTATCAGCAAGGACCATCTCAGAATGGCCAGTCAGGAATGCCTCCTTACAATAAGCAGAGTGTTTTCTCACAGACCTTTATAAAATTGTTTGTTGTTTTAGTACTTGCTTTTGCAGGAGGAATTGGTGGAGCATATGTCTACACGAATTACTTAGGAAACACTATTACAAGTGTTGATCCTTCTACTACAACAACGACATCTACCAATGCGACAGAAGTTGCTAAAAAGATGTCAGCAAGTGTTGTTGCAATTACAACAGAAAAGATGAGCACTTATAACTATGGATATGGTAATGAAGTATCAAGTGGTGCTGGTTCAGGTGTCATCTATACAAAAGATGGATATATTGTGACTTGTGCCCATGTTGTAGATGGTGCTTCAAAGATCGTGGTAACAACTTCAGATCAGCAGCAGTATTCAGCAACTTTAATTGGTTCAGATAGTTCACAGGATATTGCCGTATTAAAAATTGATGCGACTGATTTAACTCCTGCTACATTTGCGGATAGTTCAAAGATTGTCCAGGGTGCTACTACTTATGCCGTAGGTAATCCAGAAGGACGTCTAAGCAACTCTATTACTTCAGGTATCATTTCTGCTACTTCTCGTTCTATTGAAGTGGCAACTGGATCAAATTCTAATTCTATGTATCAAAATACAATCAAGCTAACAGTTATCCAGACTGATGCCGCTGTTTCACCAGGTAACTCAGGTGGAGGATTATTTGATGCAAAAGGAAATTTAATTGGACTTGTCAGTGCAAAATCTGTACAAAGTGGTTCAGAAGGACTTGCATTTGCGATTCATTCGAATACTGTAAAGACTATTGCTCAGAAATTAATGAAATAAAGAAGTCTCCTAAAGTGAAAGCTTTAGGAGCTTTTTATTGTAAAATTCTATGTTTACGTTTTCATTGAAAAACATTATACTTAAACTATGAGTTCATTTGAGATTCACAAAGAATACTTATAATTCAATTAAAAGGAGCGAGAATTATGAGAGAAAAACTTATGCATTTTATGATGGGAAGATATGGAACAGATACACTTAATACACATATTATGTTCTTTGTTTTATTCTTGATCGTCATTAATATATTTGTACATTCATATGTTATTTCACTCTTATCATATGCACTGTTGATTTTAGAAATATATCGTAGTTTCTCTAAGAATATCTATAAACGATATAGTGAGAATGAAGCTTACATGAAAATGATTGCACCTATTTCTCGTACGGTTACTCTTTATAAGAAAAGATTAAGTGATCGAGATCATCGCTATTATCGTTGTCCACAGTGTCATCAGCTTGTCCGTATCCCTAGAGGTCGTGGAAAGGTTGAAGTGGTATGTCCAAAGTGTCATACACATTTTGATAAGAGAAGTTAATTATGTTTGGTTATGTTGTTTTAAATGATAAGATTTCTGCTAGTCAAAAAGAACAGTATCGTTCTTTTTATTGTGGTCTTTGTGATTGTCTTAAAAATGATTATGGACATAAAGTCACAATGTTTCATTCTAATGATATGACGTTTTTAAGTATAATCTTGGCTGGCTTATATGAACCTGATTTGTTTCATGATGAGTTGACTTGTGTGATGCATCCTTTAAAGAAACATAAGCAGGTAAGACATCAGTATGATCATTATGTAGCAGATATGAGTATTGTGCTTGCCTATTATAAGGCACTTGATGATTTTCATGATGAAAATCGTCATCATCGTCAGTTGAAAATACTGACTAAGCCTTTTTTAAAAGTGAAAGAGAAATATCCTTTAAAGATTGAGCGTATAGAGAAGGCTTTAAATCATATCAACGAATTAGAAAAAGAGGGCTGCACGAATCTTGATCAGATGTGCAATGCTTTTAGTGTAGTAATGGGAGAAATCTTTGCCTATGATGATGACATATGGAAAGATGATCTTTATATTCTAGGAGCGAATCTTGGTAAGTTTATTTATTTGATGGATGCTTATGATGATATTGAAGATGATATCAAGAAGAAGACTTATAATCCTTTTAAGGAGAACTATCACCAGGATCAGTTTGATGAATATGTAGAATCTTTATTGAATCTATTTATAAGTGAAGCCACAATGGCTTTTGAAAGACTGCCCATTTTATTAAATGGGGACATTTTAAGAAATGTTCTTTATTCTGGGGTCTGGTCTCGATTTGAAAGTGTTAAGAATAAAAGAAAGAAAGGTAATATGAATGAATCCGTATGATATTTTAGGAGTCCCATCTTCTGCTAGTGATGATGAGGTAAAGAAGGCTTATCGCAGTCTTTCTAAGAAGTATCATCCTGATGCTAATATTGGAAATCCTCATCAGGAAGAATATACAGAAAAATTTAAGCAGGTACAGACTGCCTATAAAACGATTATGGATGATCGTAAACGTGGATTTACAAATCGTACGTATACGAATCAGTCGCAAAGCTATGATAGCAGCTATTCTTCGTCGTTTACAGGAACTGATGAAGAAGCATATAGAGAAGCAGCTGGCTTTATTCAGGCCCAGAGATTTAGTGAAGCGATGGGTGTCTTAAATGGTATCAGAAACAGAACGGATGTGTGGTTCTATTATGCGGCTATATGTGAGCAGGGATTAGGTAATCCAATTGCAGCACAGGAGTATGCTTCAACAGCTTATAATATGAATCCAATGAATCTGCAGTATCTGATTCTTCTTCAGCAATTGACAGGTGGTCAAAGGGCATATACTACAACCTCACAGAGTTATGGAAGAACAATGTCACCATTTTCATGTTGCTACGCACTGATGTGTTTAAGATGTCTTGGATGCTGTTAAAAAGAAAGGAGATTGTCATTAATGGGAAAAGTCATAGGAATTGATTTGGGGACAACCAATAGCTGTATGGCGATTTCAGAAAATGGCCATACAACCATTATTCCTAATAGTGAAGGGATGAAGACAACCCCTTCAGTAGTGGCGTTTAATAAAGATGGAGAGCGTCTTGTTGGTGAATTGGCAAAGCGACAGCTTTCGATGAATCCACATAATACCATCATGTCCATTAAGAGATTGATGGGAACAGATCAAAAAGTAACGCTTAACAACAATCACTATACGCCTCAGGAGATTTCAGCTATGATTCTTCAGAAGCTTAAGATGGATGCTCAGCATTATCTTAATGAAGAAGTAACACAGGCAATCATTACTGTTCCGGCTTACTTTAATGATGATCAGCGTCAAGCTACAAAGGATGCAGGACGTATTGCAGGCCTTGATGTTATTCGTATAATAAATGAACCGACTTCAGCTGCTTTGACTTATGGACTTGAAAATCATTTTGGTCAGAAAGTGATGGTCTTTGATTTAGGAGGAGGTACATTTGATGTTTCTATTATTGAAATAGGAGCAGGGGTTATTGAAGTTTTATCTACAAGTGGTGATAATCATCTTGGTGGAGATGATTTTGATGAAGCGTTAGCTACATTTATCTTTGAAGATTTTCTACTGAAAGAACATGTGGATTTAAGAAAAGATCTTGTAGCAAAAAGAAGAGTGCTTGAAGCAGCAGAGAAAGCAAAGATTGATCTGTCTACTATGTCTTCAACAACAATCTCATTGCCATTTATCTATCAGGATAGACTGGGAGTAAAGAATCTAGAAATGACAATTGATCGAGCTGTCTTTGAAACATTGACACAAGAACTTGTAGAACGCTGTGTCCTTCCTATGCAGCATGCATTAAACGATGCAAGACTCACACCAAGTGATCTCGACAAATGCATTATGGTCGGAGGAGCTTCACGTATACCATCAGTCATTAGGAGAGTAGCACAAGTCATTGGGAAAGAACCATCCCATTCTTTAAATCCTGATGAATGTGTCGCTAAAGGCGCTGCAATCCAGGCAGCCAAACTCTCGCGACAGATTGTGCTTTCAAGCACAGGAACTTCAACGGATCTTCTTTTATTAGATGTAACGCCGTTGACATTATCAATAGAAACAGTAGGAGGAGTGGCTACGCCACTAATTACTCGTAATACCACTATTCCAACAACTTACTCGCAGATCTTTACTACAAGTACCAATTTCCAAAGACAAGTAGAAATCAACGTACTGCAGGGAGAAAGACCGCTTGCTAAAGATAATAAGTCATTAGGAAAGTTTAAATTAAAACATATCAAACCTGCATTAAGAGGAGTCCCTCAGATAGAAGTTACGTTTGATATTGATGCAAACGGTATTGTTAATGTAAGTGCAAAAGATCTTTCTACGGGACATGCACAATCCATTACTATTGAATCTTCATCACATATGAGCAAAGAAGAAATAGAAAAAGCAATGGAAGAAGCAAAGAAATATGAAAAAGATGATGCTAGTAAGAAAGAGAGAATTCTCTTTAAGAATGAATCAGATGCCTTTCTTGCAGAAAAGCATGATCATCTTAAAAAAGAAATAAATGAATATAAAAAAGCTTTAAAAAAAGTTCAAATAGACAAGTGTTCTGAAAGTGATTTTAAAAAGTTACGTGAACACTTAGATAAGCTAAAACATGCAGCGAATATATAGATATATTCGCTGTTTTTTTTCTGTCAATAGTAATATTTATGTCAAAATAAAGTGAAATTATGGTATAATGGCGGTGAGAGTAGGAGTGGTTTATATGTTGGAAAGAATGAAGGGTAAGAAAGGATTTACACTAATAGAAATTATTGTAGTCATTGTAATATTGGCAGTTTTAATGGCAGTGGCAGTTCCTAGTGTTATGCAATATACTGTTGCCAGCAAGGATGCAAAGTATGAAGCAGGTGCGAGAGCTGTCTTTCAGAGAGTTCAATATGAATATATGAAATTTTATATGGAACATGGCAGAGATCCTAAGGGAAAGGATAGAAACAGTGAATTGAAAATTCCTAGATCTAAGTTCAAAGGAGTGAATGTCAATCATATTCGTATTCATGTCACTGCTGACCATAATGTCGATGCTTTAAGTGCCACAATTTATCCAGATGGTGTAAATAGTGATGATAGAAATACAAGAGATCGATACCATGATCAATGTATTATTTTTCGAATTGATACTAATAAGAATGTCCGCATTGATAGAAAATGGAGTACAAGTAGTCCGATACTTTTAAAGGATCCTTTTTTCGAAGTAATGATTGCAAAAGATCAATGAAAGCGCTATAAATAATTTATTTTATTTTCTGAAAATCTGTTGCGTAAAAGTCAAATTATGGTAAAATAATCACGAAAGGGAGGTTTTATACCATGTTCAAAAAATTAAAAAATAAAAAAGGATTCACATTAATTGAAATTATCGTTGTTATCGTAATCTTAGCTGTATTAATGGCTGTTGCAGTTCCTTCAGTTATGTCTTACATGAATGAAGGTAAAAATGCTAAATATCAGACTGTTGCAAGAGCTGTATTAATTGATGCTCAGACTCAGTATGCAAAAGCAGTTGCAGATGGTAAAGATGAAAATGCAGCAAAACAAGCTGCGCAAAGTTATATCGATAATAAAACTTATACTGGTGTAAATGACGTTAAAGAGACTGCAATTACTGTTTCTGGTGGAACTGATGCTGCTGAAAAAGATATTCAAAAGGTTGTTTGCAAAATTCAGATTGAATCTGATGGGCCAACAAAAGAAGTAACTATCGATACTAACAAAAAAGTTGAAGTTAAAGATGCATAATAAATAATTCAATTACACAATACTATAGAAACCCGACCTCATTGTTTAATACAATGAGGTTTTTATTTATATCATTAATTTGTTAATTAATTTATTTATTTGACGTTAATATGATATAATAATGCTGAATAATTATGGGAGATTTTGCTTATGAAAAATGAGAAAGGATTTACACTCATAGAAATAATTGTATCACTTGCGATTGGATCTATTGCGCTATTTGTAGCTGGATCTGTATTGGTTAATACGTTTCGATTATTTGGAGTTTATTCTGATACAACTTTAAGAAAAAGGAGTCTGGATAATGTTGTTGAGTATTTTAGAAAAGAATTAGAATATTCTACTGATGCATGGTATGTGGAATCTTTTGATAAGATTCCAGAGAAACTTCATAGTGGAGATAAGTGGAGATGCATGTATGTAGAAGATGGTAGACTTTATTGGACAAATGATGCTACTAAGCAAGCTAAACAGTTATTTTCTGATGGGTTTTATAATGGGAAAGAAAATAAGTTGTCTATTTCTTTTACGAATGTGATTAGAACAAGTGGGCATACGCCTCATAATTTTATTAATTTGTATTATTCATTATTTAATAGTAATGAGAAGTATGATAAAGAAGATACTATTCATATGAGTAATCTTAATGAGACATTGACGGAAGATTTAAGTGTTGATGCTAATCTTCAATATCATAAGTTTAGTGAAAAGCAAAGTTTATCTTCTAAAAGATTGTATTATCGTTCTACGAATTATTCTTCTTCAGAAACAATAGAGGATGTTAATCCAACACCAACACCTGATCCTGGTGATGTTACTCCTACTTATACTTACACGGTAAAAGATAAACTGTATCTTATGACACCTTATTTGAATATGGGATATTATGAACCAGAGGAATCACATTCTGCTGATTTTAATGATAATTATCCAATTCAATCAATTTATCGTGCAGGTGATTATGTATTTTATAAGGGATATTGGTATATTTTATTAGAATCTACAAACGATAATGTTGCTCCTGATAAACCTAATTCTTGTTGGGAAAAACTTGATGAGAATTATGATAATAATTCTGGATATGTTAAAGGTGATATTGTAAGAGGTAGTGATGGTCAATATTATAAGTGGACTGGTGATTGGAACTGGCATAACAAGGGTATTGATCCTGTATCATTTACTAATCAAAATTCTACACAATGGAATGTTTTGACTACTCAAACACTTTCTAAAGTTGCAAAGACTATTAATGATTCAAAAGAGGCAGCGTCAATTAAGTCCGGTCAATTTATTAAATATAATAACCGATATTATCAAAGGACACCGTTAGAAGCAAGCAATGATGCCGTTCCTTATATTGGACCTTGGAGTCTCTATTGGAGAGAAGCTGAACAAATGCCAACTGCAAATTCTAATATTTACAATGAGCACATGTTTCTTGATAATAATGAGGAAAATGGAAATAAGAGAATGAGTATCGAAGCTCCTACAAATTCATTGATTTTACAAAGAAAAAATAAGTATAAGCTAAATTATCCGACATATGAAACACAGTTTAATGGTATTGAGGAATATGATACGTTGAAGGATATGCAAGGCGACTATAAGAAAGGTAGTGTTGTTAAGGTTAAGATCTATAATGGTGGTAATAATCATGATTATTATCAGCTTTATGTAAAGATCTTTACTGATTACTATAAATCAGGTACAACGCATGAACCTGGTAATAAGAATCATGATGAACATTCACATGGTTTATTATCAGGATGGAAATTATTAGAGAATGAATATCAGCCATATAGTTCGTATGAACAAGGTGATTGGGTTCGTACGGGAATGAGAAATAATGTAGCTGATGGTATTCATGACTATAGAATATGCTTTGGTGGTGATATGTATAATAAATATTCTTCATTGACACTTGCGAGCAGGAGAACTTGCAATATTGATAAGCATTCGTATATGTCAGGTTATGGTGAACGGGATATAGTTAATCAGTTTATCTTGCAGGAGATTACGGAATGGGTTAATGGGAAAAAGCTTGAGTGTCGAGATTCTATCTGGAAGAAACCAAATTAATGAGTGAGAAGGGGTTTGAATGAATAATAATAAAGGATCTGCGTTAACTTTTACAATAATAGCAGGATTGATTGTAACGATACTTTTGGTAGGAATGATTTCTTTAGGTGGTAGTTATTATCGTCAATCTGTAAATAACTATTCCAAAAGGCAAGCTTACTTGAATGCTAAAAGTATTTCAGAGAGTCTATCTGCCTATATTGTTAATAATCAAGATAATCTAAAAAATGATGGAAATTTTAAAGATGCTTTATCATTAATGAAATTGAGTCATGATATTACAATCAATCCTACTGATATTCACCTTGATGATAGTGATTATTCTTTAGGGAAAGTAAAAAAATGTACTATTACAAGAAATAAGGATACATTGCACATTGTGGTTTATGTCAAAGTATATTATCGTGGACAGACTGATTCATATAAGGCTTATGTATCTTATAATAACGAAAAGCATTGGCATGTCGGTAAAGATGCTGCAAAGTTAAAGGAGGAATAGAAAATGAAGAACAATAAAGGTTTTACACTTATAGAAGTTGTGATTTCATTTTGTATTCTTGCCATTATTTTTTCAGCTGTATTGACAGCTGTGCTGTCGTTTTCTCATCAATTGGTTCAGTCTAATAAATTAAAGAGAAATGTGGATTCGACATTCTCCGAGGTTCAAAAGGAAACAGAAGCAACTAAAAGCAATAAGAAAATATCTTTTCGTGTAGGTGATCAGAATTATGAACAGGAAATTCAGATTTATGAGAAATCTATAATTAAGCCTGATATCCTGATGCAGCGTTTTGAAGCATTTGAGAAGAATGTAGATACTGTATCATTGCATAAAGTTGATACGAATCTTGTTACATTTACCGTTTATGATCGTATACAGTTTATTGATTGTGTAAGAGAAGATGGAAGTAAACTTGATCAAGGAGATTATGTAAGTGACAATAGATATCGCATAGGTGATTATGTTACTTATAATAATAAAATCTATTTAAAGGTAGCTAAGACTGATGATTGGGTTGTTACTGGGAAAAATATTTCTTCTGATATTAAGATTGAAGAGAAACAAGTAAATGATACCTTATCTCCTGGCAATGCGTTAAGTGGCTGGCAGTTAATGAATCCAGCTTTTGATCCAAATTCTACATATTTAAAAGGAGATCTTGTCGTTAATCAGAACTCTGGTAGCGATGATATCTACTGCTGTGATTTGAAATATAATGGATCAAATGTGGATGCAGTTGGCTATTCAGGAAGCAGCACACCAGAAGATGCTCGAAAATATTCATGGACATATGTTGGAAACTATTCAAATGCCAAGAATTCCACTAAACAACAATATAAAGATTGGTTAACTAAATATTTAACAAACTCAGAAATATACGGGTGATAAAAATGATTTTAGTATATATTTATGCATTTATAGTAGGGGCATGTGTCGCTTCATTTATTAATGTTGTTATTGATAGATTGCCTAAAGGCATATCAATAAGCAAAGGAAGAAGCAGATGTGATGAATGCAAGACACAATTAAAATGGTATGATCTCATACCAATTGTAAGCTGGGTTCTTTTGAGAGGAAGATGCCGCTATTGCGGCGCAAAGATTGGCTGGCGTACGCCGCTCATTGAAATAATGGGAGGATGTATTGGCTTGATCTGTTTACATGCATTCTATTTTGATATTGTGACACCTTTTGTTTTTGTATGCTACATGATCCTTTTGGCTATTACGTTTATTGATATTGATACTATGACAATACCGGATGAACTTGTAATAGCGTTAGGGATAATGGGTATTCTTTCGATTTTTGTTGCAGATGTTCCTCTTATTGAAAAGGTGATTGGATTCTTCTGTGTCAGTCTGCCGATGCTTGGCTTATGTTACATCAAGGATGGCGCCTTTGGCGGAGGCGATATTAAACTCACAGCGGTGCTTGGTTTTCTGCTAGGCTATAAGCTTATGCTTATTGGTATATTTATTGCGATTGTGTTAGCTGGCATTTGGGCTATTTTCTTGTTGGCAACTCATAATATTAAATTGCAGGAACATATGGCATTTGGTCCGTTCATTTGTTTTGGTGCATTTATTTCTTCATTGTATGGATGGCAATTATTGCTTTTGTATTTGTCTTTCTTTAATCTTCATCTATAAGTCGGTGATAACATGTTTTCATCAAAGAAAGAAATTGATTATAAGAGATTAAAAAAAGATCTGATTAATGAGTATGGAGCACAGATGGTCAGCTTTTCAGGAGTCTTTGGCTTTCTTGATATGTGCAAGGTAGAAGATGCATCAAATGAGCAGCTTCTTGAACTTGCTAAAAAGGAACATTTTAATTTAAAAAAATACATGAAATAAAAAGTGAGGTCGATAAGATCTCACTTTTTTGCTAATATTATTTGACTAATAATTGACTGTGTATTCAAAAAAAGTAATATTTGGGTTATAATTGTATATATGGAGGATGATTGAAAATGGCTGTATTTAGATATTGTGCAAAAGATATTTATTCTAAACACCACTTTGGCAAAGTGGAAGTTGATAATTATGAAGAACTTCTTAATCATTTAAGAGAAGAAGGGCTGTTTTTAATTTATTCCAAAGAAGCCAAAGATGATAAGAAGAAAAAAGTTATCAAGAATGATGCAGCTTCAGATTTCTGTCGTCAGATGGGAACTATGATTCAATCAGGGATCTCACTTATTTCTGCAATGTCCATTGTTGTAAGACGTGAACATGATGCAAAACTAAAAATGATTTATCGTAATGTCTACGTTAAGCTTCAGCAAGGTTTTCCAATGAGTACAGCTTTATCCATGCAGGATGATATGTTTCCACCATTAATGATCAATATGATCAAAAGTGCAGAGGCATCAGGTAAACTTGATCAGGCATTCTTGAAATTAGCTGACCAGTTTACTAGAGATAATAGATTAAATGGGAAAATCAAATCTGCAATGACATATCCAATTATTCTATTTACTGTTACAGTTATTGTTATGATTGTAGTATTTACAGTAATCATGCCGCAGTTCTTTGAAGTCTTCCATGGATATGAGATGCCAATAATCACAAAGATTGTATTTGGTATTTCTAAAATCATGATTCATTCATGGTACTGGATATTAATTGTTTTATTATCATTAATAGCATCAGTCAATGCATCATTGAAGGCACCTTCAATAAGATATAAATGGGATCGCTTAAAGATTAAACTGCCATTGATTGGTCATTTGATCAGTATCATTTACACAGCACGTTTTGCTCGTAGTTTAAGTTCGTTGTATACAAGTGGTGTATCAATGATTAAGTCTTTATCGTTGGCAAGAAAGACCATCAACAATGTCTACATTGAATCGCAGTTTGAACAGGTAGCATTGGATGTACGTTCTGGACAAAATCTATCTGTGGCATTAGATAAAGTTGAAGGTTTTGATCCAAAACTTTCTGCTTCAATCTACATTGGTGAAGAATCAGGTCGTCTTGATACGATGCTCGACAGCATCAGTGATGATTTCGAATTCGAAGCAGAGATTGCGACAGACCAGATGATAACGATTCTACAGCCAGTTCTTATCATTGTGTTAGGGGCAATGATTGGACTTATTATCATATCTGTCATGTTGCCATTGTATTCACTATATGGCAGCATTGGAAATTAGGGGATTCTTATGGAAAATATTATTTTAATAAAGACACAAAGTATTGAATTTATTCAAGGGAAACGTAAAAGAGATGCGGTTAACATCGCCCATCACGCACATGTTAAAATAGATGATAATGCCATTATCAATGGTGTCATTATTGATGATACAAGCATCAAGGAAGCCTTGGCTGAATTAAAGAGTCAATATGATATTGAAGAGTGTATCTTGATTCTAGATAGTAATAAGATCATCGCAAGATCATTGGTTATTCCAAAGATGTCAAAGAAAAGAATCATAGAACATCTTAAAAATGAGTTTGCGACCCTTTATGAAGGTGATGAAGAGATGCTCTATGATTATGGTTACATTGGAGAAGATGAAGAAATAAAAAAAGCAGTGCGTATATTAGGAGTGGGGATTGATAAAGACTTGATTACGACATATCTTAATCTATTTGAAAGTCTTGAAATAAATGTAGTCGATATTGACTTTTCAATCAATATTCTTATTAGATTAAAAGAATATTTGCCTAATATGACAGATGGTTCATTTTCTATTACAAGAGTTGATGGAAATGAAATTATTTCATCAGTATTTTCAAAGGGAAATTATGTTTTAACGACAAGAAACAGAATATTCTCTGATATCAGCGATACACAGAGCTTTGGCTCAGATATTGTTAGAGCAATATCTCAGCTTCAGCAGTTTGCGAACAGTCCGAAAAATAATGCACCGTTCTCAACAGTTTATTTTTCAGGATTGAGTCCGGATGTTAGTGATCTTGTCTGTGAGAGAATATCAAACATTTTAGAAATAGAAAGCATGATGCTGCCAAAAGCAAAAGGTATTTATTATGACAAGGAAAATGAGGAAGAAGTTTCCTTGAATAATTATCTTAATACTTTAGGTTATCTGATAGGGGAGTAAGGAATGGGAATCAAAAGCAAGAGAATAAATATTCTTGCGGTATACGAGGAATCGTTTAAAGATCCGCATAGATATGATAAATACAAAATAATTTTGCCAATCGCCGGAATTGTTTTTGTGGTCCTTGTTGCATCTGGAACAGCACTGTATGCGAGATTGGCAACTCAAAGTGAATTAAATGATGTAAATCGTCAGATAGGAAAGACAAAAGGGGCATTATCTGTGGCTGATAAAGAGTCCTATGAGGAAACAAAAACTTTGATTTCTGATAACCAGAAAATCACAAAGTTCAACAAGTCACTTGATGACTATGTTCCCTTTACACAAAAAATAGGAGACGATCTCTATAATCGTGCAGAAAAGTCTGATTGTCAGATTACACAGATGACATTTTCAAAAGACAACAATGCAGTAACAGTGCAGGGGACTACAATCTCAGCATTGAATGTCAATGAATATGTAGATGAGATTTCAAAGAACACGCATTATGATAAAGTGACTTTTAATGGTTATACATCTGATAAATCACAAGAGGATACTACGCAACAAAATACAACTGATCAAAATGCAACTGAAGAAGATACAACTGGCAATCAGAATACAACACAGCCTTCTAACTACACTTATCATTATTCAGTAAGTTTTCAATTGAAAGGAGGAATGTAGAGTGAAAGAGATTTTTCAGTCTATGTCGAAACGAGAAAAGATTATGCTTTACGTTCTTCTTTGTTTCCTATTGATTATGGGAGGATGGTTTGGTCTCATTAAGCCACAGCTTGATGGCTATCAAAAAAACAAGGAAACCATTGCCAAAAGAAATGTAGAACTGACTGAACTGCAGTCTAAGCTGCAGCTTTATCAGAATGCTTCTACACAGTTGAGCGTTCAGAAAAATAATCATAAACAATTGACACAACGTTATTATAAAAAGACATCAAATACAAATTTGAGTAAAACAATCACAACTGAAATTCAAAACTGTCAGCTTACACCTGTTTCATTAAATATGACATCTGGACAAAAACAGACAAATGATCAGGAAGGCAGTGAACAAACAACATTGCCAAAGAATATCACATTAAGCACAGTATCTATTATCTGTGATGGTGACAGCAAATCTTATTTAAAATTTATTGACCAGATCAGAAGTCGTATCAAGAGTGCGTATATCTCTTCATTTAGTTATAGCGTAGATAATGATTCTACTTCATCTGTAAGATTTAACACTGTGCTAGAGATCTATATGTTAAATGAAGAATAGATAATTGAGGGTTAGTCTATGAAACTAAAGAAGATAAAGATCTATCTACTGATGTTTATTACCTTCTGCATCTTAGGATATAGCTCATTTAAGTTTTATAGGATTGTCGATAATGCATTGCACTATAACGAAAAACGCATACAGAAAAAAACAGAAAAGGTGATTAAATATGTTCACGATGAACTTATTTATACACCATATCTTACCTTCACTAATGCAAGTCCTGATAATGAACATAAGTGGCAGGCACTGTATGTAAAAAATGGAATGCTTTATAAAAACAACCATCCAGTATTTAAGAAATCTTTTTATAAGGGACATAAGCTTTCCATCCATTTTTTGGGATACATAAGATCAAAAAGTAGAATTGATTTTAAATATGAAATGGAAGGAAAGTACGATTATGCTCAAAAACAGACATTAGAATTACTTAAGTTTAAACTAAAGAATCATTTAGATACAAATCTTCCAGATTCTACTGAATCGTATAATCTGGATATCAATGAAAATCATCACAATAAGATTTATTACTATAAGGAGTAAAGAGTTATGAAGAATCTACGATTGGGAGATATGCTTGTAGAAGCAGGGTATATCACTGAAGAGCAGCTACAAGAAGCTTTACAGGCACAAAGGGCTGATCGTTCAAAGAAGATTGGTGAACACTTGATTGACCTTGGCTTTATCAAGGAAGAAGAAATGCTGGTCGTTCTTTCAAAGAAGATGGATCTGCCTTTGATTTCTCTTGAAACATATGAGATTGATAAAGAGGCAGTAGGCCTTATACCAGAAGAATTATCAAGAAAATATAATATGATTGCGATTCAGAGTAAAGAAGAAAACGGCTTAATTGTTGTTACAAATGATCCACTAAACTACTATGGTATTGAAGATATTCGCTTGGTAACTGGCAAGCATATTAAATTATTCTTGGCAATGGAAAAAGATATTTCCAATGCGATTGACTATTATTATAGTGAACTCAATTCAAGTACTGCTTCTGAAGACATCAACAAGAATGCGGACTTGTATGCTTTTGAAGATGAAGAACTCTTTAATGTAGATGATGACGATTCTCCTGTAGTAAAGCTTCTTAACTCTATTCTTATTAAAGGATACAGAGATAATGTATCAGATATTCACATTGAACCATTTGAAGATGAAACATTAGTTCGTACAAGAATAGATGGTATGTTACTTGACAGCATGAAGTTACAATCAACTATTCATTCACCGCTGGTAGTACGTACCAAGATTTTATCTAACTTGGATATATCTGAACGACGTATTCCTCAGGATGGTCATATTATCACAACAATCAATGGGATTACGATGAACCTTCGTGTATCTACTATTCCTACAGTTCATGGAGAAAAGATTGTTATGCGTTATCTTAACTCCAATGCTGAAATTGATTTTGAAAACAATTATGGCATGCATGATGAAGATGCAGCCAAGATGAACAAGATGATGGAAATGCCAAATGGCATCATCTATGTAACAGGGCCTACTGGTTCAGGGAAAACAACAACATTGTATATGGTCATGAAGGCCTTAGCTAAAAGACAGGTCAATATCACAACCATTGAAGATCCAGTAGAAGAACAATTGGAACGTATTAATCAGGTACAAGTCAACAATCAGGCGGGAATGAGCTTTGAAGCTGGACTAAGAGCTATCTTAAGACAGGATCCAGATATTATCATGGTAGGTGAAACACGTGATAATGAAACAGCTGATATTTCCGTTAGAGCGGCTATTACAGGTCATCTTGTCGTTAGTACATTACATACCAACGATGCCTTATCTACAATCGTCAGACTTGAAGATATGGGCGTAGAACCATATATGATTGCCAGTTCACTAGTTGGTGTAGTGGCTCAAAGACTTATCAAGAAGGTATGTCCATACTGTGCCACACAGGAACCACCAACACCTGAAGAAGAAAAGATCTTGACTAAGAAGATTCCTTACGTCTCTCATGCTCACGGATGTAATCTATGTAATCATACAGGCTATTCAGGAAGAACAGCTATTCATGAAATTGTACTCATTGACCGTCACGTAAAAAGAATGATTTCAGAAGAGAAATCATTGGATGATATTAAGGCCTATGTAAAGAAAACGCAGAATTATAAATCACTTTTTGAAGCCGCACAGGATCTCGTAGAAGAAGGTGTGACAACAATGGCTGAACTAAAACGTATTTCTTACTATGAGGAGTAATCATATGAACGTATTGGATACACTATTAGAAAAAGCAAGATTTAAAGGCTACTCTGATGTCCATATTGATGAAAAAGGACAAGTAACCATTCGTGAGAATGGTGCATTGAAACTAGTAGAAGGATATTCTCAAGAAGATACTAAGAACATGCTGGATATTCTCTGTGAAAAAGAGGATCAATCTGTTCTTAGCAAAGGTGTCGATTTAGACTTTGTCTATGTAGAAAACAGCATGCGTTATCGTGTAAACGTCTATCTTCAGCAAGAACAGCGTACAGCTGCTATTCGTGTCATCTATGAACATATTAGATCAATAGATGAACTAAAACTACCTGAAATCATGCGTACACTTACTAAAGAACCGCGTGGACTAGTGCTAGTTACAGGACCAACTGGTTCAGGTAAGTCTACAACGCTTGCGGCAATGATTGATGAAATCAATCATCATCGTCATTGTCATATCATTACGATTGAAGATCCAGTCGAATATCTTTATAAAGAAGACTTGGCTCTTATTCACCAAAGAGAATTGAATAGGGATGTAGATTCATTCAACACCGCCTTAAGAAGTGCGATGCGTGAAGATCCAGATGTTATCCTGGTAGGAGAAATGCGTGACTTTGAAACCATTCAGGCAACAATTACATTAGCTGAAACTGGGCATCTTGTCTTCTCTACATTACATACCATTGGAGCAGCCAAGACCATTGATCGTATTATCGATGTCTTCCCACAGCATCAGCAAGCGCAGGTAAGAATTCAGTTGGCAGGTGTTCTAAAAGCTGTCATCACTCAGACACTTCTGCCAATGCAAGGCGGACGTGGTCGTATTCCAGCATTTGAAGTTATGCTTGTCAATGATGCCATTGGAAACCTCATAAGAGAAAACAAGGGGCATCAGATCAATTCTATGATACAGACAGGAGCTGCTCAGGGAATGATCTCCTTGAATCATTCTTTGATGACACTTGTCCAACAAGGCTATATAAGTAGGGATGAAGCATTGAAGTATGCGGATAATCCTAAAGAATTACAAGAACTCATCTGAGTTCTTGTTTTTTATTTTGACGGATAAAATTATAATAAACATAAATTTAACTATCTTTTTTTATATTTTTTGTATTTTCTTGTATAAAAAGCATAGAAAAGCTATAATGATATTGTGGAGGTGGGTAATATGAAGGTTAATGTAGAAATTCAGTATGATTTTTTCAATGTATCTAGTCAAGATATCGAAAGGTTAGTTAAAGAGGACCTTAAAGAAAAAAATGTTAAAATAAGGGATATTGAAAATCTTAACATTTATTATAAGCTAGATGAGAAAGCAATCTATTATGTTGCCACTTT
Organism: Kandleria vitulina DSM 20405; assembly: GCF_000702065.1. Lineage (GTDB taxonomy): Bacteria > Bacillota_I > Bacilli_A > Erysipelotrichales > Coprobacillaceae > Kandleria > Kandleria vitulina. The sequence continues at coordinate 147,467 of NZ_JNKN01000004.1, read as the reverse complement.
AAAAGGAAAGAAAATTGTTGGCACAGGGAATACCCCACTTTATATTTATTGAGAAAGTAGTTTTAAATTTATGTTTTTCCTAATAAATATAATTTATTATGGAAAAATACGGTTTTTTATGAGCATCGTAAAGAAGATGCTCTTTTTTTATATTGAATGTTAATAGGATAATGTCTATAATTATTTTAAAAAAGCAAGGAGAGAATTTATGAAACAAGAAACGAAATGTATACAAGCAGGCTATACGCCAAAAAATGGTGAACCAAGAATGATTCCAATCATTCAGTCTACGACTTTTAAATATGATACAAGTGAAGATATGGGTAAATTATTTGACCTAGAAGCTTCTGGTTATTTCTATACAAGATTACAGAATCCTACTAATGATTTTGTCGCTAATAAGATTGCAGCACTTGAAGGGGGAACTGCTGCCATGCTTACAAGCAGTGGTCAGGCTGCTAACTTCTTTGCGGTATTTAATATTGCCAATGCTGGTGATCATGTAATCGCTTCTACAAGCATCTATGGAGGAACTTTCAATTTGTTCAATGTCACAATGAGAAAGATGGGCATTGACTTTACTTTCATTGATCCAGATTGCAGTGAAGAAGAATTAGATGCAGCATTTAAACCAAATACAAAAGCAGTATTCGGAGAAACAATCGCTAATCCTGCCTTGACTGTATTTGATATTGAAAAATTTGCTAATGCTGCGCATAAGCATGGTGTACCACTAATCGTGGATAACACTTTTGCAACTCCAATCAACTGTCGTCCATTTGAATGGGGATGTGACATTGTCACTCATTCAACTACAAAATATATGGATGGACATGATGCAACAGTTGGTGGTGTCATCGTTGATCATGGTCAATTTGATTGGATGGCACACAAAGAAAAATTCCCTGGATTATGTGAACCAGATGAAAGCTACCATGGCTTAACATATGCAACTAAGTTCGGTAAAGAGGGAGCCTTCATTACAAAATGTACAAGTCAGCTTATGAGAGACTTTGGCGCAATCCAGGCACCAATGAATGCCTACTTCTTAAATCTTGGATTAGAATCATTAGCAGTTAGAATTCCTGTTCATTGTTCAAATGCACTTAAAGTAGCACAGTTCCTAGAAAAGAATGAACATGTTTCATGGATTTCATATCCATCACTCTCATCAGATAAATATTATGATCTAGCACAAAAATACATGCCAAATGGTACTTGTGGTGTCATCGCCTTTGGTGTAAAAGGTGGAAGAGCTGCTGCTGAAATATTTATGAAAAAATTAAAAGTTGCGATGATCGCAACACATGTTGCTGATGCACATACATGCGTATTACATCCAGCATCATCAACACATCGTCAGTTGACTGATGAAGAATTAAAAGCTGGTGGAGTTATGCCAGATATGGTTCGTTTATCAGTCGGTATCGAAAACGTTGAAGATATCATTGAAGATTTAAAACAGGCATTAGAAGATTAATTGTCAAATTAATGATAAAATCCTATAATCTCTTTGAATTAGAGGATTCTCATCGTGTTTTCAATTTGCATTAAATTATTTATATGGTAAACTAAGTGGGAATGCGAAAGGATGATAAGATGACAGGAAAGAATGCACAGCGTCGCAAGTCAACTTCAAGTAGGCATAGAAATAGTAAGGGCTCATTAAGATACCCTAATGCTCGTCAAAGAAAACTTCATGCCTATTCTCAATTTCCTACTAAGCCTAAGAAAAGAAAACGTTTAAGAGTTAAACGTGTTATATCTGCTGCATTAGTTTTATTCCTTTTTATCGGAATGGGATTCTTCACAGTTTCTAAGTTCTCTAAGAAAAAACCAGAGACTGTAACAACAGTAAAGGAAACAGAGAAGGTAAAAGCCAAGACTGTTAAGAAAAAGACTGTTCAGAAAACTTTAGAAGCAAAAGATATTACAATTGATATGTTAAAGAAGCAAGGATGCCCAAGTGAATTAATCACATATACACAAAAGTATCCTGAAATTGCTAAATTTGCATATGAGTACAAGACGAAAGCTTCTACTTTCAATGCACAAAGCATTGATATTACTGGAGAAGTCAAGAAAGGTACGATTCCTAAATTTATTCAGTGGGATCAAAGATGGGGCTATCGTACATTCAGTGCCGGATTATTTGCGCCAAGAGGATGTGGACCTACATGTATGTCCATGATCTATTCAGGATTAACAGGCAAGACTGACAAGGATCCTTACACATTAGGACAATGGGCCTTAAAGCAAGGATACTATCGTGAAGGATTAGGATCTTCCTTTAATTTTCTTATTCAAGGTGCAAGCAAGTTAGGACTAAAAGCAAGAGTTCTAAACAAGCAGCCTAAGAATATCCAATCTTACTTGCGCAGTGGCTATGTTCTCATCGCTAATGTAAAAAAAGGTGACTTTACGACAAGTGGTCATTACATTGTTATTGCAGGAATCAACACTGATGGCAAACTCATCATACATGATCCAAACAGTGTCAATAATACAAACAAACTCTGGGACGTTAATCGTGTCGCAAGACAGACAAAGGTTGTTGTTGGCTACAAGATCTAAAAGGAATACGAGAAAATGCTCGTATTCCTTTTTTATTTGATATAATAACTTAAGGAGGTCATTTGTATGTATGTAGGATCACAAAATCAACTTAAAGCTTATGATGCCTATCTTATAGAACATGGCTATACGATAGAACAGCTCATCGATTATGCGAGTGACGCATTATTGAAACATATATCTTCCTATCAGCATATTGGAATCTTAGTAGGACCAGGCAATAATGGTGCTGATGGTCTATCTCTAGGATTGAAGCTTGATGAAACAGGCAAAGATGTATGCATCTATTATATTGGTGATTACTCACGTTTCTCACAAGGCAATCGCTATTATTTTAATCAGTGTCTAGATCAATTAAGAATGATCAATCTTGATGAAACTTTCATTGATGAAAAAGAACTTAATCGTCATGATGTCATTGTGGATGCTTTCTTTGGATTTGGCTTAAATAGTGCACCAAGGGGACTTTATAAAAGTGTCATTGATCTTATTAACCTTTCTTATAGAGGAGACGTTATCGCAGTAGATTGTCCAACCGGACTCAACTGCAATACAGGAACACCTTATTCCACTGTACTCTTTGCACAAAAGACCATTGCACTTTCAGCCTTAAAAGAAGGTTTCCTTAATCCTGAAAGCCAGGTCTTTACTGGAGACGTTGTTGTAGAAGAATTAGCTATTGATAATCCCTTCATGGAAGCAGGACTCTATGCACTCTTTGATAAACAGGATGCGCAATCAATGATCAAACAAAGACGCTATGATGGCTACAAGAATATGTACGGCATTGATCTGCTTATCTGTGGATCGCATCAGTATCGTGGTGCACCTATTCTTTCTGCCAAGGGCGCTCTCTATTCAGGAGCCGGAATCATAAAGGTCATGAGCGATGAAAAGGTTATTGATCTTTTACCGCTGTCACTGCCAGAGTGCATTGGTATTTCAAGATATAAGCCAATAACCAAAGAAGAACTTCAGGGCTATGATGCAATACTGATTGGATGTGGTCTTTCTTTAGAAAAAGAATCCTATCTTCTCACTTCAGATGTGCTAGTCAATGCCAACTCACCATTAGTCATCGATGCGGACGCCTTAACCATCCTTTCAACGAACATGTCACTACTAAAGGATATAAGCGTACCCGTCATCCTCACGCCTCATATCGGCGAATTTAAACGCATGTGGCCTTACGAAGAAGGGGCAGACCTTATGGAAGAAGCCACTGCCTTTGCGAAAGCCTATGACGTTATCCTCGTCCTAAAAGGGCCTCATACCATCATTACTGATGGAACAGAACACTATCGCATTGCCTCTGGCAATAAGGCGATGGCCGTAGGGGGGATGGGCGATACACTCGCCGGCATGATTACTTCTTTTCTAGGGCAAGGCTATGCGCCTTTGTCAGCGGCGTTGCTTGGAACATATATTCATGGGTTTACGGGTGATATTCTTGCGCGTAAACGTTATACTGTGATGCCTGAATTGCTGGCGGAACAGATTCCTTGTGCTATGTATATTTTAAGTCAGAAAATTGAAGAATAATAAAAGCATGTCATCACGACATGCTTTTTACTTCTTAAGTCTAATGATTGATATATTACGACAGGCTGTCTTTGTTTTTCGATAGCTGAAGAATAGATCTTCATGTTCAGTTGTACAGTATGGTGAAACTTCGATATGGTCTCTAGGTACACCAAGATTCAACAATTGCTGAAGGATGAGGGACTTGCTGTCAAGAAGATAGTGCTTATCATCTATCTTCTTGTAGAAAGAAGATGTATCAAAATCCATCTTCTTTACCTGATCAATAATATCATCCATCGCTTCAAAATTTCTCATCTCAAGAGAAGGACCAATATAAGCATAAAATCCTTCAGGAGCGCAGTTTTCATTGGCAATAAGATAAGAGACAACCTTTGACACAATCTGTGTAACAGTACCTTTCCATCCTGAATGAATAGCTGCTACAAGATGCGATTCATGGTAAAGAAGCACCGGACAGCAATCCGCATGGAATGTATAAAGCAGAAGATCAGTATCTCTAGTATAAGTGGCATCAATTGGCTCGAAGGCATCATCTAGGGAGGTAATGCCACGACCGCCATCTTTAAGACTGACTTTTAGAAAATTCGTAGTATGTCTTTGCATTGGTGCAACCATATGCTTTAAATCGGTGTGTAAAGCTTCTGCCAAACGTTTTCTATTGGCGATGATCTCTTCATCATTGCCATCATGAAACTGCATATCAAAGAGTTTTCCATCCTGATATCCAGCAACAGTATATCCTTCAAATAAATCATTGTTCATTGACCAAGGCAATAATTTCATTATCTTTCCTCAACTTTCTCTAATTCTTTAAGTACAGAAGAATCAGGATCAATATAGATAGTCTTATAATGTCCAAGCAAGACAAGACCAGGCTTATTGCCACCAGGTTTCTTTAAAGTCTTAACCTGTGTATAGTTAACTGGTACGCTTGAACTGTCTTTACCTTTTGAGTAGTAGGCAGCTACACCAGCTGCTAAACGAATAGTGTATTCATCAAGATTATCACTATGTACAATGACATGAGAACCAGGCATATCTTTGACATGGAACCAGTAGTCCGTCTTCTTCGCTTTTTTGAATGTGACATAATCATTTTGAATATTGTTCTTGCCTACGTAGAAAAGAACATCATCCTTCGTTTTAAGTGTCTGATAATGAGGATGCTTTTTCTTCTTTCTGATTGACTTAGACATCTTCTTTTTAAGATAGCCAAGATTTTCCAATTCTTCTTTCATTTCCATGGCATCATAATAATCCGCATTTTCAATAAGTGTCATCATACGATCGAAATAATTGATTTCTTCTTTAGTAAGATCAATCTGTTCCTGCAATACTTTCAAGGAATTCTTAGCCTTCTGATATTTATTGTAGTATCTATTGGCATTGGTTTTCCCATCATAACGTTCATCTAGAGGAATCGTCATTTTTGTTCCATCATAGTAGTTATCTACAGTGACTTCCTTCATTCCTTTTTTAATAAGATGCAATGAAGCATAAAGAAGATCACCTTTAATACGTAAGTCATCACTGTTCTGTGAATCAAAGAGTGTCATCTCAAGCTTCTTGAGCTTATTGACATTCTTTGTATATTCATTACGAATAAATCGTGATAAATCATTGGTCTGCTGCTTAATGCGGTCTTTCTGATCTCTTTTATCATAGAAGACATCCAATCCTTCAAATAGATCATAGACTTCATAGTCCTCACTTAAGTTAGTTAAAGGGAGAACATGATAGTAGTCTTTATTGTTATGATGCACAATATAAAGTTTATCGCTTTCTTTGATGTCATTCATAATCGTATCAAACATCATGCCAAGATGCATACGATGTGTAATTTCATTGGCAAGATCTTTTCCAAAGCCTGCATATGTCTTTACCAGCTGATCAGTTGGTGTATAGAAATCTACGAAAGGATTCTTCTTTTCAAGTAGAGGAGGGTATTCATAGATAATACCAGGCTGTAGGATACGTGAAGATTCACTTGGAGAGACACGTTTTAAACATTCAATGATCTTATTGTTTTCATACGTTAAAATGAAGTTGGAGTATTTCCCCATAATTTCAATATAAGCATAGTATGTCACTTCATCCTTGAAGTCATTGCGTCCTTTTAAAGTTAACTTTAAGATACGATCTAGACCGACTTGTTCAATGTCTGCAATAAATGCACCATCCATATGTTTTCGCATTAACATTGTCAATGCATTAGGACTATCCGGAGTAGGATAGTTTAAGTCTGTAAGCTGTACTCTCGCGTACATTGGATGGATGGATACAAGCAGTTTTTGATTCTTGTTGTGAGCTCTGACATTCATCAAAAGCTCGTTTTGAGATATAGTATATATTTTTGATATTCTTCCAGTTGCAATACGTTTATTTAAGGCTTCTACAACACGTGAAAGAACAATTCCATCAAAAGCCATTTTTAATCACCCAAAAAATAGTATAACATACTTGAAAATGTTTGACATCATCCCTTAGAAAATATAATATAGACCTAATTAAGAGGAGAGTTAACATGAAAAAAGGATTATTGATTATTCTTAGCGGTCCTAGCGGTGTTGGAAAAGGAACGGTAAGAGAAAAGCTGTTTGAAGATGCTACATTGAATCTTGCATATTCTATTTCCATGACAACACGTTCACCTAGACCAGGAGAAAAAAATGGAAGAGAATATTTCTTCGTTACAAAAGAAGAGTTTGAAAAGAAGATTGAAGAAGGTGGATTGCTTGAACATGCACAGTTCGTTGGTAATTATTATGGGACACCTAAAGCTTATGTCGATCAGCTATTAAGCGAAGGGAAAAATGTTCTTCTTGAAATTGAAGTACAGGGTGCACTTCAGGTTATGGATAAAGCTCCTGATGCATTAACCATTTTCCTTGTTCCTCCAACAATGGAAGAACTTGAAAAAAGAATTCGTGGAAGACGTACTGAAGAAGAGAATATTGTTCAGGAACGTTTAAATAAAGCAGCCAAGGAAATTGCTACTAAAGATAATTACAAACATGTAGTTGTCAATAATACTGTAGAACAGGCAGCTAGCGAAATTGCTGAAATCATTAAAGAAAACATTGCGCAGCACTAAGTGCTGCTTTTTGTTTGAAATCCATATGTGATATGATAATAACAATGGAGGTGGTAGCATGTATATTGCACATGTGTTAGTAGAGCATTCTTCACATGCTCTTGATCGTAGTTTTACTTACTTATCAAAAAAGCCAGTTAAAGCAGGTGTACGTGTGTCCATCTTCTTTAATCATCAACGTATTGTGGGATACATTTTAAATGTTGAATATACATCAAAGACAAAAGAAGAGCTAGAAATCGAATATGGCTTTAGACTTGCTTATATTAATGAACTGATAGATGAAGAACCTATCTTAAATGAAGAATTATTGAGTCTTGCCAAGAGTCTTTCAAAAGCAACAGTCTCACCATTGATATCCTGTCTTCAGGTCATGCTGCCAGGAAATCTAAAACCAAAAAGCGTGAAGCGGGTTGCTATTAAGACATTGAAAGCTATTCGTGTCATCAGTGATGAAAAGGCGAAGACGAGTAAACAGAATGAGTGTTTAGAGATATTAAGATCAAAAGATTTCTTTCTTCATGATGTCCCTTATTCTCGTGCATTGATTTCTAAGCTTGAAGAACAGGGACTAATAGAAATCTATGATCAGGAAATATTGAGAACACCAGAAGTTGAAAATGTGGATTCTTCTGAAGTCTTATTGACTGATTCACAAAAGAAAGTGGTAGAAGGCATACTTGCTACAAAAGAAGAAAGCATTTCTCTTATTCATGGGGTAACAGGATCAGGGAAGACAGAAGTCTATATTGATCTGACGAGACATATTCTTGAACAGGGAAAAAATGTCATTATGCTTGTTCCTGAAATATCTCTGACACCGATGATGGTCAAGATATTCAAATCACGCTTTGGCAATCAGGTTGCTATTCTTCACTCCCGCTTATCAGCAGGAGAGAAATATGATGAATATCGACGAATCACAAGAAAAGAAGTACGCATTGTGGTGGGAGCACGTTCTGCAATCTTTGCACCATTGGAAGATATTGGTCTTATCATAATGGATGAAGAACATGATTCAAGCTATAAGCAGGAAAATACGCCACGCTATGCAACCCTTCAGGTGGCTAAGATGCGTGCAAGAACTCATAAATGCCGTATTGTATTAGGAAGTGCAACGCCGCTAGTAGAAAGCTATGCAAGAGCGAAGGCAGGATTCTATCATCTCTTTGAACTTCCTGAACGTATCAATAAGAAGCCTCTTCCTCATGTGGATATTGTCAATATGGAAGAGGAGACAAAAGCGGGCAACTATGGCTATATGTCACAATTGATGAAGTCAAGACTTCAGGAAACAATTGATAGAGGTGAACAGGCGATACTTTTATTAAATAAAAGAGGGTATGCTTCATTTATAAAATGTACGGATTGCCAGGAAGTTGTGAAATGTCCTCACTGTGATGTTACCTTGACTTATCATAAAAATGAAGATCGATTAAAATGTCATTACTGTGATTTTAGTATGAGTGTACCAAGAGAATGTCCTTCATGTCATTCTACGCATTTAAAAAAGATTGGATATGGGACACAGCGTATTGAAGAGTATATTCAATCACATATTGTTAATGCTAAAGTGATGCGCTTTGATTATGATACAACAAGAAATAAGAACAGTCACACTAAGCTTTTAAAAGCGTTTCGCAATAAAGAAGCAAATATTCTTGTCGGAACACAGATGATTGCCAAAGGACTGGATTTTGAGAATGTCACATTTGTCGGTGTGCTTTCCGCTGATCTGACTTTGACATTGCCTGATTATCGCGCGAGTGAACGTACCTTCCAGTTGCTTACTCAGGTCGCAGGCAGAAGTGGGCGTGGAGAGAAGAGCGGCAGTGTTGTCATTCAGACATATAACCCTGATCATTATGCTATCGCATTAGCAGCTAAGCATGATTATGCACACTTTTATGAGAAGGAGATGGCCTATCGTAAATTGGCCAATTATCCTCCATATTGCCATCTTCTCGCAATTGTTGTACAATCCAGAAGTGATGCTGTTGTAAAACGTGCAGCTACGGAAATAAAGTATCATTTAGTGAAATCATTGAATGACGCACAAATCATTGGTCCTAGTGAAGCTGGTATCTTTAAGATGAAAGATACTTATCGTGAACGTATTCTTGTAAAGTATAAAGATGCAAAACCGGTCTATAGGATCTTAGAATCACTCAATGACTTCTATAATAAAAAACAAAATGGAAAGGTAAGTATGGTATGTGATTTTCATCCATACACTTTGATTTAATAATGGAAAGAGAATTAGCTTTAATGATTCTGTCTGATTATGAACGTAATCAGACATTCTTGAATATCGCATTAAATCATGCATTTCAAGTACAAAAGAAAGATTTTTCAAAAGAGCTTGTTACAGCGCTTGTCTATGGTACCATTCAGCATCGATTGATGCTTGAATATCAATTAGAACCTAGTGTCAAAGGTAAACGTATTAAGCTATTTGAACGCATGGTTCTATTGATGAGCATGTATGAGCATCTTTATATGAATATGCCAGATTATGCTATTGTGAATGAGGCTGTTAGAATTGTTAAGAAGAAAAGAGGCAGACAGGCTGCATCTTTTGTCAATGCGATATTAAGAAACAGTTTTGAACATAAGAGAAGTCTTGATGATCTTAAGAAAGAAGAAAGACTCAGCATTGAGACAAGTCATCCTTTATGGATGGTAAAGATGTTTATTAAGCAGTATGGCTTTAAAACATGTGAGAAGATCTTACATGCCAACAATGAAGTACCTTTAAAATCTGCAAGAGTCAACACGTTAAAGATATCAAGAGAGGCTCTTCTAGAAAAAGATCATCGCTTTATCGCTTCTTCACACAGTGAAGATTGTGTCTTCTATCAGGGTGGGACAATTGCAGAAAGCGAAGCATTCAAAAATGGGTGGGTTACCATCCAGGATGAATCTTCACAGCTTGTTGGTCGTTTCTTATCACCAGATAAAGGAAGTCGAGTATTGGATATGTGCTGTGCACCGGGATCTAAGACTACACATCTAAGTGCGATTATGGATAATACGGGATCTATTGATGCTTATGATCTTTATGCGCATAAGATTCATCTGGTAGAAGATAATGCGAAAAGACTTGGGGTAACTAATCTTACTACACATGTAGGAGATTCTACCGATATCCATTGTTTTGAAGGAGAGTATGACTATATTTTATTAGATGGACCTTGTTCAGGGCTTGGTGTACTTGCAAGAAAACCGGAAATTCGTTATCATGATTCTAATGCAATGGACGAAATAATACTTTTACAGAAGAAATTATTGGAAAATGCTTATACATTGTGTAAAAATAAGGGTATCATTGTTTATAGTACATGCACTCTTAATAAGAAAGAAAATGAAAAACAGGTAGAAGCTTTTATTAAGGCTCATCCTGATATGCATATTTTAGAAGAAAGAACAGTATTGCCATATGAATTACATAGTGATGGTTTTTATATGTGCAGATTAAGAAAGGATTAATATGAATTCGATTTATGGTTTAACGCCTGAGCAGATGACTGATGCTTTTTTAAGTATTGGTGAAAAGAAATTTAGAGCTCAGCAGGTTTTTGAATGGATCTATAGAAAAGATGTCTATGATTTTTCTAAAATGACAAATCTTTCTAAAGACCTTCAAGCTAAACTTAGTGATAATTATTCTACTGATCTATTAGAGATTGTAGAAAAGCAGGTTTCTCGTGATGGAACGACTAAATATCTTCTTCAGTTAGAAGATGGTGGTTATATTGAAACTGTACTGATGATTCATCCTTATGGTAAGTCATTGTGTGTAACCTCTCAGCTAGGCTGCAATATGGGATGTAAGTTCTGTGCTTCTGGTCTTTTGAAGAAACAAAGAAATCTTACAGCAGCAGAGATGGTTCAGCAGGTCCTTACTGTTCAACATGATCAAAATGAACGTGTAACACATGTTGTGATCATGGGGACTGGGGAACCTTTTGATAATTATGATCATGTCATGAATTTCATTTATATTATTAATGCAGCTAAGGGTCTTGCTATTGGTGCGCGTCATATCACATTATCGACATGTGGACTTGTACCAAAGATCTACGATTTTGCAAATGAAGGCATTCAGGTCAATCTTGCGATTTCTCTTCATGCATCAAATGATGAAATCAGAAATGAATTGATGCCTATCAATAAGTCATATCCTATGGATGTGTTAAGAACAGCAATCAAGGATTATATTGAAAAGACAAACAGACGAGTTACTCTTGAATATATTTTATTAAAAGATGTCAATGATGATGTAACAAATGCTCGCCAGCTTGCGCATTATTTAAGAGGATTAAATGTGTATGTGAATTTGATTCCTTATAATGCAGTCAATGAACATGGCTTTAAGAAATCTCCAGCTTCAAGAATTGAAGCGTTCAAGGATGAATTGATCCGCTTAAGAATCAATTGTACTTTAAGAAAAGAACATGGTGGAGATATTGATGGAGCTTGCGGACAGTTAAGAGCGAAGAAGGAAAGGAGACTTTAAAATGATCATATCTGCGTTAAGTGATATCGGCAATTTCAGAGATATTAATCAGGATTGCATTAATTATAAGATCATCAATGAACATGAAGCTTATGCGGTTTTATGTGATGGAATGGGTGGTCATAATGCGGGTGAAGTTGCTGCTAAGTTAACGTGTGATTATATGATGGATCATTTTGAAGATCATGAACCTTTTACTTGTCAGGAAGATATCAGACATTGGTTTTATCGCCTGATCAAGAATGCCAATCGTCTTGTTAATGAAAAAGGGGCAGACAACAGCGCTTATCGTGATATGGGCACTACAGTCATATTGGCGTATATTGTTGATGAATGCATCTATATCTCTCATGTTGGAGATAGTCGTGCCTACATCGTTACATCTGAGAGCTTAGAACAGATAACAACGGATGATACATTGGTCAATGCTTTATTGGAAAAGGGGTATATCAATAAAGAACAAGCCAAGAATCATCCACAGCGAAACATTCTTGTACAGGCTGTTGGGGTAACAGACTTACTGAATGTATCATTTGCAGTTGTTCATGCAGATACCATTCTGCTTTGTTCAGATGGATTATATAATTCATTAAGTGATAATCAAATTGTGGAAATTTTAAAATTAGATTTGACTATTCAACAAAAAAATGAGAAATTGATGGAAACGGCCAAACAGTTTGGTGGTTTGGACAACATCAGCACTATTCTTATAGAAAGGGGCGCATAGTATGAGTGAAGTGAATCGATTACTGGCAGACCGTTACTTGTTAGGGGAATTAATTGGACAAGGCGGAATGGCGGATGTTTATCTTGCTGAAGATAAAGTTCTTCGTAGAACTGTTGCTGTAAAAATACTTAGATCATCATTGACTGGTGATCCAATCTACATCAAAAGATTTCATCGTGAAGCAAGCGCTGCTGCCGCAATCAATCATAAAAATATTGTCGCTATCTACGATGTTGGAGATGAAGATGACCTCTATTACATCGTCATGGAATATGTCAAAGGACAAACACTTAAAGAATTAATTAATATCCGGGGTGCGCTTCATTATATTGAAGCGATAGATATTATGAAACAGGTTGTCAGTGCAACAGCGACTGCCCATGAAATGGGCATCGTACATCGCGATCTGAAGCCACAAAATATATTAGTCACTGATTCTGGAATTGTAAAAATCGCCGATTTCGGAATTGCTTCGATTCAGTCGCTGTCTCAAGTGACACAGACGGATACAATCATGGGATCGTTGCATTACCTTGCTCCTGAAATTGCAAGAGGAGAAAAGGCAACGCCACAGTCGGACATTTATGCATTGGGTATTGTTTTCTATGAACTGTTAAGAGGTGAGGTGCCATTTAACGGGGAATCGCCTGTCAATATTGCCTTGAAACATATGCGTGACAGCATTCCTTCAGTAAGAGCATTTAATCCTTCAATTCCTCAGTCTGTTGAGAATATTATTATCAAGGCAACAGCTAAGAATGTAGAGAATCGTTATGCTTCAGCACTGGATATGTTGGATGATATTGCGACTTGTCTCGTAAGAACAGAAGAAGAGAAGCTGACATTTGATGTACCGGTAGAAGAGCCAACAATCGTTGCACAGGATACTGAGTTTTTTACGAAAACAAAAAATGAAGGTATTGTGGAAAATGAAGTACCAGAACCAACCACGACAACAACGCGTGTTTCCCGCAGCAAGACTGCTGAACCTAAAAAGAAGAAATCTAAGGCGAAGCTTATTGTAGTGCTTCTTGCCTTGGTATTGCTTGGTTTTGGAATCGGTTATTTCTATTACATGGATGCCAATAAGACATATAAGATGCCCGATTTAGTAGGACTTTCTAAATCAGATGCGAAAAAGAAGCTTGAGAAGAATGGCTTTAAGGGTGCTATCACTTATGAAAGTGAATTGAGTGATAAGTATGATAAGAACTATGTGATCAGTACGAATCCTAAAGCTGGAAAGAATATGGAAAAAGATACAGCCATTGTTATTACTGTATCTAAGGGCAAATATGATATTATGTCTGACTATACGAATTATACGTATGAAGCGGCCAAGAAGGAATTGGAAGATTTAGGCTACACGGTAACGAAATATGAAAAGTCTGATGATAATGTTGAAGAAGGACGTGTCATTGGACAATCAATTGCACCTGGTGAAAAACGTGATCCTAATGAAACAAATAAGACTATTACACTTACTGTTTCCAAGGGCGTTACAATCATGGTTCCTTATCTTTATGGTGATACTATTAAATCTGCTACCAAGACATTGGAAAGTGCTGGATTTAAGGTTAAGACGAAAGTCTTAAGCTTGCCATCTGATGCCAATGAACGTGCTAAGATTACTAAGGATAAGATCAATATTGTTATTAGACAGTCGCTTGCACCTTATTCAACTGTCAATAAGCGTGGTACGACAATTACGCTTTATTACTATGATAAAGTGCCTGAAGTAGAGACTGACAATACACAGGTTACTCCAAATCAGGATAATAACACTGATAACAATAACAATACTAACAATAATAATTCCAATAACAATAATTCAAATAATCAGAACAATACGACAAATAATACATAAAGCCTCGCTCATTAGAGTTGAGGCTCTTTATAAAGGAGATATATGCTTAAAGGAAGAATCATCAAAGCACTTGCTGGCTTCTATTATGTGGAAGCAGAAGGGCAGGTTTACACTTGCAAGGCAAGAGGGAAATTTAGAAAAACAAAACAGACACCTTTGGTAGGTGATATTTGTACAATTGATGTACAAGATAATGGAGAAGGCTATATTTTATCTTTAGAAAAAAGAAAGAATGAATTAAGAAGACCACCGATCTGTAATGTTGATCAGGCTCTTCTTGTCTTTTCAATCACGCATCCTGATTTTGATAATCTGCTTCTAGATCGCTTTTTAGCAATGGTTGAAAATGAAAATATTGAACCAATTATCATTGTGACAAAGATTGATCTAGATGATACTCTCATTGAGAAAATCAAGAGTGATTACCATGCTTATCATACAATTTTTGTAAGTTCTAAAGAGAATATTGGAATTGACGAAGTAAAAGAGGTGCTCAAAGGAAAAACAAGCGTAGTTACAGGACAAAGTGGTGTCGGGAAATCCAGTCTGCTTAATGCATTGGATATTCATTTGAACATTGATACCAATGAAATCTCTAAGGCACTTGGTCGTGGGAAGCATACGACAAGACATACGGAACTTATTCGCATGCATGGCGGCTATGTAGCTGATACGCCAGGTTTTTCATCTTTGACATTGGAAATGGATCCTATTGATCTTTCTGTAAGCTACCATGATTTTAGAGAATATGCTACAATGTGTAAGTTCCGTGGCTGCCTTCATGATAGTGAGCCTCATTGTGGTGTTAAACAGGCGGTAGAAGAAGGCAAGATTACGAAAGAACGTTATGAACATTATCTGACTTTCTTAAAAGAAGTCAAAGAGAGAGAGGCAAAGAAGTATGACTAAAGTCGCACCATCTGTTTTATCGGCGGATTTTTCAAAATTAAAAGAAGAAATTGATACATTAGAAGGAGCTAAATGGCTTCATTATGATGTAATGGATGGACATTTTGTTCCTAATATTTCATTTGGATATAGCATCTTAGCTAATGTAAGAAAAGCAACTGACTTATTTTTAGATGTTCATTTAATGATCACTGATCCTATGTTTTATGTAGATGAATTCATCAAAGCTGGAGCAGATATGATCACTTTCCATATTGAAGCAATGGAATCAAGAGAAAAGACAATGGAACTTATCAATCATATTCATGCATCAAATGTACAGGTTGGTATTTCTATTAAACCAGGTACACATGTAGACGCTATTCTTCCCTATTTAAATGATGTAGACATGATTCTTGTCATGAGTGTTGAACCGGGATTTGGCGGTCAGTCATTCAATGATATTGCTGTTGAAAAGATTAAGACATTAAATAGTCTAAAAGGAAAATATGGCTTTATTATTGAAGTTGATGGCGGCATCAATGAACAGACAGGAAAGCTATGCGTAGAAGCTGGCTGTGATGTTCTTGTTGCAGGAAGCTATGTATTTAAGGCAGCATCACGTCGTGATGCGATCGCATCATTATTATGCGAATAGGCATCTATGCGGGTATGGATGTAGGGGATGTATTGGACCGCACAATCCCTTACATTGGTGCTGATGCAGGTGTTTCTCATTTATTGAAGTATAAGCTTCATCCTACTTTGGCTATTGGGGATTTTGATTCGCTTTGTGATCTAGAGATTTTAGATGATCTTAAGATTAAGAAGTATCCTTCAAGAAAAGATCAGACAGATACACAGCTGGCTTTAGAATATGCGATTAACAAGGGCTATGATGAAATTGATATTTACGGTGTAACTGGAGGAAGAATTGATCATTTCTTCTCCATCATGTGTCTTCTTGAGCAGTATAAAGATCTTGATATAAGGGTTATTGATGCGACTAATATTATTTCAATATTAAAGCCAGGACATCATGAATTGATGGTTCACTCTAAGTATTTTTCATTGTTTGCACTTGATGAATGCAAAGTGAGTCTGTCTCATTGTGAGTATCCATTATCTTCTTATCAGTTAAGAAGAGATGATCCTTTATGTGTATCTAATGAAAGTGATGAGAAGGTACATATTGACAATGATGCCTATCTTTATTTTATTCAATCAGAAAGAAGAAATTAGTATATGAAAGAACAATTTTCTAGAACAGCTATTCTTTTAGGAGAAGACGCTGTTGATTCATTGATGAACAAGAAAGTCTGTCTATTTGGATTAGGCGGTGTAGGCGGATTTGTGGCTGAAGCCTTGGCAAGAGCTGGTGTTGGACACTTTGTCCTTGTGGATAATGATACTGTCTCTAAGACGAATATCAATCGTCAGATTATTGCAACCTTGGATACAATAGGAATGAACAAGGTTGATTTAGTTGCAAAGCGTATTCTTTCTATCAATGAAGATGCGATCATTGAGAAGAAACAGATGTTTTATCTTCCTGAAGTGAAAGATGAATTTGATTTTTCTTCATATGATTATGTTATTGATGCTATTGATACAATCAAGGCGAAGATTGATATCATTGAAGAATGTACAAAGACAAAGACGAAAATCATCAGCTGTATGGGTGTTGGCAATAAGCTTGATCCATCAAAGCTTCAAATTACTGATATTTATAAGACATCCGTTGATCCTCTTGCAAGAGTTATGAGAACGGAACTGAAGAAAAGACGCATTAAAAAATGCAAGGTGCTCTTTTCTACTGAATATCCTCTTAAGCCAAAAGAAAGTGCTCTTGTAAATAGGGAAATGGCAGAAATGAAGGCCAGTGGCGGGTCTAGACGTGCTCTTCCCGGCAGTGTTTCTTTTGTGCCTTCGGTAGCTGGATTAATGATTGGTGGTTATGTTATTAGAGATCTTACAGGGCTTCTGTAAGATCTTTTTTTCTGATTTTAATAATTCCTCTATTGATGATGGGAAAAGCGCTTACTTTTTTATGGTATGAATTTAAAGTAAGCGCTTGTATTTTTTAAAGTTAGTTGATAGAATAAAAAAAGTGGAGTACATTTACACACAATTTTAGCTATTATTTTAGGGGGTTCATTATGGAACAGAATATTAAAAAAATTGCTTTATTATCTGGCGGAGGAGATTGTCCAGGCTTAAATGCTGTAATTCGAACTATTACTAAGACAGCAATTGAAAAATACGGCTGGGAAGTCATTGGTTATGTCTATGGCTATCGTGGTCTTTATAATAATAATTATGTAGATTTGACTGTAGAAAAAGTAGAAAATATCTATAAAGAAGGTGGAACTATTCTTTATAGTTCTAACAAGGATAACTTATTTGATTATCTTGTAGATGACGGCAAAGGGGGCAAAGTGAAAAAAGATGTCTCTGATGTTGGTGTAGAAAACTTAAAGAAAGCTGGGGTTGATGTTCTTGTTGTATTAGGAGGAGATGGTACATTGACAAGTGCGAGAGATTTTTCTCGTAAGGGTGTTAATGTTATCGGTGTGCCTAAAACAATGGATAATGACTTAGCTTCAACTGACGTGACTTATGGCTTTATGAGTGCCATGAGTGTTGGTACTGAGTTTATTGATCGTTTACAGACAACTGCGAAATCTCATCATCGTGTTATCTTATGTGAATTGATGGGTAGAGATGCTGGATGGATTACTTTATATGCAGGTCTTGCAGGTAATGCTGGAATCTGTCTGATTCCAGAAATTCCATTCAAGGTTGAAAATATTGTTAAGGCTGTAAAGCGTCGTGATGAACAGGGGCTTCCTTATACTGTCATTGCGGTAGCTGAAGGTGCAAAATATGCAGATGGTACTAAGGTCATCGGTAAGATTGTAGAGGATTCACCTGATCCAGTTCGTTTAGGTGGTATTGCTAAGCAGCTTGAAAATGATTTAGAAAAAATGATTCCAAATCATGAAGTGCGTTCTGTTAATCCTGGTCATATTATTCGTGGTGGAGACATTTCAGCGTATGATCGTATTTTATCAGTACGTTATGGTGTTGCAGCTTGTGAACTTATCAATGAAGGTCATTTTGGCAATGTTGTTACAATCAATGGTGATAAAATGGGTTATACATCATTAGAAGAAGTAATTGGTGCAGCGAAAATCGGCCAGCAAAAACATGTAGATCCTAATGGTGAACTTGTTAAGGCGGCTAAGGCTATTGGAATTTCATTTGGTGATGAATAATGACAAACCCCATAAATAAATGGGGTTTGTTTTCGTTTTATTTGCGTATATAATAGAACTTTGATAAGATATACGACAAAGGAGTACATATGATAGAAGAATTAATCAATGAAGGCCAATATAGTGCCGCTTTAAGAGAACTGAATGATCTCAGTGATGAGAAGACAAGACTTTTAAGATTGGTTTGCCTTAATGCCTTAGGTGAATATCAGCAGGCTAAGACTGAAGGTATGCTCGCAAAAGCAAAGGCAGGGGATACATACTATGATGTCGTTGCTCAGTATGTCATGACATTGAAGGAAACTGGTGATTTTGAAGAAGCTATCAATATTTTAGTTGAAGAGCTTTCGATGCCATATATTCCTTATGAGTATGAAAGTACATTCAATGCTGCATATGATGAAATCCTTCTTGCTAAGCAGGAAGTTAACTATGATCTAGAAAGCAAGAGTCAGATTTTCTCTACTGAGGAAATTGAATTGATCCTGCAAAGGGATGATGTCAATGAAGACTTGCTGTATATGGCATTGGATCAGATGCAGCAGTTAAATATCAGAATGCTTATTCCTAGCATTCGCAATTATCTGCGTGATCCAAACAAGCCACCATTTGCTAAGACGCTAATGATGGAATTGATGATTGAACAGCAGATCGATGAAGAATTTGAAGTTGCTAAAAACAATACTTACTATGACTTTAATCCAAGCTATATGCCACTTGTCTTGGCACAGACTGCTTATATGGGAATTGGTAAGAAGCTTCAGAGTGCATTGGAAGATGAAAATCCAACTTTGCTTAATCAGTGTGTAGATTATCTTGAATATTATCTATATCACATTTACCCAAAAGAAATCTATGAAGAAGACTTCAGTGTAATTGCCGCAGCTTTGCATTACTATGTTGCGACATTACAAAATATTGAGGTAGATAAAGACGATATTGAAATTGATTATTATGTAGATTTCAAGGATGTAGAAAGACAAATATTAGCACTCAGAGAAATAGAGTGATAAATTGTTGCAAATGGATACACATTCATGTATAATACTAGCGGAATATAAAAAGGAGATAAGTAAACAAATATGGAAACAGTTGTAAATAAGTTAGAAAAAAGCATGGTAGAAGTAAAAGCTACATTCTCAAAAGAAGAATGGAAAGCTGCTCAGGATCGTGCGTTAAATAAAGTAGCTGCGAATGCTAACCTTGATGGTTTTAGAAAAGGTAAAGCTCCTAAGGGACTTATCAAAGCTAAAGTTGGAACTAAAGCTTTATTAGCTGAAGCAGTAGATGAAATTTTATCTACAAGCTATGCTAAAATCTTTGTTGAAAATAATATCACACCAGTAGCTCAGCCAGAAGCAAACGTGGAAGTTATGACTGAAGATGAATTAAAGATCACTTTCACAGCTCCAGTAGCTCCTGAAGTTGAATTAAAACAGTACAAAGGTTTAGAAGCTAAGAAAAAAGCTGTAAGAGTTACTTCTAAAGAAGTAGATGAAAGATTAGCATCATACCAGAATGAATTCGCTGAATTAGAATTAAAAGAAGACGGTGAAGTAGAAGATGGTGATACAGCTAATATCGATTTCGAAGGTTTCAAAGATGGAGTTGCTTTCGAAGGTGGAAAAGGTGAAAACTATCCATTAGAAATCGGTTCAGGTTCATTCATTCCTGGTTTTGAAGAACAGTTAATCGGTATGAAAGTTGGGGAAGAAAAAGAAATCAATGTTAAATTCCCAGAAGAATATCAGGCTCCTGAATTAGCTGGCGCTGATGCAACTTTCAAAGTTAAAGTTCATGAAATCAAGACTAAGATCTTACCTGCATTAGATGATGAATTAGCTAAAGATGTTAACATCGAAGGTATTGAAACTTTAGATCAGTTAAAAGATCATATCAAAGAAGATATCAGAGCTCAGAAGAAAGCTGAAGCTGAAAGAAAATTCGACGAAGATGTATTTGAAGCAGTCGTTGAAGCTAACCCAGTTGAAGTACCTCAGGCTATGGTAGATACTGAAGTACAGACTATGGTTTCAGAAATGACTGAAAACCTTTCTAGACAGGGATTAAACATGGATCTTTACACTCAGTTAACAGGTCAGTCTTTAGATGATATGAAAGCTCAGATGGCTGATCAGGCTGAAAAACGTGTTAAGTTCCAGTTAATCATTGATGCAGTTGTTAAAGCTGAAAACATCGAAGTAACTGATGAAGAATTAGATGAACAGTATAAAGAAATCGCTGCTTACTACAGCAGAGATGTTGAAGAAATCAAGAAGATCTTCGCTGGTCAGGAATATAGAGTAAAAGCTGATGTTGCTAACAAGAAGGCTGTTGACTTCATCAAAGAAAATGTTTCTAAATAATAAATAATTACAAATAAGAGAGAATAAGGCGCTTACGTCAAGCGTCTTATTTTCACTAATTAAAGGAGGTAATAACATGGATACAAATATCATAGAGCTTCCTGTGATCTGTACAAGAGGTATGCTTGTATTCCCAGGTCATGATACGGCCATCGATGTAGGACGTAGTTTTAGTCTTAAAGCTATCGATGATGCTGTCGATATGTACGATTCTCATATCCTGTTTGTTTCACAGATTCATCCCTTAGAAGAAGAAATTTCTATTGATACAATCTATAAGGTGGGGACAGCTTGTAGCGTTGTTAGAAAAGTCAAGAAGGATAATCATGGAACAATCAAATTGACAGTAGCCGGAGAAAAACGTGCTAAGATTCATTCTTTTTATGAAAAAGATGGATGTTATTATGCTAAGGTAGAATACCTTGAAGATGTATTTGGTGATGAAAATGAAGAAACCGCATTAGTTCGTAAGATTACTGAACAGATGCAGTTTATCAACCGTACTGCTGGATTATTCCCAAGAGAATTATTTGCGAATATTTCACAAGGATTATCCGCATCTGAATTGGCTGATGCAATTGGCCATTATATGAATATTGATCTTAATGAAAGACAGAAGATTCTAGATGAAGCTGATGTCAATAAACGTCTTCTTCTTGTTCTTGCATGCATGCAAAAAGAAAAGACAATCAATGAGATTGAATCTACTATCAATGATAAGGTCAAGAAGAGCATTGATGAAAATCAAAAGGAATTCTATCTAAGAGAACGTTTAAGAGCAATCAAGGAAGAATTAGGGGATACTCCTAACGGAGAAGATGAAGTTGATCAGATTCGTAAGAAGATCAAGGAAAATCCTTATCCTCAGAATATTAAAGATAAACTAATTGAAGAATTGCAGCGTTATGAAATGATGCCAGCATCTTCACCTGAAGCTAATGTAGTAAGAAATTACATTGATTGGGTCTTAAAACTCCCTTGGTGGGAACAGACTGATGACAATGAAGATATCGTAGATGTAGAAAAGATTCTTGATGATGATCATTTTGGATTAGAAAAACCAAAAGAAAGAATTGTAGAACATCTTGCGGTTAAACAGATGACACAGTCATTAAATGCTCCAATTATCTGTCTTGTTGGGCCACCTGGTACAGGGAAGACTTCTTTAGCTAAGTCTATTGCTCATGCATTGGGTAGAAAATTCATCAAGGCTTCACTTGGTGGTGTGACTGATGAATCAGAAATCAGAGGTCATCGTAGAACTTATCTTGGATCTATGCCTGGTCGTATTATTCAGGGTATGAAGAAGGCAGGGGTAGTTAACCCAGTCTTCCTTCTTGATGAAATTGATAAGATGTCATCTGATTATAAAGGTGATCCAACTAGTGCAATGCTTGAAGTATTAGATCCAGAACAGAATAGTATGTTCTCTGATAACTTCATTGAAGAACCATATGATTTATCTAAAGTTCTCTTTATTGCGACTGCTAATGATCTTGGCAGCATTCCAGGTCCACTTAGAGATCGTCTTGAAGTTATTGAATTGTCTTCATACACTGAACAGGAAAAAGTACAGATTGCTCGCAATCACTTGATCAAAAAACAGCTTAAGAACCACGGCTTGACTGCAGAACAGTTCACTATTTCTGATGAAACAGTTCTTTATGTCATTCAGCACTATACAAGAGAAGCTGGTGTACGTCAGCTTGAACGTCTTATTGCTTCATTATGTCGTAAGGCTGTTCTTAAGATTTTAAAGGATAAAGCAGCAAATGTTGATGTGAAGATTGAAGATTTACAGGAATATTTAGGAAAAGCACCATTTGATCATACTAAAAAACTTAAAGATAATCAGATCGGTGTTGTTACTGGTTTAGCATGGACACAGTTTGGTGGAGATATTCTTCCAATTGAAGTAAACCATTTCCCAGGTTCAGGTAAATTCAATGTAACCGGACAGCTTGGTGATGTCATGAAAGAATCAGCTTCAATTGCATTGGATTACATGAAAGCCAATGCTGCTAAATATGGTCTTTCTAAAGAAGATTTCGAAAATCAGGATATTCATATTCATGTACCAGAAGGTGCTGTCAAGAAAGATGGACCAAGTGCTGGTGTCACTTTAACAACTGCACTTTATAGCTCATTTACTAAGAAAGCTGTTAAAAATGATGTAGCAATGACTGGTGAAATCACTTTAACTGGTGAAGTACTTCCAATCGGTGGATTAAAAGAAAAATCTATTTCTGCTCATCGTTCTGGTATTTCTACTATCATTATTCCTAAGGATAATGAAAAGGATATCGATGATATTCCTGAATCAGTGAAGAAAGAACTTACTATCATTGTAGCTGATCACATTGATACAGTACTTAAACATGCGATTGTATAGGAGATAAGCCTATGTATACAATTAAGAAAGCAGAATTTATGCTTTGTGCTGCCTGGTCATCTCAGTGGCCAGATGAATCATTGCCAGAGTTTTTATTGGCTGGTCGTTCCAATGTAGGAAAGTCAAGCTTTATTAATACAATTACTGATGTTAACGGTCTTGCCAAGGTGTCTGCGACACCTGGTAAGACACGTACTTTAAATTTCTTTAATGTCAATGATGAATTACGTCTTGTCGATGTACCTGGATATGGTTATGCTAAAGTGCCTGATCGTATTCAGCAGCAGTTTGGTGAGATGTTTGAAACATATTGTACTGAAAGAAAGAATTTTAAGGCTATGTGTCTTCTTGTTGATTATCGTCATCCACCTAAAGATGATGATATTACAATGTACGAATATGCGAAATATTATCATATTCCCGTCATTGTTGTTGCAACAAAAGAAGATAAGCTAAAGCGCAATGATCTTGTTAAAAACGAAAAGCGTATCAAGGAAGATTTAGGCTTTGATGAAAATGATTATTTCATTAGATTCTCTAGCTTAAAGAAGAAAGGTGTCGACGAAGTTTGGAATACAATTCTTAAGCTTTGTGACTAAGTCACCTTTCTTTTTCTTATATATTCCTTTATAATAAAGGTATCAAAAGAGGAGAGAGCATATGGTTAACGTTTTACTTTGCTGTGCATCGGGAATGTCTACTAGCCTTCTTGTCGAGAAGATGCAAAGAGCAGCAAATGAAAAAGGCATTGACGTGCACATCTGGGCTGTCAATGCTAATGAAATTTCAGAACAGGTTAAGAAGGCTGATGTCGTCCTTCTTGGTCCTCAGGCGCGTTACGCTAGGGATCAGATTATGAAGTTTGTTGGGGATACGCCTTGTGAACTGATCAGTATGAGGGATTATGGCATGATGGATGGAGAAAGTGTGCTTGAGCATGCACTATCTCTTATTCAATAATGCGTTTGACATTTACGTGCCACTTTGATAAAATTGAATTCGCAATGAAGAGGAGGAGTACACTTATTTTCTTTTCAAGAGAGTTCCTGGCTGGTGTAAAGGAATAAAGAGGAAAGTGGAAGGTAGCCTTGGAGCCAATTCTATGAATGAAGTAGTAGAGTTCGTATGACTGCGTTAAAGTCTTGAGGCATAATTCACATTATGTAAAAAAAGGTGGTACCACGAGCAAATCGTCCTTTACGATTGCTCGTTTTTTTTTGTAAGGAGGACATATGGTTATCTTAACAGGAGTACAAAGAAATGAGCAGGCTATCACAATTATCTGGATTTTCTTCTTTGTCATAATGGCATTCATTGCAGTGTTTCTTATTACACGTATTTCTGCTATCAGAAAGAAAAGACGCATTGCGAATGAAAAAGCTGAGCAGGAATATCAGACACTGAAAGAATGCTATTCGCATTTGACACCTGAAAAAATTGATGATTGTGCCGATGATCAGCTTCCAAGTGCTGTCATTCTTGAATGTCAACGTAAAGAGGAAGAAGATGAAGATCATTATTATGAATCATTAAATGAGGTAGAAAAAACAATCTATGGCATTTATCAGCTTAACCAGACTATCGGAGGAAACTCTGGAATTCGTTCTTTTTTTATGTCACCGGCATTATCTGATTATGTAGATGATATAGAAAACTGTTTTGAACGAGTAGGCGCTCATGACATTGCTTCATTATTGAAAGGGGCTAAGCATCTTTATGATGTTTTAGAAAATGACGCAGAAGATAATGAAGAAGGAGATTATGCAACTTATAATTTCTCAGATTTTACCCATGAATATAAGACATTGATTGCAGGTACTAATTTTAATAAGAAAGTCATTTCTTATATTCGTTTAAACAAAGCATTATTTAAAGGAGACGAACGATGAAAGAATTAGCAAGTTCATATGATCATAAAAAAGTAGAAGAAGGCAAGTATAAGACCTGGGTAGAAAAAGGATATTTTGAAGCAGGAGATACTTCAAAGAAACCTTATTCTATTGTTATTCCACCACCAAATGTTACTGGTAAATTACATTTAGGTCATGCATGGGATACAACTTTACAGGATATGATTATCCGCTATAAAAAAATGCAGGGCTATGATGCTCTATGGCTACCAGGTATGGATCATGCTGGTATTGCTACACAGGCTAAAGTAGAAGCCAGAATGAGAGAAGAAGGTCTTTCTCGTTATGATTTAGGTAGAGAAAAGTTCTTAGAGAAAGCTTGGTCTTGGAAAGAAGAATATGCTTCTATTATTCGCTCACAGTGGGCTAAACTAGGACTAGCATTGGATTATTCTAAAGAACGTTTTACATTAGACGAAGGTTTATCTGATGCAGTTAAGGAAGTCTTTGTTTCTTTATACAATAAAGGACTAATCTATCAGGGAGAACGTATCATCAACTGGGATCCAGTACAGCGTACAGCTCTTTCTAATATTGAAGTTTATCATGAAGACACTAAGGGTGCGATGTACTACTTCAAATATCAGATTGAAGGTTCTGATGAACAAGTAGTAGTAGCTACTACTAGACCTGAAACAATGTTTGGGGATACTGCTATCTTTGTTCATCCTGATGATGAAAGATATACTCATTTAGTAGGAAAGAAAGCAATCAACCCAGCTAATGGTGAGGCATTACCAATCATGGCTGATGACTATATTGAACTTGGCAAAGGGACTTCAGTTATGAAATGTACACCAGCTCATGACCCTAATGACTTTGCTTTAGGTAAGAAATATGGTTTGGCTATGCCAATCTGTATGAATGATGATGGTACAATGAATGAACTTTGTGGTAAATATGAAGGCATGGATCGTTTCGAATGTCGTGAAGCATTACTTAAAGACTTCGAAGCTGCAGGTGTTGTTGATCATATTGAAGAAATCGTTCACCCAGTTGCACATTCAGAAAGATCACATGCAATTGTTGAACCTTATTTATCTAAACAGTGGTTCGTAAAAATGAAACCATTAGCACAGCAGGCATTAGCTAATCAGAAAACAGATGACAAGGTTACATTCGTACCTGATCGTTTTGAAAAGACATATAGCCAGTGGATGGAAAACATTGAAGACTGGTGTATTTCACGTCAGTTATGGTGGGGTCATCAGATTCCAGCATGGTATAACAATGAAACTGGTGAAGTTTATGTAGGTAAAGATGCTCCTGAAGATATTGAAAACTGGACACAGGATTCAGATGTATTGGATACATGGTTCTCTTCTGCATTATGGCCTTTCTCTACAATGGGATGGCCTAATGAAGATGCTGAACTCTTCAAGAGATATTTCCCAACTGATACATTAGTTACAGGTTATGATATCATCTTCTTCTGGGTATCAAGAATGATCTTCCAGTCATTAGAATTTACTAAGAAGAGACCATTCAAACATGTTCTAATTCATGGTCTTATCCGTGATGAACAGGGTAGAAAGATGTCTAAATCACTTGGTAACGGTGTAGATCCAATGGACGTTATCGATGAATATGGTGCAGATACATTAAGATTCTTCTTAACTAACAACACTGCTCCTGGACAGGATATGAGATATGTTCCTGCTAAGCTTGAAGCTATTTCTCATTTCATCAATAAGATCTGGAACAGTGCGAGATTCGTATTAATGAACATTGATGAAAACATGACTTGGGATGATGTTAAGCTTGAAAACTTAAATCTTCCTGATCAGTGGATCTTAAATAGATTAAATGAAGTCATTGAAGATACAAATGCTAACATGGACAAATTTGAATTTGGTAATGTAGGAAGTGAACTTTATGACTTCATCTGGAATGAATTCTGTAGCTGGTATATTGAATTAGCAAAAGAAACATTAAATGGTGATGATGAAAAAGCTAAAGCAGCAACTCAGTCTACTCTTGTTTATGTTCTTAATAGCATTGTAAGACTTCTTCATCCATTTATGCCATTTGTAACTGAAGAAATCTACCAGTCAATTCCACATGCTAAAGAATCAATCGTATTAGCTTCATGGCCAGAAGTGAATCCAGCATTCTCTAATAAGACTATCGATAGCCAGTTCACTTACTTGATTGATATTGTTAAAGGTATTCGTGAAATCAGACATCAGTATGTGATCAAGAACAGTGTAGAAGTTGATTACACAATCACTACTAACACTGATGGACTTGAAGGACTATTAAATGATATGGCACCATTCATCAAGAAATTATGTAATGCAATCTGTGCAGGATATAATATGGATGTTGCTAAAAACAGTGCTAACTCAGTGATCAAGGGTGGTAATACTCTTCATATTGACTTAGGTCAGTATATCGATATGGAAGCTGAAAAAGAAAAAGCGAAAAAAGAAATTGCAGCTCTTGAAAAGGAACTTGAAAGATCTAAGAAGATGCTTTCAAATCCAAACTTTGTCAACAAGGCTCCAGCAGCTAAGGTTGAACAAGAAAAAGCAAAACAGGCTGATTACTTAGCTAAGTATGAAGCTGCAAAAGAAAAGCTTGCAAACTTCGACTAAGGAATGTTCATTTGAACATTCCTTTTTTATATAAATTTCAATCTTAAAAAAACAATGCAATTGAAGCAGTACTCCAATTAAAATATGGACAAAAGAAGTTTTTACATTATTCTTTCAGAAGGTGTAATTTATGATGAAAATAAAGAACCAGGAGATTCTATGGCTAATTACTGTTCATTAACAAAAGAAGAATTTCAAATCACAAAGAATGATATTGTCTTAAAAGATTGGAAAACAATTGAATGGAATACTATTGAAAATGTAGATATGCAAAATGATGAATTTATATCATCTAAGATGTTCACTACACAATCGTGTTAGTTTTTTGAAATCTTCTCAACGGATAAGACTCTTTTAACAAATGGGGAAGTCATCTATTTATATGTCAATTGGATTATATGTCAATTGGAACTTTGTTGCTGGGTTAAGTGGGAATAAGAAGATCTATGAAAGAATAAAAGATATAAGATTCTAGAAGAAGAACATGATTATGTTCTTTTTTTAGTAATTATTATTTATTTGATGAATAAATAAATAGGGGCAAAACTTCAGAAAGGAGAGAAAGCATGTATGAATTATCTGAACAGGAAATGATGCAGGTCAATGGAGGAGGAACACTTAAGTACATTATTTATGCGATCTTTGGGGCAGCTTTCTATAAGCTATGGCGTTCTAAGCGTGGACGTGTGTCTATTCCAAAATTCATTCAGTTAGAATGGGGGAGCGACTAGTGGGCAAACGCCCACTCGCTTTACCTATGATTAAAACGTTATCTATTGAAGAGCATCCTAGAGAAAAGGCACTTTCTATAGGAATTGATCAATTAAGTGATGAAGAGTTATTGGCTATTGTCTTAAGGACAGGCAATAAGAGTGAGAATGTTATCGAATTATCTAAAAGACTTTTAGGAGAAATAGGAGGAATCGTGCATTTAAAAGATGCCTCTTATGGTAAACTGATTTCCATGAAGGGCATCAAGAAAGCCAAAGGCGTAGAATTGATGGCTATATTAGAAATTGGTAAACGTATTTATGAGGCAACTGATATACCGGTGATCTTTGATTCTCCGCATGCGGTATTTAATTTGATGAAAAGTGAAATGATGCATCTTAAGCAAGAGCATTTTGTGATACTCATTTTAGATCAGAAGCATCGCTTGATTTTGAAGAAGACGCTCTTTATTGGCAGTATCAATGCGTCACTTATTTCTATGAGAGAAATATTTTTAGAGACACTTTCTTTTAACGGCGTTGCGCTGATTGCGATTCACAATCATCCTAGTGGGGATGCAAGACCAAGCATTGAGGATGAGGAAGTGACGAAACGACTGATGGAATCAGGGAAAATGATGAATGTGAAGGTTCTTGATCATATCATTATAGGATGGAATGAGTTCTATAGTTTTGTAGGAAAGCGTCTTTATAATGAACATGATGTAATTGCATTTTAGCAGTGTATATTTTATAATAGTCCCACGAGGTGAGGAATGTGTTCAACGATAAAAACAAAAAAGCGAATAAGAGAATGTTTATCGTGACGATTGTCCTTGTTGGGGCGAGTGTAATCTCCCTTTTGACAAGTACGAATGTTGTACCTGGATTTGGGGTTGTAAAAGATGCAGTTTCTAATATTGAATATTATATTTTTAAGGCACCAATTGATGGACTTGGCAATTTGGCATCTGAATATGCTGCATTGAAAGATGTCTATAATGAAAACAAGAAATTAAAGAAATCCTTGGATAATTATGCAAGAGAGCTAGCTTATAATAAGCAGCTTGAGAAGGAACTTGATGATTTAAAATCTATTACGAACATTAAGAATTTGCCTACTGAATATACATTGTCATATACTACTGTAATCAAGAGAGATTCTGAGGCCTGGGATAGTACAGTTATGATCAATTCAGGAAGCCAGTCAGGCATCAAGAAAGGTATGGCAGTCATGAGTGCTAATGGCATGGTTGGTGTGATTACACGTGTAGGTGCTGTTTCATCTGAAGTGCGTCTATTATGTACAGAGAACACAGGATTCCAGCTTCCAGTGATGATTCAAAGCGGCAAGGATACGCTTTATGGCTTACTTAATGGTTATGATACAGGAACTCACTGTTTTAAGATTCAGCTTTTATCGACAGCTTCTAAAGTTGAAACCAATGCTGAGGTGTTAACAAGCGGTCTTGGTGGCAGCGATAAGACACCTAAGGGTATTTTGGTTGGTAATGTTAAGGGATTTACTAATGATAATGCATCTACTGGGAAAATCATTGCTGTTAAGCCAAGCGCAGATTTTGATAATCTAAATTATCTTGCTGTTGTAAAGAGGAAATAATGATGAGAAACAGATTGATTCGTAGTTTTATTATTATGGTAATTGCTTATCTCATCGATGGTCTGATTGTCTACTTGTTGCCATATCCATTTACAAGACAGGGCGCAATTATTGTACCTTCATTAGGTCTTATTTGTTTTACTATGCTTGTTAATGATCTAGATGACAGTACTGAAAGATATTTCTTTTCAGCAATCTGTGGACTTTACTACAGTATTGTCTATTCTAATGCGCTAGCAGCTTATGTATTGATTTATATTATTATCGCTTTTGTACGTACGAAGTTTTTCTCTACCAACAGATTTGGTTTTATGCAGTTTGCGGTATTTGCTATGTCAATTGTTGCTTTCAAGGAAGTTTTTATCTACGTGCTTGAATTTATTGTGAGAGCAACTTCGTTTGCATTCTATCTCTTTATTTTGCAAAGACTCTTGCCAACAATGTTAATCAATGGCATTCTTTCATTGTTAGTGTATGCCATCTATCCAAAGCTTGGTATTAGTAAAGAAGGAAATACATATTTAGAAAGATAGGGGACACCTATCTTTTTTATATTTCTTATTAATGATGCTTGTATTTCTTATAAGATTATGTTATATTCATTGAGGTGTTTTAAATACACACACTGTGAATTCTCTTGACGAGTGCCTGAAAGGGTGTCAAAAGTTAGAAGCAGTGGAGGAAAAAACGAAAAGGAGGAAATTACACATGTCAGTAATTTCAATGAAAAGACTATTAGAAGTTGGTGTTCATTTCGGACATCAGACAAAAAGATGGAACCCAAAAATGGCTCCATACATTTTCACATCAAGAAACGGAATCTATATCATTGACTTAAAGAAGTCTTCTGAAAAGATCGATGAAGCTTACAAAGCAATGATGGATATCGCTGCTAAAGGTGGAAAAGTATTATTCGTAGGTACTAAGAAACAGGCTCAGGAAGCTGTACAGGCTGAAGCTGAAAGATCTGGTTCTTACTATGTTAACTCTCGTTGGTTAGGTGGTACTTTAACTAACTTCAAAACTATCACTAGAAGAATCAAGAGATTAATCGAATTAGAAAAAATGGAAGAAGATGGTTCTTTAGAAAAGTATACTAAAAAAGAAGCTATCTTAATGATGAAAGAAAAAGCTAAGTTAGAAAGAAACTTAGGTGGTATCAAAGATATGAAGAAGCTTCCAGATGCTTTATTCGTAGTTGATCCTAAAGTTGAACATAACGCTGTAGCTGAAGCTAAAATTTTAGGTATCCCTGTATTCGGTATCGTTGATACTAACTGTGATCCTGATGAAGTTGATTACATCATCCCAGCAAATGATGATGCTATCAGAGCTGTTAAGTTAATCGTTGCTTCTATGGCAGATGCTATCTGTGAAGCAAAAGGTGAACCAACAACTGTTGCTTACTTAAAAGATGAAGAAGAAAAAGAAGTAACTATGAACGATGCTGTTGCTTCTGTTGAAGAAAACAGAAACAGAGGTCCAAGATACAAGAACGCTCGTAGAAACAATAGAGGACCAAGAAATAACTAATAACGTTCACAAATAAGGAAGCTTCCGCTTCCTTATCATTATATTAACGGAGGAAAAAGAAATGGCTGTAACTGCAAAATTAGTAAAAGAATTACGTGAAAAAACTGGTGCAGGTATGATGGACTGTAAAAAAGCATTAGATGCTACTGACGGTAACATCGAAGCTGCATTTGACTGGCTTAGAGAAAAAGGTATCGCTAAGGCAGCTAAGAAAGCTGATAGAATCGCTGCTGAAGGTTTATCTGCTTTCGCAATTAAAGGAAATACTGCTGCATTAGTAGAAGTAAACTCTGAAACTGACTTCGTTGCTAAGAATGAAGAATTCAAAGAATTAGTAAACTTAATCGCTAACGTTGCTGCTGATAATAAATGCGCTGATGTTGAAGCTGCATTAAAATTAGATGTAGATGGTAAAGATCTTGAAACAGTAATCGCTGAAAAGACTGGTAAGATTGGTGAAAAATTATCTTTAAGAAGAATCGCTGTTATGGAAAAAACTGATGAAGAAGCATTCGGTGCTTACTCACACATGGGTGGATCTGTTTCTGCATTAGTTAAGATTTCAATTGATGATGCTGAAAAAGCAAGAGACATCGCTATGCACGTAGCTGCAAGTGCTCCTCAGTTCATCTCTGAAGAAGATATCCCTGCAGACATTCGTGAAAGAGAATTAACTGTATTAAAAACTCAGGCTGAAGAAGAAAATGCAAAAGCTGCTAAACCAAAACCAGCTCAGATCATGGAAAAGATCATCATGGGTCGTTTAAAGAAAAACTTCAAAGAAATCTGCTTAAATGATCAGGAATTCATCAAAGATCCAGATCAGACTGTTGAAAAATACTTAGGTAAAGGTAAAGTATTAGAAATGGCACGTTTCAAAGTTGGTGAAGGTATCGAAAAGAAAGAAGACGACTTCGCTGCTGAAGTAGCTGCACAGGCTGGACTTTAAAATTGATTGAGAGACTTTTTGTCTCTCTTTTTTTACGCAAACATTTGCTAGTATAGGCTTTTTTATTGAGTCTATAAATTGTTGACGTGATTCTAATATTCAATTAGAATGTATGTATGAGAAAAGGAGATTCTTATGAAATATAATAGAGTTTTACTTAAAATCAGCGGGGAAGCTTTAGCTGGTGAAAAAGGTACAGGTATTGATCCTAAAGTTGTAGCAGATATCGCTGCTCAAATTAGAGATGCAAAAAATCTAGGTGTAGAAATCGCTGTTGTATGCGGTGGTGGAAATATCTGGAGAGGAAAGACTGGTGCAGACATGGGCATGGAAAGAGCTAATGCTGACTACATGGGGATGTTAGCAACTATCATGAACGGTCTTGCATTACAGAACGCACTTGAAGCTCTTGGCGTACATACACGCTGTATGACAGCTATTGAAATGAAAGAAGTTGCTGAACCATATATTAGAAGAAGAGCTGTTAGACATCTTGAAAAAGGTAGAATTGTTATCTTTGCAGGTGGTACAGGTAGCCCTTACTTCACAACAGATACAACTGCTGCATTAAGAGCAGCTGAAATCAATGCTGATGTTATTCTTATGGCTAAGAACGGTGTTGATGGCGTTTATTCAGCAGATCCTAAGATTGATCCAACAGCAACTAAGTTTGATAAGCTTACTTACTTAGATGTCTTAAACAAAGACTTAAAGATCATGGATCAGACAGCTATTACATTATGTAAAGACAATGATATTGATTTATCAGTTTTCAATATGCAAAAAGAAGGCAATATTGCTTTAGCTTGCGAAAATAAAGTAGATGGAACTATCATCTCGAAGGGAGAATAATAAATAATGATTGATGAAGTATTATTAGAAGCAGAAGAAAAGATGGAGAAGACTGTCGCTAATTTCTCTAAAGAACTATTAAACATCCGTACTGGTAGAGCTAATCCTTCAATGCTTGAATCAGTTATGGTTGAATACTATGGTGCACCTACACCATTAAACCAGGTTGCAGGTATCAGCGTATCTGAAGGTCGTCAGTTAGTAATCAAAGCTTACGATAAAAGCTCAATGAAAGATATCGAAAGAGGAATCTATGAAGCTGATTTAGGCTTAACTCCTCAAAATGACGGTAATGTTATCAGAATCAATATTCCACCTCTAACAGAAGAACGTCGTAAAGAATTAGTTAAGCAGGTTGGAAAGATTGCTGAAAGAGATAAAGTAGCATTAAGAAACGTCAGAAGAGCTGCTAATGATGATGTAGAAAAATCAGGCGAAACTGAAGATGCTATCAAGCAGGGTAAAAAAGATGTTCAGGATTTAACTAACAAATATGTTAAGAAAATTGAAGACATCGCTAAAGAAAAAGAAAAAGATTTAATGACTGTATAAAAATGAGGCTGGTGGTAACATCAGCCTTTTTCATTAGGAGAATACTATGATACGAGCATATAAAACATCAGATATAAAAGACATGATACTTATCTGGAATATTGAATTATAATAATAGTAAAGGACTGATCTCAGTCCTTTTTCCTTTTGTTGACACAAAATCAAATAAATTGATATAATGTTATTGACACGGTGTCAATAATAAAAGGAGAATCATAAAATGAATGTAATCATTAATAAAAAAGGACAGGCTGTCCCTGAAAGAGTAGAACATATTTCCAAGCAAGATTTCGATAGAATTGATGGTACAGAAGTACGTTGGTTAGCTGGTGGAGGAGCGATGATTAATAGCAGGGGAACTGTTATTATGATTGATCCTGTTTTAGAAGGATTTGATATGCCTCTTGCTTGTGAAATCCCTCTGGCAATACATGACGTTAAAAAAATAGACGGTTATCTTGTGACACACATAGATAATGATCACTTTTCAAGAGCAACATTAAATGATACAAAATCTCATACAAAAAGCTGGCACGCCCCAAAGTATGTGGCACAGGAAATGGTCAAAGAAGGCGTTGAAGGTATTGGCCATGATATTGGAGAAACTTTTTCAATTGATCACATTCAAATCAAATTAACGCCAGCACTTCACAACTGGCAAAACGAGCATCAGAAATGGCAGTATAGAAAATGGGAAAAAAAAGATTATTGTGGTTTTTATCTAGAAACACCTGATGGAACAATTTGGATGCCAGGTGACTCAAAGCTTTTAGATGAACAGCTTTCTTATAAAGAACCTGATGTGATTTTGTTGGACTTCTCAGACAATGAATGGCATATCACATTTGAAGGAGCATTAAAGCTTTGTGAGACTTATCCAAATGCAGTACTTATTCCTATTCATTGGGGAAGCGTTGATGCTCCAGACTGGTCTACATTCAACGGTAATCCAATCGCTTTAAAAAAAGCAGTAACTAATCCTGAGCGACTGAAAGTTCTTGTGCCTGGAGAGGCTTATCAATTATGAAAATAACTTTTACTAGAAAAGAACTTGTCGCCATGATTGTTCCATTGTTTTTAGAACAGCTGCTGGTGATGCTTGTCGGTATTGCGGATACATTCTTTATTAGTCAGGCTGGCGAAGCGGCGGTAGCAGGTGTATCTTTAGTTAATCAGTTTAATACTGTGTTTATTTATCTTTTTACAGCACTTGCCTCTGGCGGTGCTGTTGTTATCAGTCAATATTTTGGCAACAAGGATAAGGCTCGTTCTAGTGAAGCATCAGGACAATTACTGATGTTTTCCATGATTTTTTCTATTATGCTTATGTTCCTCGTCTTAATTGGCAACCGAATAATATTACAGCTTCTTTTTGGAAACGTAGAAAAAAATGTCATGGATGCCTGTGAGACATATCTTCGAATCTCCGCATACTCATATCCGGCATTAGCTTGCTATAATGCGGGAGCAGCACTTTTTAGAAGCATGGGAAAGACAAGTGTTACCATGTATACTTCTATTGTCGTTAACATAATAAATGTGATCGGTAACTACATTGGAATCTATATTTTACATGCTGGTGTAGCAGGGGTAGCTTATCCCTCATTTATTGCTAGAACAGTTGCTGCGATTATCATAACTGTACTTTGTTTTAATCAGCGATATGCTATTAGTTATCAGATGGAATCAATATTTAAGATCAATCGCACGATGTTAAATAAAATTCTTCGTATCGCTATCCCTAATGGCATTGAGAATGGAATCTTTCAGCTAGTCAAGGTGGCACTATCAAGTATCGTTGCACTTTTTGGTACATATCAGATTGCAGCTAATGGAATAGCACAAAGCATATGGTCTTTAGCAGCTCTTGCCGGTGCTACATTTGGTCCCATTTATATCACTGTAATTGGACAGTGTATGGGCGCATCCGATGTTAAATCAGCATCGTTCTATTTTAAAAAATTAACACAAATTACCGTGCTCTTTTCTGTAGCCTGGAATGCGATAGTATTTTTATTAACACCACTCATGCTTAGATTTTACAGTTTAAATAGTGAAACAGTTGCATTAACACTTATGCTAGTCGTCATTCATAATATCTTCAATGCCTTCGCATTTCCTTTTTCAGGATGTCTTGGTAATGGACTACGCGCAGCAGGAGATGTTCGTTTTACAATGATAGTTTCAGTTGCATCAACAATTGTCGTTCGCCTTGTGCTCTCTTATTTATTTGGTGTCGTAATGAAAATGGGAGTCATCGGCATCGCATGGGCAATGGTATGTGATTGGAGTGTAAGAGCTGTTCTCTTTATTTGGCGCTATAAACAAGGAAAATGGCAGACAATGCGCGTAATCTGATATTAAAGAAGTCAATCATCATATTGACTTCTTTTTTAAAAAGATAGGCCATTCAAGTTATTTCATGTTGCCTGAAGTTTTCAGTATGATATAATGGCAAAAGAGGTGGAAATCTATGATTTTTAAGAAAAAAACAAAATCCTACGACTTAGATATGAATAATATTCCTCAGCACATTGCTTTTATTATGGATGGAAACGGTCGTTGGGCTAAAAAAAGAAAGATGCCAAGAACATTTGGTCATCATGAAGGAACAAAAACTATTCGTTCTTTAGCATTAGAAGCGAATCGTCTTGGTGTCAAGGCTATGACTGTTTACGCTTTTTCTACTGAAAACTTTAAGAGAGATCAGAAGGAAGTAGATTATATTTTCCGTCTTCCTAAAGAATTCTTCTCATTGTATTTAAAAGAACTTATTGAAAACAATGTAAGAATTCAGCTTATTGGTCATTTAGAAAGGGCACCTAAGGAAACGCAGGATATTATCAATGCTGCAATTGAGAAGACAAAAGATAATACAGGATTATCACTTGTCTTTGCATTCATCTACGGAGGTAGAGATGAAATTGTACAGGCTACAAAAGCTATTGCACAGGAATATAAAGATGGATTGATTTCAATGGATGATATTGATGAAAACCTCTTTGAGAATCATTTGATGACAGCAGGTCTTCCTCCTGTTGATCTTATGATCAGAACAAGTGGAGAATGCCGTTTATCAAACTATCTTCTTTGGCAGTTAAGCTATTCAGAATTTATTTTTGTAGATACTCTATGGCCTGACTTTAATGAAGAAGAGCTTCATAAATGCATTTACTATTACCAAAACAGAGAACGAAGATTCGGAGGAGTACTTAAATGAAACAGCGTATCATAACGGGTCTTCTGCTAGCCCTAGTGTTGATTCCAGTCGTTGTTGTAGGATCAGTCAGCTTTCAGATCGCTATGGCACTTATCGCTGGTGTAGCAACATTTGAACTATTATCTATATGCAAGAATCCTAAAGCGCATATCTATCTATATGGGATAGTTGGCTTCTTCTTGTTCTATAGTATCTTTACAAGCAATAAGACAGTTGTACCAAGCATCAATATTGCGATCTACTTGATTGTTCTGCTTGTCTGCGGCATCTTTGATGCCGGCATTGATTTTGCCAGATTAGGCTATTACTTTACTGGTGGAACACTAGTCGCATTAGGATTGCATATGGTCTATGTCATGCGTATGCACCTTGGTTTATCTTATGTCTTATTATTGGCTATTGCTACTCTTGGAGCTGATACTTTCGCTTACTTTGTAGGTCGTTCTATCGGTAAGCATAAGCTTAATCCAAGATTATCTCCTAATAAAACAATTGAAGGTTCTATTGGCGGTATCATTTGTGGTGGTACTTTAGCATTAGCTTTTGGTTTCTTAATGAAAATGCCATTATCTTTATGGCAGTTAGCTGTAATAAGTTATGTCTTATCTTCTACAGGACAGATTGGTGATTTAACTTTCAGCAGCATCAAGCGCTACTTTGATGTCAAGGATTATTCGCAGATCTTCCCTGGACATGGTGGGGTACTTGATCGTTTTGATTCAATTATCTTCAATGCGATGGTATTAGGACTATTGCTTAATATTTTACTATAATGAATCTCTTATTTATTAAGAGATTCTCTTAATTTGAGGAGGTCACTTTATGAAAAAAATTACTGTTCTTGGCGTTACTGGATCCATTGGAACACAGACTGTTGAAGTTGTCTTAGAACATCCTGATCAGTTTGAAATCATTGCCATGTCAGCTGGACATAATATGAAGGTCTTAAAAGACATTATGGCAAAGCTTCCAGTAAAGCATATTGCGGTTATTGATGAACAGGATGCGATTGCATTATCTAAAGAATATCCTGATCGTCATTTCTATTATGGTGATGAAGGACTATTAACAATCGCAACATTAGAAGAAACTGACATTGTCTTAAATGCTATTGTTGGATTTGCTGGATTATTGCCTACAATGGAAGCTATCAAGGCAAAGAAAAATATTGCCATTGCCAATAAAGAAACACTTGTTGTGGCTGGACATCTTATTATGCCGCTTGTTAAAGAATACGGCATTGAACTTTTACCAGTTGATAGTGAACATAGTGCCATCTGGCAGTCTATGAGAGCAGGTCATCATGGAGAAGTCAGTAAGATTCTATTGACATGCAGTGGGGGCAGCTTTAGAGATAAGAGTCTTGAAGAACTCAAGAATGCCACTGTAGAACAGGCCCTCAATCATCCAAACTGGAGCATGGGTGCTAAAATTACAATTGATAGTGCCACTTTGTTTAATAAGGGATTAGAAGTCATGGAAGCCAAATGGCTTTTTGATGTAGACTATGATGATATTGAAGTGCTCATTCATCCTGAAAGTGTTCTGCACTCAGCAGTAGAATTTAGCGATACTGCAGTCATCGGTCAGATGGGAACACCTGATATGCGTCTTCCTATTCAGTATGCTTTGACTTATCCTAATCGTTGTGACTTAAAAGCGGAACGTCTCTCATTATCGGATATTGGTACACTTCATTTTAGAAAACCAGACACTACACGTTTCCCTGCATTGAAACTTGCCTATGAGGCAGGAAGAACAGGAGGCAGTATGCCTTGTGTACTAAATGCGGCTAACGAAGTAGCCAATTTACTTTTTAGAGAAGGACATATTAAATTCCTTGAAATTGTTGATTTGGTTAAGGATGCTATGGATCATCATGAAGTGGTAGAAAACCCATCACTAGATGAACTATTGCTCATTGATCAAAAAACAAGAGCATATGTAAAACAGAAAGCAGGTGTTGCATAACATGCAGATTATCATTAACCTTATTGTTTTTCTATTTATCTTAACTACTATTGTATCCATTCATGAATTTGGACACTTCATTGCTGCAAAGATCTTTGGAGTCTACTGCGGTGCCTTTTCTATTGGTATGGGGCCTAAGATTTTTCATAAGAAAGGAAAGGAAACGGAATTTCAGATTCGTGCTCTTCCTATCGGTGGCTTTGTGTCAATGGCTGGAGAAGCTGATCAGGAAGACAATGAGGAATTCAAGGATCTTCCTGTTGAAAGAACATTAAAAGGCAAGAAGACTTATCAGAAAGTCATCATCTTCTTAGCTGGTATTTTCATGAACTTTGTCTTGGCCATTGTTATTATGCTCGTCTTAAACGTGAGCGTTGGTACAACACCAGTCAATAACTGTGTTATTGGACAAGTATTAAATGATACACCAGCACAGAAGGCAGGGCTTAAAGTCAATGATCAGATTGTTGCGATTACTGATCAGAATACGCATCAGGAATTTCCTGTTGAGAGTATTGAAGGATTAAATAAAGCTTTAACTGGTGATGCCCATAACAATGAAAAGACGGTATCACTTATTGTCACTATCAAAAGAGATGGGAAGAAACAGGATGTCCCAATGAGTGTAACTTATCAAAAAGATGCAGCAGGATATAAGCTTGGCATTATGCAAAAGACACGTCGTCTTGGTATTGGAGAAGCATTTACTAATACATTTACGACAATTGGTACAATGTCTTTAGCTATCTTTAATGCTTTGAAGCTTTTAGTTGTCAATTTCACTTCAACTGTAAAACAGATGAGTGGACCAGTTGGTATTTATAAGGTAACTGCTTCAGTTACTGAAAATGGACAGGTAGCTGAAATCTTCTATTTGATGGCACTGTTGTCTGTCAATATTGGTATCTTTAACTTGATGCCAGTGCCTGGTCTAGATGGTGCTCAGACACTCTTTGCGATTATCGAAGGGGTTATTGGTAGAGAATTGCCAATTAATGTGAAGTATGCATTACAGGCTGCTGGACTTGGTTTAATTTTATTATTGATGTTCTATATTACATTCCAGGATATTATCAAACTATTTTAAGGAGGAATTTACATGGACAAAATGGCGATCTTGCTTAAGCAGTTAGAGCTAAGCAATGTACCACATCTTTTATCTTCAAAGATAAAGCGTGTTATCGTACATCATGATGA
The DNA here is from genome assembly GCF_000702065.1 of Kandleria vitulina DSM 20405. Lineage (GTDB taxonomy): Bacteria > Bacillota_I > Bacilli_A > Erysipelotrichales > Coprobacillaceae > Kandleria > Kandleria vitulina. The sequence continues at coordinate 107,105 of NZ_JNKN01000004.1, read as the reverse complement.
TCATTACACCTTCTTCATTTCATCTGCTCAATTATTGCCATTAGATGAAGTGACACGTCTATTAGATTCACGTAATCACTTCCCATATCCAACTGAATTCTTCTTTGAAACAAAACAAAGCTTTGATGAAGCAGAGGTTCTTGAATACTCTGCTTTTATCTTTGAGAAGCTCGCAATCAGATATCCAGAGATTGCGACAGTAGAAAAGAAGGATTTGTCTTTTAAGAATAATGTGCTATTGATACAGGCTATCAATGTGATACAGGTGAATCAGTTTACAAACTTGTATCCTGTATTTGAACATTATTTCCAGATGTTTGGTCTTCATATTTCATTTAAGACTTACATTGATAAAAACAATGAGGATTATAAGGCATTAGAAGAAGAACTTAATCATCCTGCTGATGCTTATGTTAGTCCTGAAGCATTAAAGATGGTCTCATCAAGTGCACCTGCACCTTCTCATTCTTTTGAAAAGGGGAAACAGCGTTCTTATAAGAAAGAATATACACATGTCAAGATGTGTGAAGTTGATATGAATATCAGAGATGCGATGGTACAAGGGTACTGCTTCAAGGAAGAAACAACGCAGTTGAAAAGCGGAAAGCATCTTCAGACACTTTATGTGACTGATTATACTGATAGTATTATTGTAAAACGTTTTGAAAGTAAACGTGTCACTAAGGAAGATTTAGATCAGCTTAAAAAAGGTGGCAAATGGATCAGAGTCAAGGGTCAGGTAGAATATGATAAATTCTCGCAGGAACAGATTATCATGGCTCGTGATATTGAGATTATTCCTTCTCCAAAAGAAAGAGAAGATCAAGCAAAAGAGAAACGTGTTGAATTGCATATGCATTCCAACATGTCTACACTTGATGGTATGAATCCCGTTGCGGATTATATAAAGCAGGCTGCAAAATGGGGACATAAGGCTGTTGCGGTTACTGATCATGGTAACGTACAGTCATTCCCAGATGCACAATCAGCTGCTAAAAGCAATAATATCAAGATGATTTATGGGGTAGAACTCAATATGATTGATATGGACTTTACAAGTGTCATGAATGTAAGTTCTATTCCTCTTAATGATTTAACCTTTGTTTCATTCGATTTGGAAACGACAGGTCTATCGCAGATTGATGACCACATCACTGAATTTGGTGCAGTCAAGATCAAGAATGGATTGATTGTAGATCGTATGCAAAGCTTTGTAAAATCACCAAAGCCAATCAGTCCTAAGATTTCGGAGTTGACAAGTATTACCAATGAAGATATCAAGCATGCACCTACTATCGAAGAGCTTATGCCTAAGATTCTTGAATTCTTTGGTGATCATCTGCTTGTAGCGCATAATGGTAAATTCGATATTGGTATGCTTGATAAGGATCTACGCAATATGGGACAAGAACCAATTCAAAATACCTGGATTGATTCGCTTCCTCTAGCTAGACATCTTATTCCTTTGATGCGTTCTTATCGATTAGGAGCAGTATGTAATTATTATAAGATTCCTTATGATGGGGAAGAAGCACACCGTGCTGACTATGATGCGGAAGTATTGGGGTTAGCTTTTAACAGTATGGTGGAAGATATGAAGAAGAGAGGCATCCAGGATGTCAATGAGATCAATGATCTTCCTATTGAAGAAAGCTATAAGCATGCTTTCCCTTATCATATGACCGCTATCGCCAAGACGCATGATGGATTAAAGAATATGTTTAGAATTATTTCTTTGGCTAATACAAAGTACTTCTATCGAAGTGAACGTATTCCTAGAGCTGAACTAGAACATTATCGTGATGGCTTGCTTTATGGTTCATCATGTCTTAACTCGAAGGTCTTTGAAATTGCTGCTACAAGAAATATTGAAGAATTACGTGAAGAAATTCGTTTCTATGATTATATTGAAATACAGCCATTGGTGAATGCTGAATGTCTTGTCTATAGACATCGCTATGAATCATTGGAAGATATTCAGAAGATCTATGAACGTATTATTCAGGTAGCCAAGGAAGAAGGAAAGATCATTGTCGCAACAGGGGATGTTCATTTCTTAAATCCAAGTGATAAGATTTTTAGGGATGTCTTTATTTCCAATGATAAGCTGCAGATCAATGGTCGTCCTCATCCACTTCTTGTAAGAGGGGATCCAAAGGCATTGACTCCTGATTGTTATTTTAGAACAACAGATGAAATGTTGAAGCTGTTCCCTTATTTGAGTGATGAAGAGACTTATGAGTATGTTGTTACAAATACCAATAAGATTGCTGATCTTTGTGATGATGAGATTCAGGTTGTTAAAGATAAGCTGTATCCACCACACATTGAAAACGTAGATCAGAAGTTCAAGGATCTTTGTTATGATACAGCTCATCGTCTTTACGGTAAGGAGCTTCCTGAAGTTGTTGAAAAGAGACTTGAAAGAGAAGTGTCAAGTATCATCAAACATGGATTCGCCGTTATCTACTATATATCTGCACTCCTAGTTCATGCATCCAATGATGATGGTTACTTAGTAGGTTCACGAGGCTCCGTTGGATCTTCGTTTGCAGCCACAATGTCAGGTATATCTGAAGTGAATCCATTGCCGCCACATTACCGTTGTCCACATTGTCAGCATTCTGAGTTCTTTGAAGATGGTGAGATTGCCAACGGATTCGATTTACCAGATAAACGCTGTCCGGTCTGTGGTACATATATGAAAGGTGATGGACATAATATTCCATTCGAAACCTTCCTTGGATTCAACGGGGACAAGGTTCCAGATATCGATCTGAACTTCTCAGGTGAATATCAGCCAAAGGCACATGCCTTCTGTCGAAAAATCTTTGGAGAAGCTCATTCCTTTAGAGCCGGTACCATTGCCACTGTCGCTGAAAAGACAGCCTATGGTTATGCTAAAGCGTATGCTGAACGTTTAGGTATCGAAGATACCATCAGCGGTGCGGAACTGCAGCGTCTTGCAGACGGATGTCAGGGTGTTAAACGTACAACTGGACAGCATCCAGCCGGCATTATCGTTATTCCAGATGATATGGAAGTCTTTGACTTCACGCCATATCAGTATCCAGCTGATGATGTCAATGCAGCATGGAAGACAACGCACTTCGATTTCCATAAGATCCATGACAACGTTCTTAAATTCGATATCTTAGGACATGTCGATCCTACTGTTACACGTAAACTACAGGATTTAACAGGAATTGATCCAATGACTATTCCTACTAATGATCCTTATGTCATGAGTCTATTTACAAGCTCTAAGGCATTAGGTATTGATCTGTCTTATATGAACTGCAAGAGTGGGGCTATTGGTCTTCCTGAATTCGGTACGCGTTTTGTCCGCAGTATGCTTGATGCAACTCAGCCTAAGTCATTCAATGACCTTGTCATTATTTCTGGGTTGTCCCATGGTACTGATGTTTACTTGGGAAATGCGGAAACCTTGATCAAGACGGGAACTTGTACATTGTCCAATGTCATTGGGTGTCGTGATGATATCATGGTTTATCTTATTGAAAAAGGTCTTCCTAACAAGGACGCTTTTGATATCATGGAAGTTACCCGTAAAGGGAAAGCACCAAAAGTCTTCCCTGATAAGGGATATGTGGAACTTATGCAGAAGAACAATGTTCCACAATGGTATATTGATTCTTGTTTGAAGATTAAATACATGTTCCCTAAGGCCCATGCGGCAGCGTATGTATATTCTGCTTTGCGTATTGCCTGGTGGAAACTTTATTATCCTAGAGAATATTATACGGTCTATTTTACAACACGTTGTGATGCCTATGAGATTGAGACAATGATCAATGGGAAAGAAGCAACATGGAATAGATATCAGGAAATTCTTCATTTGAAGTCTGAAAACAAGACTTCAAATAAGGATGAAGCATTGATTACAGTTTTTGAAGTATGCATGGAAATGTTTGATCGTGGCTATCATTTTTCACCATTATCTTTAGATAAGAGTGATTCTCGTTCCTTTACTTTAGATAAAGATGATCCATTTGCGATTGTTCCACCATTTACATCTATTGATGGTCTTGGTGATTCTGTAGGGGATACAGTGATTGCGGCGAGAAATGAACATGAGTTTACTTCTGTGGAAGATGTCAAGAAGCGTACAAAGCTTTCTAATACACATATCGAGACATTAAGTCGTATGGGCGTGCTTGATCATTTATCTGAAAGTGATCAGTTATCTATATTTGACTTGTAGTATTAATTATGCTATAGTGTTCTTGTGATAAGATTACAACGAGAGGGGCGACCCTCTCGTTATTTATTGAACTGGAGGTTTTATGCTAGAAAAAATCAAACTTGCAATTGTTCCATTAATTGAAGCACAGGATTGTTATTTAGATGATCTTGTCTATGAAAAAGAAGCAGGAGAGATGTATCTTCGTGTCTACATTGAAAAGAATGGAGATAACTTAGATATGGATACTTGCGTTGCTGTCAGTGAAGCTGTCAGTGAAAAGCTTGATGAAATTGATGTCATCAAGGATGAATATTATCTTGAAGTGTCATCACCGGGGATTGAGAAGCCTTTGAGAACATGGGAAAAAGTTGTTGAAAATGTTGATTCGTATGTTCACATTGACTTCAAGGATCCTAAGGAAGGTATGCATGAAGTAGAAGGTACTATTCTTTCAGCAGAAAATGAAATCATTCTTTTACAGTATTTTGTGAAAGGAAGAAAAAAGAAAATTGAGATTCCTTATGATAATGTACGTTTCATAAGATTGGCTGTTAAGTTTTAAGGAGGATTATTGAATAATGGCTAGAAAAAAAGTGGATGCTGCAACTAAAGCATTTATTAAAGCACTTGATGCACTTGAAGAAGAAAGAGGCATTACAAAAGCAACTGTTCTTGATGCTTTAAAGGAAGCGTTGGAAAAATCATATAAGAAGAACTATCTTGGTCCTGATTCAATTGTTAATGTTGAAATTGATGAAGAGACAGGAAAAATCAGATTATTTGAAATCAAACATGTCGTTGATGATGTCATGGATGAAGATTATGAATTATCTGAAGAAGAAGCAAAAGAAATTGATCCTAAATATGAAGTAGGGGATGATGTTATTACTGAAGTATCTCCTGAAGTATTTGGTCGTCTAGCTGCCATTCAGACTAAGCAGATTCTACGTCAGAAGATCAGAGAAGCTGAAAAAGAAGCACTTTATAATGAATATGTAGATAAGAAAGATGATATCATTACTGGTATTGTTGATCGTGTAGAAGAAAGATTTGCCATTATCAATATTGGTAAAACTGGAGCATTGCTTCCTCTTAATGCTCAGATTCCTGGAGAAGTGATCAATGAAGGTCAGCATCTTAAGGTTTATGTAAGTGATGTTGAAAAGACAACTAAGGGTACACATATTGGTGTATCAAGAACTGAACCTGGTCTTGTTAAGAGATTATTTGAAATGGAAGTTCCTGAAATCTATGATGGAACTGTTGAGATCAAATCTGTTTCAAGAGAACCTGGTGAACGTAGCAAGATTGCGGTATTTACTGATAATGAAGATATCGATCCAATCGGAGCTTGTGTAGGTCCTAAGGGAACTCGTGTTAGAAATGTTGTGACTGAACTTAATGGAGAAATGATTGATATTATTTCTTGGGATGAAGATCCTATTACATTCATCTCTAATGCTTTATCTCCAGCTCAGGTAGCTACTGTTAAGATCAATGAAGAAGAAAACAGCGCATTAGTTGTTGTTCCAGATAATCAGTTATCATTGGCTATCGGTAAGAGAGGTCAGAATGCAAGATTGGCTGTAAGACTTACTGGATGGAAGATTGATATCAAGTCTGAAAGTGAAATTGCTGAAGAAGGTATTGATCTTGATGCTGATGAAGCAATGAACAATGAATTGCTTGCAGCTATGGAAGAAACTCATCAGGATGATGCTTTAGTAGCTGAATCATTTGATGAAGAATCTTTTGATGAAGAAGAATCAATCAATGTTGATATTGAAGCTTTAAGAGAAGAACATGAAGAAGAAGATACTGATTATGTAAAGGTTATTGCTGAAGAAGATGAAGCTTTTGAAGAAGAAAATGAACCTGAATATGATCCAAAGTTCGATGAAGACATTGATTATGATGAATATGACAAGTATTATGATTAATAGGTGATCTTATGAAAAAAATACCTTTAAGAAGATGTGTAGCAACTGGGGAACAGCTTCCTAAGAAGGAACTGATTCGCGTTGTGAAAAATAAAGAGGGAGACGTTTTTGTAGATCCAACAGGAAAACAGAATGGGCGCGGTGCTTACTTGAAGAAATCTGAGGAAGCTATTGCGCTTGCAAAAAAGAAAGGTGTTCTTAATCGTACACTAGGAATTGAAGTTCCTGATGAAATCTACGAAGAACTATTAAAATATGCAAAATAAACAAAATATCTTAAATTTTCTAGGACTTGCAGAAAGAGCAAGAAAACTCTCTACTGGTGAATCAGCTTTGAAGGCTGTGCAATCAAAGACTGCCAAGCTTGTGATTGTCGCTGAAGATGCTGGTCCTAATACGAAAAAGAAGTTCCATGACAAATGTGCCTTCTATGAAGTGGACATTATGGAATGGGGAACAAGTGCAGAATTATCGCAGGCAATTGGTAAAATTAATCGTATGGCTATTGCGATTGAAGACCAGGGCTTTGCGAAGAAGCTTAAAGAAAAGTTAGGAGGTTAATTATGGCAAAGAAGAAAATTGTAAAGAAAAAGGGAAATAATAGAAAAAAGAAGATGGTTTCCAACTTTCCTAACAAGAAAGAAGAAAAGAAAATCTTAAATGATGGCATTGTTGAATATGAAGATGGCATCACAGTAGAAGAATTAGCTGAAAAGATTGGACAGACACCTGCCAATGTCATTAAAGTGTTATTTATGCTTGGGACAATGGTCACTATCAATTCATCATTGACTGATGAACAGGTAGAATTAATTTGTCTTGAATATGGATATGAAGCTAAGAAGACAGTAAAGGTTACTGAATTGAACTTTGAAGATCTTGAAATCAATGATGATCCTGCTGATCTTGAAACATGTCCACCAGTTGTTACAATTATGGGACATGTCGATCATGGTAAAACAACATTACTTGATAGAATCAGACAGTCTAAGGTCGTTGAGGGTGAATTTGGTGGTATCACTCAGCATATTGGGGCTTATCAGGTTCCAGTTAATGGAAAGAAGATCACTTTCTTAGATACTCCAGGTCATGAAGCATTCACTGCCATGCGTGCTCGTGGTGCTCAGGTTACTGATATTGTTATTATCGTTGTTGCAGCTGATGATGGTGTAATGCCTCAGACAAGAGAAGCGGTAGATCATGCTAAGGCTGCTGGTGTACCTATCATTGTTGCAGTTAATAAGATTGATAAAGAAGGCGCAGATCCTGAAAGAATCAAGGCTGAAGTAGCTGAACTTGGTCTTATGCCAGAAGACTGGGGTGGAGATGTTGTATACTGCAACATTTCAGCTAAAAAAGGAATTGGTATTCAGGAACTTCTTGAAACAATTACTATTGTAGCAGAAATGTCTGAATTAAAAGCTAACCCTAAACGTTATGCTTATGGTACAGTCATTGAAGGTCGTCTAGATAAAGGTAGAGGTCCAGTTGCTACTTTATTAGTACAGAATGGTACTTTAAGAACTGGTGATCCAATTGTTGTTGGTTCTACTTTCGGTAGAGTAAGACAGATGCTTGATGATACAGGAAAGCCTATCAAGAAGGCGGCACCTGCTACTCCAGTGGAAATTACTGGTTTAAATGATGTTCCTGAAGCAGGAGATCGTTTTATGGTATTTGAATCTGAAAAAGAAGCGCGTCATATCGGTGAAGAACGTGCTAAGATCAAGCAGGAAAAAGAAAGAAATGCGACAAGTGCTATGTCACTTGATGACTTATTCAACCATATCAAAGATGGTGAAGTCGCTAACTTGAATGTCATTGTTAAAGCGGACGTAAACGGTACTGCAGAAGCTGTTAAGGGTTCACTTGAAAAGATTGATATTGAAGGTGCAAAGGTTAATGTTATCCGTTCTACAGTAGGTGCTATTTCTGAATCTGATGTTCTTCTTGCAAGTGCATCACGTGCAATTATCTATGGTTTCAACGTTCGTCCTGATGCTAACGTTAGACGTAAGGCTGAAGAAGAAGGTGTTGAAATCAGACTTCACAATATCATCTATAAGATGGTTGAAGAAATTGAATCTGCTATGAAGGGTATGCTTGCTCCAGAATATGAAGAAAAGGTTACTGGTGAAGCAGAAATTAGAACAATCTACAAGGTATCACGTATCGGTAACATCGCTGGATGTTATGTCACTGATGGTTTTATCAGAAGAGATTGTGGTGTCAGATTGATTCGTCAGGGTGTTGTTGTTTATGAAGGTAAACTTGGTTCACTTAAACGTTTCAAGGATGATGCAAAAGAAGTGGCACAGGGATTTGAATGTGGTTTAACTATTGAAAACTACAATGATATCAAAGAAGGAGATATCGTTGAAGGTTATATCATGGAAGAAGTTGAACGCGACTAATGAAAAAAATTAAAACAGAAAGAATGAATACTTTTATTCTTAGAGAATTATCTTTAATCTTAAGAAATGAAGTAAAAGATCCACTTGTAAAGAACTGTACAATTACAGCAGTAGAAGTTACTAATGATCTTTCTTATGCAAAAGTCTATGTTACATTTATGAATCATTCTAAACGTGGTCTAGAAGCATTACAGAGATCTAAAGGATTTATTCGTTCTCAGTTATCTAAAAAATTAAATGTACGTAAATGTCCTGAACTTAACTTTGTGAAGGATGAATCACTTGAATACGGTAATCACATTGAAGAATTACTTGCCAACCTTAATAAAAAATAATTGATGAGAAGGATATGAAATTCATATCCTTCTTTTTTGCTTTCACATAAAGAAATTATGTGACTATTAATAAGATGAAGATGCTATAATATGAAAAGGAGGAAGTATTTATGGAATGTATTATTAATAGTAAATTAATTCTCAAAGATGAGATTGTAAATATGAATCTTTATTTTGAAGATGGCATCATTAAAGAAATCTCTAATCGTGTACCTTGTGATGAAACAATCATCGATGCTGCCAATAGCTACGTTTCCCCAGGTTTTGTAGATATACATACCCATGGTCGTGGTGGTATTGATACGATGGATGTCACTACAGATACGATTGATCAGCTTTCTAATGCACATCTTAAGACTGGTGTCACTACCTTTTTGCCAACGACAATGACAATGCCTGTTGAACGTATTTCTCAAGCTATTGATGTCATAAGTCAGATGAAGGATAAAGTAACAGGAGCCAAGATTGGCGGGGTTCACCTTGAAGGACCATTTATTAATAAGATCTATAAAGGTGCTCAAGCTGAAGACTGTATTATTGAGCCAACCTTGGATAATTATAAGAAGTTGACTGCTCATCATGAATTAGTCAAGAAGATTACCTTAGCACCAGAAGTTGTAAAAGATAAAGAACTGATTCCTTATTTAACAAGTCAGGGAGTAAGTGTCTCTATTGGACATACAAATGCTACTTATACTGAAGCATTAAAAGCTATAGAAGCTGGTGCTAATTCGACAACACATACTTATAATGCGATGACACCATTGAAACATCGTGATCCTGGAGTAGTTGGTGCAAGCATGCTTCATGATGTCTATGCGGAACTGATTCTTGATGGTGTTCATGTCAGTTATCCAGCAGCTACTATTCTTTATAAAATGAAAGGACCTGAACATCTTGTGCTTATTACTGATTCATTAGAAGCCGCCAGCATGGAAGATGGCGTTTATCATTTAGGGGGACAGGAAGTCTTTGTAAAAGATGGCCAGGCAAGACTTAAAGATGGAACCTTGGCTGGCAGTGTCGTAGCGATGAATGAGGCCATTAAGAATGCACGTGATCATTTAGGCATGAGTTTATGTGAAGCAATCAATTGTGCATCACGTAATCCAGCCAATTGTATTCATAATGAAAAGATAGGTCGTCTAGAAAAAGGATGTCAGGCGGATTTTGTGTTCTTTGATGATGATCTTACTATCAATCAGGTTTATATCAATGGAGAAAGAAGGCTATAATAATGGTGATATTAAAAAATAATTATTTACAGGTAGAATTAGATCCTAAGGGTGCAGAAATTGCGAAAGTGATTGGCAATGAAGATCATATCAACTATATGTGGAAACAGGATCCTTTATTATGGGGACATAGTGCACCTATCTTATTTCCAATTGTAGGAGCTTTAAAGAACGGCAAGACAAATATTGAAGGAAAGTCTTATTCCATGAATCAGCATGGCTTTTCTAGAAATAGTGTTTATGAAGTAGAAGAAAGTGATGATACACATGTTGTTTTTCATCTTCATGAAAACGAAGAAACCAAAACAATGTATCCTTACAGCTTTGATCTATATGTCACTTATACATTAGAAGATAATATATTAAAGGCTGATCTTGAAGTAGTCAACGAAAGAGATGATCATATCATGTTCCAGATCGGTGGACATCCTGCTTTCGCTTGTCCATTTATGGAAGGGGAAAGTGCTAATGATTATTATGTAGAGTTCTCTCAGAATGAAACTGTTTCATCAAAGGTCATTTATCCTGCAAGAGGTGGCATGTCACATGAATTAAAGCCTTTATTTGAAAATGAAAGACGTTTCTTTATAAGACAGGCACTCTTTAATTCTGATGCGATTGTTGTGCCACATTTTAAAAGTGAATCTGTCGCATTGAAATCTATCAATCATGATAAGTCATTGGTATTCCATATGGAAGGATTTGATCATCTGGGATTATGGACAAGCAACCATGTCGGTGGACTCTTGGCTATTGAACCATGGGTAGGTCATACTGACTATGTTGATTTTAATGGAGAGTTCAAGGATAAAGAAGGTATTGTGACTTTGAATAAAGGGGAACGTTTCCATTGTCAATTTAAAATTGAAATTAATCAGTAGAAAGACTAAAACAATTAGTCTTTCTTTTTATTTTCATGCTATAATTAGTAAAGGTGATAAAAATGAAAAAACTACTGCTATTCTTTTTGTCTATTATTCTATGTACAGGATGTACGAAATCATCATCCGATGTTAATCAAAAACAGCTAGATAGATACAATAGTGTTGTGAAGACACTAAAAAAAGGGCATGCTGATACAGAATGTCCTTGTGATATTAAAGTGAAGTACTATAAGCTTGGTAATTATTACAGTTATAATGTTATTATCGATAATCCTAAAGAGAGTATGTATAATATCCAAGCTTTATCGTATAGTCCTGAAATCAAGGATGAATATCATCCATCGATTGGGTTCTTTGATAGTCATCCTTATCATCTTGTTTTAAATAAGATAGATAAAAAGCAGTATTTCTATAAAGGAATTGCGATTTCTGGTAGGGTGTATAAGAAAACGAGCATTAGAGTTTTTATTCGCTATTATGAAGATAAGGATCATAAGAAGATGAAAACTTCATATAAGGAGATTGTAAATGAGAATTGATAAGTTTTTAGCGAACACTAAGATTGGCTCTCGAAAGGAAGTCAAGACTTTCCTGAAGAAGGGAAGAGTGAGTGTGAATGGTGAAATCATCAAGAAAGATAAGACACAGATTGATCCGTTAAAGGATATCATCGCTTTCGATGGTGAAGTGATCCATTATAGTCAATTTGAATACTATATGCTCTATAAGCCTGAAGGTTATATTAGTGCGACAAAGGATGATAGTCATCCGGTTGTATGTGAACTTATTCCTTCAATTCATGAACTTTTTCCAGTAGGAAGATTGGATATTGATACAACGGGACTTTTGATTATGACTAATGATGGTGAACTTGGTCATCTTTTGACGGCACCAAAGAAACATATTCCTAAAGTCTATGAGGTTCTTGCAGATGGTATTGTCAATGAAGAAGATCAGGAAGTCTTTAAAAAAGGAATTCCTCTTAAGGATTTTACGACACAATCAAGTGATTTACGTATTATAGAAGTTAAAGAGAATAAGACGAAATGTCATGTGACAATCCACGAAGGCAAGTTTCATCAGGTCAAAAGAATGTTTGTCTATATTAAAAAACCTGTCCTTTCTCTTAAGCGTATCCAGATGGGGGATGTAAAACTTGATTCATCTTTAAAGAAAGGGGAATATAGACCTTTAACTACGGATGAAATCAATAGCTTATATGGTAAAACTATGTTATAATAGGAAAGTATTTGGAGGTACTCATGAGATTAAGAAATAATCCTGAAGCATTAGACTATTTATTATCCCAGGAAGGACTAGTATATATAAATCCCACTGACGTGAAAGGGAAGTGGCATGAGATTTTTGGTAATGATAATCCTATTTTCATTGAAATTGGTATGGGAAAAGGAGATTTCATTTTAGAAAATGCAAAAAGATATCCTGATAAGAACTTTATCGGGATTGAAAAATATTCAACAGTTTTAACGATTGCGGTCAAGAAAGCTAAGAATGATGAAATTCCAAGCAATCTACGTTATCTTAAAGAAGATGCGGTGAGATTGAATGAAGTATTTGATGATGAAGAAATCGATGGAATCTTCTTGAATTTCAGTGATCCTTGGCCTAAGAAGAGACATACAAAGAGACGTTTGACTTATAAGAGTTTCTTGGATGTCTATAAGAAGCTTATTAAAGATCAGGGTCATCTTGTTTTTAAGACAGATAATCGTGGCTTGTTTGAATATTCTTTATCTTCATTTGCGAACTACGGTTTAACTTTTGAAGATATCTGTCTGGATCTTCATCATTCTGAAGGATACGATGATAATATTCAGACTGAATATGAAAGAAAATTTTCACCACGTGGACCTATCTATAGAGCTGATGTGGTGGTAGATAAGGAGAAGATTCGTGGATAAATTAATTGCGATTACATCATTAGAAGCGTTTGAAGAAGCAATAAAGAATCAGTCAATTATCATGTTTAGTGCTGACTGGTGTCCTGATTGTATTTTTGCAAAAACATTTATGAATGATATTGTAGATGAAAATAAAGATTTCACTTGGTATTATGTTGATCGTGATCAGATGATAGATTTATGCATTGATCTTAATATCCTTGGTATTCCTTCGTTTATTGCCTATAAGGATGGTAAAGAGGTTGCCAGATATGTTGATAAGTTAAGAAAGACACGTGAACAAGTGCAAAAATTTGTGAATGAAGTAAGGGGAGAATAACATGAATTTACATGCTTTTTATAGAAAAGAAAGCGTTGGAGATATTTTACTTGTAAGATTATTTAATGAAGGAACTACTGTTTCTTATGAGAAGAAAGATGATCTTGTAATCTTGAAGGATGATGAAAAAGTTATTGGTTATAATGTTCTTAATGCATCAATGCATTTTGATCATCTTGAAGAAGGCAAAGTTAAGATTAATGAAGCGTTTGTAGAAAGACTTAATCAGTATCTTTCAACTTATAAAGAAGACAGCGTTTCAAGTGACTACGATGATCACTTTGTAGTTGGATATATTACTGAAGTTATGATGCATCCTGAAGCTATGAATCTTCATATTGCACAGGTAGATTTAGGTGATCAGGAAGTACAGATTGTCTGTGGCTCTCGTAATCTTAAAGAAGAAAAGCTAGCCGTTGTAGCATTGCCTGGAGCTGTTATGCCAGATGGTACTGTCATTGAAGCATCTGAATTGATGGGAGTTCCTTCTGAAGGAATGCTTTGCTCCAGAAAAGATTTAGGTCTTAGCGATAAGACTGGTTTACTGTATTTAGATGAAGACGATTACCATGAAGGTGATCACTATTTCGAGGTGATGAAAGGATGAGTTTTTTAAAAGAATGGCTTTTTGGATCCGATGATTTTGACGAAGATGAAGATTTAGATCCTATTCTAGATCCTATCGTTGAAAAAAGAAGAAAAGAAAAGTTTAGTGAACCACTGATTTATAACAGTGAATTTGAAGAAAAGAAAGAACCTGCGCCTAAGGCAGTAAAAGAAGAACCTAAAAAGGTTGTCAAGGAAGTTGAAAAGCCTAAGGCTAAACCTGCACCTGCTCAAGATAAAAGTGAAGAATATGTTATGACACAGATTATTTCTCCTTTTAGTGGTTTGCGTGTCAGTGAAGAAGAAGCACCTATCGTTAAGAAAAAAGCGATTAGAAAAAAGAAATTCAGAACTAATAATGATGAATTGATTCCCGTTATTTCTCCATTCTACGGTCCTGATGAAGAAGAAAATGAAAAGAAGGACTTAGAGGAAACTAAGGAATATAAAAAGTTTGAAGAACCTGCTGTTTCTAAACCAGCAGTTGATGAAACACAGGAAGTTCCAGTTGTTAAGGAAGAAAAGAAAGAAAAGAAAAATGATGAAGTTATCGATTCAGTAGAAAATCGTTTACGTAATATTGCTTCCTTAACTGAAGAAACTCAGGATGATCTTAAGATCATTGAAGAACGTACTGGTAAATTTAAATTAGATTTCAAGACTGAGGAAGATTCCTTGATCGATGAAATTGATGATAATATGAGTCTAGACGAATTGATGAATCTATATGAAAAGAAATTCAAAGAATAATGAATGGCATTGGTGTAGATATTGTCGATCTTAATCGTTTTGATTTAAAAAACGAGAGATTTATTAAGCATATTCTTTCAAGCAAAGAATATGCTTGTTTTATGAAACTAGACTCAGAAAAAAGAAAAAGAGAATTTCTTGGTGGCCGCTTTGCAGGGAAGGAAGCTTATCTGAAAGCTTATCATAAAGGAATTGGCGGTATTGCTTTTCATGATATTGAGATTCTTAATCATGAAGATGGCAGTCCTTACCTAAATGATGAGAACGCCATGATTTCTATTTCTCATGAAAAAGACTACGCTGTAGCGATGGTTGTTGTCAATTCCTGCAAATAGGCTGTCAATTTCTACAAATTTTATTCGTTAACATAAAAATATTCTATGATGTTAGTGGAGGTGTTTTTATGTTTAACGAAGTATTTCTTATAGGAAGATTAGTCGATGTTCCTGATTTTAAGATTTTACAGAGTCCCCATGGAGATGCATTGTTTCATCTCAAGGTAGGTTTGCCTTATGATATGGACCTCAATAGCAAGCCTGAAGAGATTGTTTCAATCGTTTGCTGGCATTCTTTAGCTGAGATGATCAAAGACATCTGTCAGCCTGGAAGCTTTATCTCTGTAAAGGGAAGATTGATGAATATGAAGGGT
The DNA here is from genome assembly GCF_000702065.1 of Kandleria vitulina DSM 20405. Taxonomy (GTDB): domain Bacteria; phylum Bacillota_I; class Bacilli_A; order Erysipelotrichales; family Coprobacillaceae; genus Kandleria; species Kandleria vitulina. The sequence continues at coordinate 91,844 of NZ_JNKN01000004.1, read as the reverse complement.
CAGCCTTTATATGAGCATATGTATATTACTTATATTAAAGCTGAAACAATTCGTGTTCTTGATGAGGAACTAAAAAGTTATTTTTTGAAGTAAAGGAGTTACGATATGATAGATCAATCATTGATTAGAAACTTTTCCATTATTGCCCATATCGATCATGGAAAGAGTACATTAGCTGATCGTATTCTTCAGTTAACGGATACTGTAAGTGATCGTGAAATGAAAGATCAGCTGTTAGACAATATGGAACTTGAAAGAGAAAGAGGCATTACCATCAAGCTAAATGCTGTACAGTTGCGCTATAAGGCCGATGATGGGAAAACATATTTATTTCATTTGATTGATACACCGGGTCATGTCGATTTTTCTTATGAAGTCTCACGAAGCTTAGCTGCTTGTGAAGGTGCCATTTTAGTTGTAGATGCAGCACAGGGTGTTGAAGCTCAGACTTTAGCGAATGTCTATCTGGCACTAGATAATGATCTTGAAATTCTTCCAGTTATCAATAAAATTGATTTACCTAGTGCTGATCCAGATCGTGTCATCAAGGAAATTGAAGATGATATTGGATTACCTGCTGAAGATGCACCTAGAATCTCTGCTAAGACTGGTCTTAATGTTAAAGATGTCTTAGAAGATATCGTCAAGAATGTACCTGCACCTACAGGTTCAATTGACAATCCTACGCAGGCTTTGATCTTTGATTCATATTATGATTCATATCGTGGTGTAATCATTATTGTCTGTGTCAAGGAAGGTAAGATCAAAGTTGGTGATCACATTCAGTTTATGGCTACTGGTGCTACTTATGAAGTAACTGAACTTGGTGTCAATACGCCAAAAGAAGTGAAACAGGATGAACTTGTTACGGGTGAAGTTGGATGGATTGCTGCAAGCATTAAGACAATCAAGGATGTTCACGTTGGTGATACAATCACTACAGTAGAAAATCAATCTGCTGATCCATTGCCAGGTTATAAGCGCATGAATCCAATGGTTTACTGCGGTCTTTATCCAGTAGATAATGCCCGTTATGGTGATTTAAGAGAAGCATTGGAAAAGATTGTTTTAAGCGACTCTTCACTTGTCTTTGAACCAGAAACATCACAGGCCTTAGGATTTGGCTTTAGATGTGGTTTCTTAGGTCTATTACATATGGATGTTATCGAGGAAAGATTAGAACGTGAATTTAATCTTGATCTTATTGCCACTGCACCATCTGTTATTTATCACACTTATCGTACTGATGGGACTATGGTCGCCATTGATAACCCAGCAGATATGCCTGATCCAACTGAACTTCATCATATAGAAGAACCTTATGTCAAAGCCTCTATTATGACACCAGAAGAGTTTATTGGTCCGATCATGGAGCTTTGTCAAAATAAACGAGGGGAATATGTAAATATCGAATATCTTGATGATACAAGAAGAAATGTTATTTATTCTATTCCTTTATCTGAAATTGTTTATGATTTCTTTGATAAATTGAAATCATGTACAAAGGGATATGCTTCATTTGATTATGAATTAGAAGGATATCGTACAAGTCGTCTGCAGAAGATGGATATTATGCTTAATGGTGAAGTCGTAGATGCTTTAAGTACCATTGTTCATAAAGATTTTGCTTATGATCGAGGAAAGATCATCTGTAATAAACTAAAAGAAATTATTCCAAGACAGCAGTTTGAAATTCCTGTTCAGGCAGCATTTAATGGAAAGATTATCGCTAGAACTAATATTAAAGCTGTCAGAAAGAACGTATTAGCTAAATGCTACGGTGGAGATATTTCTCGTAAGAAGAAACTTCTTGAAAAACAGAAGGAAGGAAAGAAACGTATGAAGGCTGTAGGAAGTGTTGAAATTCCTCAGGAAGCGTTCATGGCTATTCTTTCTGTTGATGATGATTAATAAAGACAGAGTATTGACTCTGTCTTTTGTCTTTTCTTAAAGATTGATTTCATACCAAACTTAGGTATAATAGATAAGAGCGAGGTGGTAGGTTTGTTTAATAAAACACCCATTCATTTTCATGGACAACGTGAAATTAAATTAGAAAAACGAAAAAATCTAGAACAGCTGATGCAGAAGCGTTTAAAGATTATGATGATTGTCATTATTGTCATTGGTCTTATCTTCAGTTTGAAGCTTTTTTCTACGCAGATCAGGCAAAAGGACTATTATGATGCTAAACTGACGCAGTACAATACCAATACTTTTCAGGTAGATGCCCAGCGTGGTGAAATAATGGATCGTAATTATAAGCCGCTTGTACAAAACAAGACTGTCATTTGTGCGACTTATTATGCTGTTAAAGGCATCAAGGATGAAGAGATTGATGCAATGACAAAGTTCTTGATGAAAAATGTGAATGTAGATATTTCTGAAGTCACTACAAGACAGAAGAAAGACTTTCTTATAATGAAAGATGAGAAATATGTTACATCATTGATTCCAAAGAAAGAACTCAATGCTATCAAAGGATTAGATAGTGAAAAGAGTGACTTAACTCGTTTGCAGCTGCATTATATTACAGATGATATTCTAAAGAAGAAATTATCTGATGATGATATCAAGTACTATAAGATATTCTATGCGATTAAGTCTTGTACTTCTGGGTCTTCAGTTGTGCTATCTGATATTTCTATCAAGGAAGCAAGTATCATTGGAGAACACAGTGATCTGTTAAGAGGAATTCAGGTAACAAGTGATTGGGAACGTAAGACAACAGATAAGATTTTAAAGAGAACTCTTGGTAATCTTACAACACGTAAACAGGGGCTTCCTTCTACTAAAAAGGATGAACTGATTGCCCTTGATTATACCAATGATGCAAGAGTAGGGACTTCAGGTATTGAAGGTCAATATGAAGATATTCTTAAGGGGGTCAGCTCAACATATTCTATATCTTATGACTCCAATGGAACACCTACAGTCAAACTAAGTCAGGAAGGTACCAACGGTGCCAATATTCAGCTGACAATTGATTGGGATCTACAGAAAAAGATTTCTGATTTTATTGATAAAGAACTTCTTGCTCATCGTAGTGAACCATTTAATGATCATATCTACTGTATTCTAGAAGATCCAACAACGGGTGATATTATCGCCATGGTTGGTAGAGAAATTGATCAGAAGACAGGAAAGATTACTGACTATTCAGCTGGTAACTATTTAAGTGCTTATCGTATTGGTTCTACAATGAAGTCTGCAGTTATTTATACTGCCTTCAAGAATAAAGTTATTAAAGCTAACCATTATGAAGATGATACACCACAAGGTTTAAAGATTGCTGGTACTAAGACAAAGTATTCTTGGAAAAAAGGATTGGGTCATCTTAATGAAGTTTCAGCATTGGCTTATTCATCAAATATCTGGATGATGCAGGTCATCATTAAATTAGCTGGTGGCAAGTATCAATACAATAAGCCATTGAAGATCAATAAGGATGCCTTTACAAAATTACGTAATGGTGCTGGTGAATTAGGACTTGGTGTCAAGACTGGCATCGATGTCGATAGTGAAGCATTAGGATATCGTGGTAATGCTCAGAATGCTGGTAATCTGCTTGATTTCTCAATCGGGCAGTATGATACCTATACAAATATGCAGTTAGCAACTTATGCTACTACATTAGCCAATATGGGGGTTAAAATTACACCTCATCTATATAAGAGCTCATTTACTTATGATGACGATGGCAACATTGTTACCTTGGATACATATCAGAAGAAGATTGTCGATGACATGAGTGATCAAAAGACAGCCTTTAAACAGATTAGAGCTGGTATGAAAGCTGTCATTGATTATGGTACTGTATCTGGTCAATTCAAAGGTTTCCCATATCAGGTTGCGGCTAAGACAGGTACTGCCGAAGACTATACACATTCAGGCAATACCGATTATCCAAACCACTTGTTGATTGGTTATTCAAGTGTTGATAATCCACAGATTGTATGTACAGTTATGGTAGAAAGACAGAAGAATAACAACTCTGCACCATCGGTATGGAAATATGCGGTATCACAGTATTTTGAGAAATATGGCTATAAGAAATAGAAGACCTTTTTAAAGGTCTTCTTTCTTTTTAAAAATATTTACTTGAACATGTAATTTACTCTTGTTTAACGGCTATCTTCAATTTATAATATGCATGTGTATTATGTCTTCATTAAGATAAAAACACGTAAAAAGGACTAGCAATTTCTTAAGTGATATGTTAGTATATAAAAGCAAGTTTAACAGGAGGTGTTAAAATGAGAGAAAACGTAACTTATAAATGTACAGTATGTGGTGAAGAAAACTATATTGGTACTAAGAATAAGAGAGAACATCCTGAAAGACAGGAAATCAAAAAGTATTGTCCAAGATGTCAGAAGAAAACAGTTCACAAGGAAAAGAAATAAGCCTAATGGCTTATTTTTTTATAGGGTAAAGCAAAATGATTCAAACACTTCAAAATGGTATTATGGATGTCAATACGTACATTGTATCCAATGATAAAGAATTGATTGTTATTGATCCAGGGGAACAGGTGGATCTTATTTCAGAGATTATTGACAACTCTCAACTTACTTTTATTGGTATTCTTATTACACATGGACATTTTGATCATATTGCAGGAATTGATCCATTAGTAGAACGTTATAATGTGCCTGTCTACACATCAGCTCGTAATAAGATCATCATACATAATTCAGAATTGAATCTTTCAGATATGATGACTTCTCCGTTTGTACCTGAGGCACCTTTAACGACAACGACACCTCATATGAGTTTGGGTTCATTTGAAATAGATGTTATTGATGCTTCTGGTCATACATTTGGAGATGAAGCATTCTATATTAAAAGTGAAAATGCGTTATTTACCGGTGATGCATTGTTTAAGGGCTGTGTAGGCCGCCATGACTTTCCAACATCTTCCTTGGGCTTTTTAAAGAAGACAATCAGGAGAATAAGAGATCTTCCATTTGATGCAGATATTTATCCTGGTCATGGAGAAAAGACAACGTTATCTTATGAACGTGAACATAATTATTATATTAAAAACGTAGATTGGAATGGCTATTGATGGCATTCCTTTTTATTTTGAGAATTACATTTTCCTTGGTTCCATCGGTACGAATTCCTAATGCGATATGCACTGCTTCCTTCTGCACCGTATCACGTCTAAGAGGCATCATAGTCGCATCAATATAGATTACGGCATATTCGCTTGCCATAGTACGATTCTTGAATGAATCGATGTTGGATATGATTCTGTTTGTGATGTTAGAGACAGTACCCTTTGAGACCTTGGCGCCAAACATTCTATCAACTGCCTCAGTGATCTCACTGTTTGTGAGTCCCAGGTCAAAAAGGTCGATGACGGATCTTTCCGTACCTTCTGTACGTCTCACATATGCAGGAATCAGCGATGACGCAAAAAGTCCAAGTCTGTCTCTTGGCATCTTGATTGTGATTGGACCATACTTCGTATCGATGGTTTTTACTTATCATCTAATGAATTAGAAACTTCAAAGAGAACAGATTCAGAATATTATATTTATCGTGTGTACGATCTTAATAAAGAAAAGAAGACAGCAAAATTGAAGATTTACAAAACACCGTTAACAGATGATGAGTTTAGAGTAGTACCAGTGTCATATAAGGTATATACAAAATAAAAGCTTTATACTTACATTTGCAGATTAAAAAGAGTTATAATTTTAACGTTCCCAATTCCCAGGGATCCACCATTCTAGAGACTTATCAACTCCCATATCCCAATTAACATAGATAAGTCTCATTATTTAACGCAGCAAACTCCCATATGCTGTGTTTTTATTTTTAAACTTAAATGAACCTAAAGAAATTTATTTATTGTTATATAATCCATAAAATAGATATTTACTAAATTTATATTTATAATAAAGATTGTTGAGTGATTATCCGACTCAGCGACGCTCTTATATTGCACTTTGTTGGTTCCTTTGTGCAATGAGATGATGGTTGGTTCCCTGATATCTGTTCTTTTTTTGTATCTTGAAATAGATATGCATAGTGTTTCGGTACCAAATATTGTATAATAATACAAGAATTTTTATGGAAGATATGGGAAAGTATATGAAAAGTAAGTTTGCAAATTTAATTATTTTGACTATTGATGTCTATATTTTGTATGCAATTTTCGATGGATGCTATCATCGAATCAATCCAGTTTTATTAGATTATGGTAATGCCTATCGAAATTTACATGTTTCTAGTGAACTTATGGTAACTGTAATTGTAAGTTATTTACCTGTTTGTGTTGCAGTTGACCAATTCTCTAAATTATTTTCTATAGATAAAGAAAAGCGAGAAAAAATTTGTATATCAACATTGAATAAGATGTCATATTTTATGGTAATATCTTTTATTACGGAAGCATGGATTGCTAAGGTGATTACTATATGTAATGATAACTCAATACATATTTCAAACATTCAAAGCAAAAATGGATTATCTTCTTTTTTAGGGTTGACGATGGGATGGCATATTGTGTTTGGTATAGTAGATTTCTTTTTTATTAAGAGAATGATATTTGGTGAGAATAGAAAAAAAATAAGAAATGATATTCATGCAAATAAAGAAGACCGTAGTTTTAAATGGTTTATGTTGCTACTAGATTTAATATTTATTTTCTTTATTACGTACATCATTACGTACATCTTTTTAACTACCTATAGCAAAGTTAGTTTTGCACCCTTAATATTATTTATACTTTTATTTGTACCTTTAAATGATGGTATCGAAACATTACATAAAATCTTAGAAAGGAAAGATACAATATTTGAAGATGAATTTGAAAGAGTCAAACCGTCTATCTGTCAAGAGTTTAGAAATGCTAAAACAGACATGGCTAATCAGTTAACTGATTTAGAATTACAAGGCGAAGATTCAGTATTAGATATCTTTAATATCATTAAAGATGATAAGATTAGTATAGCATTAAAGGGAATGGATCTTAAGCCATTTATTCCTGATGCTAAGGTGACTTCAAGACTTTCTAAAAATAATGTTTACACATTATATGATTTAAAGAAATATGAAAATGAGAATGACTTGGCTCGTTCTTGTAATATTAGTTTTTCAGATGCAAAGAAATTATTCGAATTTTACAATTCTATAATTCATCAATTAAAGAATGCAAACATGAAATATTTCATGGATTATAATGTTGATTATGAAAATGGATTCTTTGATGATAATGGGATGATTGAAGCTATTTATGGATATAGGGAATTTATTGAAAAAGGAAATGCATTAAATGATTTCTATAAGGTATTTTCTGATTACTATAAGGAACATATTAACGAAGTTGAATTCTATGAAGATGACGTGAAGTTCAGTTTACTGAATGACGAAGATAAAAAACGCGTTATACAGGTAAATGACGAAGTGACTGATTATTTACATAGTGAGGAATTCAAGTTAAATGCCCATATACTCGCATATGATCCAAATAATAATATGCAGGAGATATATCTGGATTTTAAAGATCATCTTGATGAATACTTAAAATTAGCAACTAATATTACTGGTGAGTATTGGTATATAAAGAATTCGCCATTTAACTTTGAAGCTGATAAAGAAAAAAGTCAAATAAAAGCTAAAGAACCAGCTGTTAAAGAAGTGGTTAGGAGAGACAGAGAGTCATATTTTGATATTCTTACATATGATAAAGAGGATCTACAGAAATATCTTGCAACTGCAAAGGAAAATGCAAAAGATGACCTTGATTATGAATATCAATTTATCAAAGACAATAAGATTGACGAAATCTTAGAAGATACTTCATTAGAACAGTTAAAGAGTGTTTCAAGTAAATTGTTTGAAGAGATGAGTAATGAAGGTGTAGAAAGTGTAGATGATCTTTTATCTCGATATGATGAAAATACATTAGCGAAAAGATTTTGTATTCGTGGTAATGTATCGCACACAATCATGAATGAGGCTGAAGAATTCAAAGCAAACTTGAGTGAATCTCAGTTAGAGTATTCAATTGAGCCGAAAGTTGATTTCTATGATGGTTTTGTGGGGGATAATCAAATAATCAAAGCAATATATCATTATAGAGAAGAGATGAAATATTATGATCATATCAAAGAATATTATGATTCCTTTCTTTTGTTTTATGAAAACCATAAAGAATTATTGGAATTGTACGATAACGTTGACGCATATGAAAATTCGGATTTAGATACACAGAAAAACGCAAATATTTGTAATAATGAAGTATATAAGTATTTGAGAACTAAAAAACATAAAACTGCAATGGAACTTACAAGTTCAATTGATGGAGATCCTGAAAAAATTTATAATGATTTCTTTAATCATCAGACTGACTATTTAGATGTTGCAAATTCATGCACTGATGGAAAATGGTCAATATATGATTCTGAAAAAGAGGATACTAAGTATAATTTTCATATTAAAGATTCTTCAAAAGGGCTTAGTAATGCTGACCAAAGTAAAAGTTATTATGAATCCGCTTTAAAACATGAATTAAGAAATACTCTATATACGTTAAACTTAGCATATGATGAATTTTTAAATGCTGAAGGTTATGCGTCGGTAAAAGCACATCAAGAGAATATCAAGAAAGCTGTTAATAATAAGCTTCGTAAATATAATCTTGTAGGTGTACATGATCTTAAGGAGCTTTATGAGGTTGCGTTAAAACGTTATGAAGATTCAGTATCAATCAAGGAACTGGATGATAATCTGTTGTTACTTAAAGAATTAAGTGGTTATAAAGACATATATCAATATATAGTAGCTCACGAACAAAAGAAGAAGAGCATGATTTCTAAAGAATATAATCATGCAGTTGATTTGGCTAATGCCCATAAGTTTGAAGAAGCGTTAATAGTTTGTGAGTCAATATCATCTTATACAAATGTAAATGATCTTCGAAAGAAAATTAATGTATTAAGAGACAACAATGATAAACGTATAGGTTTATATGAATATCTCGTTAATCAGTACACTAATGCAAATACATTAGAAATATATGACAAATTATATTACGCATTTAAAGAATTAGATGGATATAAAGATGCTTATAAGTATATGAATCAATGTAAAAAACATATTGATTCTATGAATGCAATAAAAGATAGAAAAGAAAAGAAATATCAGACAGCAAGAGACATGTATAAGAAATCAAGGACTGTTCAGGATTACTTAAAAGTACAGGATCTCTTTAGTGCTTTACATGGATATAATGATTCTCAGTTCTATTTGGATTCTATCAATAAAGAGATACAGCGTTTAAGAGAGTTATATGCAGAAAAAACAAATAAGTCAGATAACATATTTAAAGATAATGGACTTGGCCCATTATCTGATGAAGAAATACAGGCTATCTTAGCAATGCGTCAGACAAAAATCATAGAAAAAGAAGATATGAGTAATACTTCAGAAGTGTTGAATGATAATCATGACAAGAAGAAAGTAGAAATTGAAGAAGATCATAAACTCATTACTAATAGTATCTTTACGATTAATTATTCAATTACTGATACAAGTTTAGATGACTGTATTTATACAATAGCAATCAAAGATGAGTTTGGTTCTACAATGAGTGATACCAAAGAAATTAATACAAATGATGCTAATCGTAAAGTAACACTTACACTTAAAGCAGGGACAACATTCGATAAAACAAAAGATTACAAGATTGTTCTTATAAACAAGAATAATGGTAAAGTGCTACAAGAAAAGAAGTGTAAAATCGATATTGTATTTACATCAGATTTTGATTTTTAACAGGAGATAATAATGGATAATTTAGATAGAGCGTTAATACAAAATTTTCCAGGAAGAGTTGTAAGAAAGGATCTTACGAGTCTTCTTAAAAGAGGTGCTAATGTACCTACATTTGTACTTGAATATTTATTAGGAATGTATTGTTCATCAGATGATGAAGATGTTATTGCAGCAGGAATTGAAAAGATTAAGACAATTCTTACTGAGAATTATGTTAGACCTGATGAATCAGAAAAAATTAAATCTAGAATTAGGGAAAGAGGACAATATACTGTTATTGACAAATTAACTGGATGGTTAGATGAAACAGTGGATAAATACTATTCAAGATTCTCTAATTTAGAATTTTCTCCTTTAGAGTTATCATCAGATTATGTAACACAGTATTCAAAAATTCTGACTGGTGGTATGTGGTGTATGGCAAAAATTGCATATGTACCACAAGGTGAAGATTTTGAAGGTAAACGAAAGAGGCGTGAATCTCCGTTTAAACTTGTAGGTGTAAAACCAATACAGATGCCATCGTTAAATTTAGATGATTTAATTTCAAAACGAAAATATTTTAACTATCAAGAATGGATGGATCTAATTCTTAGATCGTCAGGATATGAACCTGATCAGTTAGATAATAAACAAAAGTTTCATTTCATAGAAAGGTTAGTTCCACTTGTTGAACGTAATTATAATTTCTGTGAATTAGGACCTAGAGGGACAGGCAAATCGCATGTTTACAAAGAAATTTCACCATACTCAATCCTTATGTCCGGTGGTCAAACTACAACGGCTAACCTGTTTTATAACTTGTCAAATCATAGAGTTGGATTAGTTGGACATTGGGATACTGTTGCTTTTGATGAAGTTGCAGGTATGCATTTTAAGGATAAGAATGCAATTCAGATTTTAAAAGATTACATGGCTTCAGGATCATTCGCGCGTGGGAAAGAGGAGATAAATGCAGATGCTTCTATGGTATACGTAGGAAATATTAATGATTCTGTTTCGAATTTACTTAAAAGAAGTAATTTATTTGAACCATTTCCTCCAGAGTTCAATAAGGATACAGCATTCTTTGACCGTATGCATTATTACTTGCCTGGATGGGAAGTACCAAAAATGCGATCGGATATTATCACAAAGCATTATGGCTTAATAACTGACTGCTTATCAGAGTTCTGTAAAGAAATGCGAAAACAAGATTTTACTGCATTACTAGATAATTATTATCATCTAAACAGAGACTTCAATAAACGTGATGAAGATGCGGTTAGAAAAACATTTTCAGGATTATGTAAAGTGTTGTTCCCTAATGGGATTATTAACAAAGAAGAAACAAAGATTCTTCTTGATTATGCAATTGAAGGAAGAAGACGAGTAAAAGAACAGCTTAAGCTAATTGCTGGAAATGAATTTGCTGATGTTAACTTAGGTTATTATGATGATGAACATAAAGAATATGTTGTTTCAGTTCCAGAGCAAAAATCTGGTGATCTAATAACTAATGCAACACTTCCATTTGGTCATGTGTTTACAATGGGAAGAAGTCAATCATCGGGTGAAATGTGTGTATATAGATTAGAAAACAAAGCTATACGTGGTAGTGGTAGATTTGAAAAACAAGGTGTTACAACTAAAGCTGTTCGAGAATCTATTGAATCAGCATGGATGTACTTCCAGAATAATTCTAAAAAAGTTGCTGATTGGGAATCATATAGTAATAAAGATTATCTTTTATATTATGCTGATTTACAAAATAAAGGGTTAAGTTCACAGGTGTCAGTAGCTGAATTTGTAGGATTGTGCTCTGCAGCAATAAGAATATCTGTAACTGAATCTCTTGTGATTGTCGGAGATATTAAATTATCGGGTACACTTGATGAATTGAAGGATCTCGAGGAAATCTTTAGAACATGTGCTAATGCTGGCGCTACGAAACTATTGCTTCCTAGATCAGCTGTAATTGATATGAAAAATATACCTGAGAATATTCGTAAATCAGTACAGCCTATGTTCTATTCTTCACCAATTGATGCTGCAAAAATTGCTATGAATATTTAATATGAATGAACAAAAGTTTACGGAAACATTAAGAAAGAATCAAACTATAGATTGGCAAAAGAAAAAGTCAGCTAGAGCTCAAATGCGACGAATGATTAAACGATTACTAAAGAAATATGACTATCCCCCTGAAGAAACAAAGGATGCTTTAGAAACTGTAATCAGTCAGTGCGAGCTTTGGACTGATAATGTTATGTACGTTAATGATGTATATTAATATGAGTATTGGAGAATATTAATGACAAATAAAGAAGAGAGTGTTGGTTATATCTATATTCTTACAAATCCATCTTTCCCTGAGTATGTGAAGATTGGATACGCTAAGAATGTTAATCAGCGTTTAAAACAATTAAATCGTTCAGCTTCTGTTCCATATGCATTTAGAGCATACGCCGTATATGAAGTTACGCATAAATTAACAGATAAAAAACTTCATATGTTAATAGATACTCTGGATCCTGATCTAAGAACCATAGAAACTTTCGATGGTAAGAAACGTACTAAAGAGTTCTACGAAATGACAAAAGAGAAGGCATATCTTATTTTACAAGCTATAGCTGAAATAAGTGGTACTGAGGATAGATTACATTTGGTAAATCCAACAGCTACTGAGATTCAAGATGAAGAAAAAGCAGAAGAAGCTAAAAAAGAATCAAAGCGTGCTCCATTTAGATTTAGTCTTGTAAATATTAAACCAGGAGAAAAGGTTGTCTATATCGATGACCCTTCAATAACACCTGAGGTTGTTGATGATCGTCATATCGAGTGGAAAGGCAAAACAACTTCACTGTCTGCTTTAGCACAGGAGTTAAGAAGTTTAAAAGGTATTAATTCTCCAGTACAGGGCCCAGCGTGTTTCTCATATAATGGGGAAATTTTAGATAATTTAAGAACACGTCTTGAAGAAGAATCACGTGGATATGTAAGAAAATAATAATATAAAAAGCTCTCTAAGCACTGACGATTCAGTGTTTGGAGAGCTTTTTTTGCAAATTTAATCTTCAAATACGTCTGGGAGTAATCCATAACGACCTTTTTCTTTGTCATGTGTAAAAGAGAGAATATTTATACCTTCTTGATCGTAATTTAAAGTTGGTAAATTTTTAGTATTTTCAACAATAATGACTTGTCCTTCATTTCTATGATTTATAAGGTTATCAGTGTCGATGCGCATAAATGTAATTATTTCATTGGTAGATGTACAAACATCAACTGTTATAGTGTTATATCCCAATCTTTCATCTAGAGGAAAGTCCTTAGATTCCATTACATAATCTAGGCATTTTAACATTCTAGTTTTACCTGTATTTGATCGACCATGGATGATATTCAAATTTTCATTAAATTCAATAACAGGCTCAGGCTTTCCTATACCTGAAATAGTTAATTTTTTAAAATAAAAACTCATCATTGTTACCTTCCGTATCTTCGCTCTCTGATGTGTTCGACAAGTAATTGATTAGTAAAGCGTTTCATTTTTTCAATAGTATCCGATGCAATAAGAGCATAGGTATCATAGTATTCGGATTCAACTTGGAAATATATTGTTAATCCTCTTTCATTAATTTTATATAGAAAACCTTCTTGTGAATCTTGAACATTAATTAAGTTATTTACAACGAGATAATTAATTGCTGAAGAGAGAATTTGTAATCTTGCAGCATACTCACTAAACTTGTATTGACTATCCGGGTGCAAATTTATTTCATTTATTTTAAAATACTTGGAATATGTAATCATAAAATCCAGTGAAGCTAGTCTTGATGAACTGAATTCAGATTGATAATCTGCTCCTAATATCATTAAAAGTCGCATTGCATATTCAAAAGGCATATTAAAAAGTACGTTACTCATGTTCTTCTACCCATTTTAACTTTCCATCGTTAACTAACATATGACAGAGACCTAAGCGTTCGTCATAACCAATAAGATTTGTTTTTTTTAAATAATAGTGATTTATCAAGCGGTGCTAATGTTGCTCTATCTAAAACTTTGCACTCCTTATCGTATCCATTTTCAAAAGGTCCTCTTACTTTATTAAGGTTTTTAATAAGCTCATTCTTCAAAATATCGAAGTTTGCATCAGCATCAACAAATATTTCTCTGAAAGATCTTCGTACATATTCAGCATTTAAAAAATTATGTCTTTGCTCTTTGTAATCCATCAAATACATTTCAGGTATATTATTAAGTTCACTTTCAGTTTTGACAGTTGTATTTTCTGCATCTCCGTACGCTCTTAATAGTTCATGTTTATATGGAAGCATATCAGTATCAACCTCTTGGCTAGATAAATCTTTAGAAATTTTTAATTCTTTTCCATCTACATAAATCATTCCATTATACTCAGAGACTTCACGTATTTTTACAATATTTACGAGGGTTTGATTTTGAGAATTAATAAGAGCACGATTCTTTAGAAATGAAATGAACCAATCTTGTAGATAATTAAATGCAAGCATGGGATCTATTAGTTTATTTTCTATTATATTCAACTGTGCTACTAAATCGTCTAAACGATCATCATTAATATGCTCATTCAACAAGTCTGCAAAAGCTAGAGGGGATCTTAAGTTTTTAACTATAGCTTGAGCATGCTTTTTTGGGAATTCATCAGTTCCTCTACATATCTTATCTATTGTATTACTTGCTATAGCTCCAAATGAAAAGGGGTTATATCCATTTTTATTTAGAGAATTACATTACTATCTACTGATAAAACAATTCAAAAAAATCTGAATTGTTTTTATTTTTTATGAGAAAAAAAATCCATTATCAAGAATATAATAATAGGAGATGATTTTATGGATGAATTATTTGAAACTCTGATCTATAAGGCATTGAAAAATGAAGCAACAGATATTCATATGAAATTAAAGAAAGACTTAGCGATTTATTATCGTATTTATGGACAGTTAAGGCACTATCAGACTTATGATAAACAATTAGGAGAAAGGATCATGAATTATATAAAATATAAGTCCTTTATCAACGTAAACTATCGTCTGATGCCTCAGACAGGTTCTTTTAATTATTATATTAGTGATCATATCTACTTTCTTCGTGTTTCTTATCTTCCAGGCATTGATTTTGAAAGCATAGTTATAAGAATATTGAATAATCATGAAAAAATAACAATCAATGAATTATCAGAAGTAGGAGATTATTCAAGATTTCTCAATGAAATATGTCATAAGCAATCTGGTCTATTTCTTGTAAGTGGAGCTACTGGAAGCGGGAAATCGACAACGCTTTATGCACTTCTTGATCGTATTATTGAAATGGGTGGAAAAAATGTCATTACGCTTGAAGATCCTATTGAAATGATCAAGGATCACTGTCTACAGATTCAAATTAATGAATCATTAGGCATTACGTACTTTGATACACTAAGACAAATATTAAGACATGATCCTGATGTTATCATGATTGGAGAAATTCGTGATGAAAAGACTGCTGCATTAGCAGTGACATGCGCATTAACGGGACATCTTGTATTAAGTACAATCCACGCTTCATCCGCATTGCTTGTCATTAAGCGATTATTAAATATGAAAGTGAGTCTTTCAGACCTGCAGGATATTCTGATTGGTATTGCTTCTCAAAAAATCAAATATGATGAAAAACAGCACAAGGTCATTCTTTTACCAGAGATATTAACGAAAAAAGAAATAGATGTCTTTCTTCATAATCGTGAAGTAAACTATCATACTTTCAAAGAGAATGCTTTGATGCTTGTTAATAAGAAACATTATGATCGTTATCTTTTTGAGGAAGAACTGAATGGATAAAGATTATTTCTTTTTAAGAACCTTTTATATGTTATTAAAACAGGGTTATGGACTAGAAGAAACCTTACTGATCTGTGAGGATATCACACGTTTTCCTTATGTAGATACAATGATAGATCAAATGAAAATAGGAATGGATGTCAAAGAGATTATTATGGAAGCACCACTGCCTACACTGTTTCTTGAATTCTTTGACTTCTTCTCAGAACGTTTTACTCTTGCTTTAGCAATTAAGAACAGTCTTGATATTTGTGATCATGTAAAAGAAATAAAGAAGCAGCTACGCAAGGATATGACTTATCCATTGATGTTAATTGTATTTATGATTGGTTTTTCTATCTTTGCGACAACTATTCTGTTTCCAAAAGTATCAATGCTTTTTGATTCTTTTTCAGTTGAACGTCCTTTCTTGTTAATTGTAATGATCTATATCATGAAAATGATTCCTATTCTATTTATAGTTTCATTTATTGTGATAACGTTTCTGTTTCTTTATCTTCTTTATGCCTTGAAGAATAAGAAGTATCTGATCATTGAAAAGTATCTTAAAGTCAAAGGCATCAAGGTTCTTTTGCAGAAGTATTTTACATTAAAGTTTGCGGTGTATTTTAATGAGTTATTAAAGGATCATATTGATGCACATTCAATTATGAAATTGCTTAATGAGAAGATGAATCACAGTGATATTAAGATTATGATCTATGAAATTTATACGAAAATGAACAATGGTCTATCGTTTGAAGAAGGAATGTACAATCTCGAATATTTTGATCCACTGTTTATACTTATGTATAAGCTTTTTTTACAGAGTCCTCAAGATGTAAAATCACTGCAGGGGTATATAGATTTAACTTTGGAATGGGTTCATGTACGTATCAATAAAATGGTCAAAATTGTTGTTCCAGCAGTCTATAGTTTCGTTGCGATATTTGTGATTTCAATCTATCTTGCGGCTGTATTGCCACTTATGAATATAATTGGAGATCTTTAAAGGAGGAAGCTTTTATGAAAAGAAATATGGGCTTTACACTTATTGAACTGATTTTTTGTTTATCGATAATCCTTGTTATCTTATTGCTGGTTATACCTTATGTAACAAGCAAAAATGATATTGTTAAAAATAAGAGCTGCAAGGCACAGATCGAAGTTGTCAACTCGCAGATTATCTTATATGAAATAGAACATGAACAGTTGCCAACAAGCATCAGTCAATTGACATCTGGCAGCAAGCCTTATCTAACAGAAAAACAGGCGACTTGTCCTAATGGCAAATCAATCTATATAAGTGATGGACAGGCCTATGTTAAATAGAAAAGGGTTTACCCTTGTAGAAATGCTGCTGAGTTTATCAGTAATACTAATCCTATCAGCATTTGGCTTTACTTGTCGACTTCCAAAGGTAAGCGATGATGAAGAGCTGAACTTGATTGTCAATGTACTTACCTACGCGAGGATGCATGCAAGCACAAAAAAAGAAACCACCGATGTAGATGTTTCAGATAAATCACTGCATATCTATAGTGAACATATGAACCGTGAAATTCATTTAGGACAGGGCTATCGCTTTTTAGCATGTCATCATTTCAGCTACAATAATACCGGAAGAATCAAGCATGCCAAAACCATAAAGCTAGAAACGCCTCATAAGCGCTATGATTTTATTTTTCAATTAGGATCAGGTACTTTTTATGTGGAAGAACAATAGGGGAATGACACTTATTGAAGCATTGTTTGCTTTTTCTATCTATGTTACTTTGATTATCTTCTTTGTGTCATTATTGACCATTCAAAATAGAAGTATGTATAAGATCAAAGAAAACAGGAAAGAAAATCAGAAAATTGAATTAAAAAGCAGGGGAGATGATCCAAAATCAGATCTCGTAGAGGATTTACGTTAATCGAAGTGCTCCTTTCTTTATCAATAACATTATTGATAGTCGTCAATATGACTTCCATCTTGCATCTTGTAAAAATAAAGAAAGCTGATCATGACTTTGATATTTCCATTGGTGTAAAACAGGTGAGTGAGTACCTGCTTGCAGGGGATATTAAAGAAGTAAATGATCAGCTGATCTATGAAGATGAAGATAAAGAGAAAAACATCATCGAATATGACAATCATCGACTTGTAAAAAGACCGGGCTATGAAACACTGATTACCAATATTGATTGTGCTAACTTCTATGTTAAAAACAACTATATCTATTTAGGACTAGAAAGAAATCATCATTCTTATACTTATCTTATCGGCAACTTGTATCATGGAGAGAAAAGCGATGAAGAAACTACGCAACAACAATGGCAGTATTCTACAGATTGTATTGATCATCTTTTTAGTACTGCTACATTTTATTCTTTCCATATCAATGATTGTTCGTAGTACGATTCTTCTTTATGGACAAGAAAAGATTTTAAATCAAAGAAGATTAGTAGAAATTGAACTTGTTTATTTCTTTAAGAAAACAATGGCTACAGATATGCTTTTATCTGGAACAATACGAAATAATGAAGAATCTATTCATTATACAGTTGATAATATGGGAGATTACTATCTCATTGAATCACAGATTAAGCTTAAATCAGGTCAATACTCGCTTTATCTTGAAATCTATGTGGATGATCAAAGAGTAAGAAAACTGAAGTATAAGGCCTAATTGATTATATTCTTCATCTTTCTTGAATAAGGCTTTTACATTAAGGCATTATTTTGCTATAATGTCTACGGTAAAAACTTGAAAGGAGATCATTACGATGATTAATGTTGGTGATTTAAGACCTGGAATGACTTTCCAGCTTGACGGAAATTTATTTGTAGTATTAGAATACTCTCATAACAAGACTGCAAGAGCAGCTGCAAATATTCGTGTTAAAATGAAGAATATGAGAACTGGAACAACTACTGAAACTACTTTCGGTAACAGTGAAAAAGTTGCAAGAGCACATATCGAAAAGAGAAAAATGCAGTACTTATATGACAATGGTGGCATGTTAGTATTCATGGATACTGAAACATATGATCAGATTGAAATTTCATCTGAAAACTTAACTTGGGAAATGAACTTCATGAAAGAATCTGATGAAGTTGAAATTACTCAGTTCGAAGGTGAAGTATTAGGTGTAGCTTTACCAGTCAATGTTCCATTCAAGATCATTGAAGCAGAACCTGCAGTTAAAGGTGATACTGCAACAGGTGCTACTAAGAACGCTGTAATTGAAACTGGATTCTCTATCAGAGTTCCTTTATTCATCAGTGAAGGTGAAACTGTTATTGTTAACACAACTGACGGTAAATATGTAGGAAGAGCTTAATCATAAGCTCTTTTTTTGTATCATTAAAGAGTCTTGTAATCAGTTTCATTTTCTTATACAATAAAAAGGTAAAGAGAGGTATATCATATGGCTAATATCGAATATTACACATACAAGGAAAGTCCAATTAATGGCGATATCATGATGAGCGTACAGGTCTTCGATATCATTGTTAAACAGGTCTTTGAAGAAGATCCAGATGTAAGCTTGGATAAGACAAAGGGCTTTTCAATTTCAGGAACAAAAAATCTTGTCAGCTGTCGTATTGATCATAATGAAGTTTATATTACAGTTCATATCAGTGTAAAATATGGCACAAATGTCTCTGAAAAAACTAAAGAAATTCAGAGAAAAATTGCATCATCAATTAAGAATTATACAAACGTAAGTGTAAAAACAATTGATATTGTAGTTGTTAATATTGAATTCTAAGAAAAGCGAGTCATTTTCTTGCTTTTCTTTTTTATCTTTCATTCCTTTTTTTATAAGACTATGATAGAATATCAATGTTTACGGAGGTCTTTGAAAATATGAAAAAAACAGTTAGACAAGTTGCAAGAGAAAAAGCAATTATTGGTATATATCAGAATTTAGCAGTTGGTGCTGATAAACAGGATATCATGAATTATGTAAAACATGATGATGTACTAAAAGAAGGGTTATCAGCCATGACATTCTGTGAATCTCTTATTGATATTGTATTAAAAAATAAAGAATCATATATCAAACTTATTGAAAAGTATTTAAAGAGAGGTTGGACTTTTGATCGTCTAAGCAAAATGGAACAGGCTATTTTACTAGTAGCTACTGCTGAAATCCTTGATACTGAAACTGATGAAAGAGTTGTCATCAACGAAGCTGTCATCAATGCAAAATCTTTCTGTGATGAAGGTTCTTACAAATTCATCAATGGGATCTTACATAAGGTCGTAAGTTAATGGACGAAAAATATTTATCCGTCTTTGCCCTCAATAAATATATTAAAGCAAGAATGGATAGTGATTATCAGCTGCAGGATGTTATGATTAAAGGAGAAATCTCTAATTATCGACCACATCCAAGCGGACATATGTATTTTACATTGAAAGATGAAAATGCAAGTGTAAACGCCATCATGTTTGCTTCTAATGCAAAAAGGATGGCGTTTCATGCCAATAACGGGGATAAAGTACTTGTAAGAGGATATGTATCTGTCTATGAAAAGACAGGACAATATCAGCTCTATATTCGTGAAATGTCACGTGATGGATTAGGAAACCTTTTTATTCAATTTGAAGAACTTAAGAAGAAGCTCTCAAGTGAAGGCCTTTTTAATGAAGAACATAAAAAACCAATTCCTACTATCCCTCAAAGGATTGCAGTCCTTTCTGCTAAGCAGGGAGCAGCCTTACAGGATGTACTTAGAACAATAAAGGGACGTTTTCCCGCAGCAAGAATAATCATTTTCCCTATTCCTGTACAAGGAAAAGGGGCATTTATTAAAATCATAGAAACATTAAAAGGCATTGATCAGCTCAACTTCTCAACAATACTGCTCGTACGTGGAGGTGGCAGCATTGAAGATCTGTGGAACTTCAATGAAGAAGCATTAGTGCGCTGCATCTATGAACTTAAGACACCAATCATAACTGGTGTTGGGCATGAAACAGACTTTACGCTTGTCGATTTTGTCAGTGACTTGCGTTGTGCTACGCCTACGGCTGCAGCTGTCGCTGCGACACCGCATGTCGATGAACTTACAGAAAGTGTAGTACATAAGAAAGTACAGCTACAGACGCTATTAACAAGACGTCTTGAAATTGAACGTCAGCATCTTAATCATTTAAGAAGTCATTATTTCTTTAAGGATCCACATCGTCTTATTGAAAATGATCTATTAAAGATGATGCAATATAAAAATAAACTTGATGCTTTCCATGATAAATTTATGATTTCACATCAATCAATCATCAAGAAAAAATTACAGACACTAAGCTATCTCATGAACCAGACAATGGCCAAAGAACAATTTTCTTATATGAAGAAAGTTGAAAAGCTTGATCTTGTGAGTCCTTTAAAGACTCTTGCAAGGGGATATGCTCTTGTAAAAAAAGATGATAAGCTTGTAGATTCAGTCAATATGCTTTCTAAAGGAGACAAGGTTGAACTGACATTAAAAGATGGTCATGTGGAAGCGGAAATAAAGTAGGTGAAAGACATGGAAAAGAAAACATATGAAGGAGCAATGGCTAGACTTGATGAAATCATCAATTTGCTTGAAAATAATAAAGTATCCTTAGATGACAGCATAGCTCTTTATCAAGAAGGAGTAGAGCTTGCAAGCTATTGCGATGCGAAACTAAAATCAATTGAAAATCAAGTCACTAAGATCTATGAAGATCAGCAATTAAAAGACTATGAAGGTGAATAATATGGATACAATAATCAATGAAATCAATGAACGATTAACAGAAGTTATGTCCTCATTAAAAGATGGCAATGTGAAAGAGGCAATGACTTATTCATTGATGGCTGGTGGTAAACGTTTAAGACCATTGTTATTTTGTTATACGTTAAAAAGCTACGGTGTAGATTATCATGACTACATTGATGTTGCCTGTGCAATTGAGATGATTCATACTTACTCATTGATTCATGATGATCTTCCTGGCATGGATAATGATGATTTACGTAGAGGAAGACCAACTTGTCATATTCAATTTGATGAAGCCACTGCTATTTTAGCCGGTGATGGCTTATTAAATGAAAGCATGAATGTCATATTAAATATGGATATTGATTCGTCATTAAAAGTAGATATGATGAAAGTTCTATATGATCATTCTGGTGTTAATGGGATGATCTATGGTCAGCAGCAGGATATTTATTTTGAAGATCATCAGGCAAATTTAAAAGAGCTTGAAGATGTTCATCATTATAAAACTGGATGTCTCCTTAGTGCACCACTAATTCTAGCTGGACTTATTGCCAACAAAAACGAAGTGCCAGCACTAAAAGATTTAGGTTTTACCATTGGTTTAGCTTTCCAGATTCAGGATGATATTCTTGATGTGACAAGTGATACAGAAACATTAGGAAAGCCAGTAGGTAGTGATATTGATAATCACAAATCAACATATGTCACTCTACTTGGAATTGAACAGTCACAGGATTATGCCAATAAGCTATTTAAATCCTGTCTAGAGAAGATATATGCTTTAACACTTAATCATGGACTAATGATTGAGATTATTGAAAAAGTTATGAAAAGAGTGAAATAAATGAATATCAAAGAGATAGACAATCCAAAACAGATTAAGCAGTTAAGTATCAATGAGCTAGAGCATCTATCTCAAGATATACGTACTTTTATTATGGAAAATGTCTCAAAAACAGGAGGGCATTTTTCTAGTAATTTGGGTATTACTGATTTAACTGTCGCTTTGCATTATGTTTTTGATTCTCCTAAAGATAAATTTATCTTTGATGTAGGACATCAATCTTATGTACATAAAATATTAACAGGAAGAGCTAAGGATTTTTCTACATTAAGACAATATAATGGATTAAGTGGATTCCAGCGTCGCCATGAAAGTGAACATGATCCATGGGAAGCAGGACATTCATCTACTTCTATTTCAGGTGCTACTGGTATTGCGATAGCAAGAGATCTCAACAAAGAAGATTTTCAGGTTATTGCGATCATTGGAGATGCTGCTATATTAAGTGGTGAATCTTTAGAAGCATTAAACTATTTAGGAAGTTCTAATACGAAAGTTATCGTTATCTTAAATGATAATGATATGTCTATATCAAAAAATGTCGGTGGTCTTTCTAAAGCCTTATCAGATATTCGTGTTTCAAAGCAGTATAATGAAGTAAAAGATAATTATACGCAGTTTATGATGAAAACAAAGACTGGTAAGGAAATTTATAAAGCTACAAAAAAAGTTAAAGATAAAATCAAACATAGAGTCATGATTGATTCCTTGTTCCAGCAGTTTGGCATTGATTACCTTGGACCTGTCGATGGGCATGATATGGGAGAATTGATTAATGCCTTAACAACTGCGAAGAAGCTGGATCATAGTGTTATTCTTCATGTTAAAACTATAAAAGGAAAAGGCTATCCTCGTGCTGAACAGGATAAAATAGGGCTTTATCACGGTGTTCCTCCTTTTGATTTAAAGAAGGGCATTTTAAATAAAACAAACACTCACTCACAAAAATGGAGTGAAGCGATTGCTAATCATATCGAATATATGATGGGTAAACATGATGACATATGTGTCATTACCCCTGCGATGATTAGTGGCAGTCAATTAAATCATATCTTTAAGTCCTATCCAAATCGTAGCTTTGATGTCGGTATTGCTGAAGAGCATGCTATGACATTTTTAGCAGGATTATCTGTTGGAGGGAAATTCCCATTCTTAAGTATATATTCATCATTCGCACAACGCGCTTATGATCAGCTTAATCATGATGTAGCAAGAATGGATCTTCCATGTCTTATTGGCATCGATCGTTCTGATTTAGTAGGAAGCGATGGCTCTACTCATCATGGGGTATTTGATATTAGCTTTATGAGAGGTATTCCAAATCTTATATTGATGGCTCCTTCTTCTCAAAAAGAAGCTGAAGCTATGATTAATACAGCTTACTATAATCATGATCATCCCTATGTTATTCGTTATTCTAAAAACAGTATTTCTAAGACTTCATTGCATAATGATGAACGTCTTGAAATTGGATCATGGGAATATCGCATTCATAGTGATGCCAAAACTGTCGTTATTACTTATGGTGATCATGTCAATGAAATTGAAGAAAGAATCAGATCTCACAATCTATCTTGTGATCTGATCAATGCACGTTTTATTAATCCAATGGATGAAGAGATGCTCAATTCTATTGTAGATAAGAATATTATTGTGTATGAAACATGCATGGTAAATAGTTCATTGGGAAGTGCAATTGTTTTACATTATGCTAAACATCATCTGAATGTAAATATTTCTCTTATGGGCATTGGTGAACATTATGTGACTCATGGAGATATTGAAAATCTTCTTAAGCAAGAAAAGCTATCCATGGATGATGTCGAATTACGTATTCAGGAGTTAAATAATGAAAAAAGAGAGAGTTGATATTCTTTGTGTAGAACAAGGATTATTTGAATCACGTGAAAAAGCAAAAAGAGCGATTATGGCCGGTCTTGTTCACGACGAACACGATCGTCTAGATAAGCCTGGCATGAAGATTCCACGTGATACAAAATTAGCTATCAAAGGTGAAAAACTAAAGTACGTTTCTCGTGGAGGATTGAAATTAGAGAAAGCATTACAGTGTTTTCCTATTGATCTTCATGATAAGATTATGATAGACATCGGTTCCTCTACTGGTGGCTTTACTGACTGTGCCTTACAGAATGGCGCTAAGATGGTTTATGCGGTTGATGTAGGAACTAATCAGCTAGTATGGAAATTAAGAAATGATGAACGTGTAGAAGTCATGGAAAAATATAATTTCCGCTATGCAAAAAAAGAAGATTTTAAAAGAGGAGATATTCAGTTTGCCAGCATTGATGTTTCGTTTATTTCTCTTTCACATATCTTCAAGGCTTTAGCTGACTTGATTGTAGAAAATGGTCAAGTTGCTGCATTGATCAAACCGCAGTTTGAAGCAGGAAGGGAAGAAGTTGGTAAACATGGTATCATCAGAGATCCAGAAGTTCATAAGAAAGTCATTGAAAATGTCATTTCTTATGCCAATGAATCAGGATTCTCTATACAAGGTTTAACATATTCTCCAATTACTGGAGGAGAAGGCAATATCGAATTTTTAGGATATTTCCTCTTCGACAATAAAGAAAATGCTAAAATAGACATTGATGAGATTGTTGATCAGGCTCATAATCATTTCTAGAAAGAGGTGACATTCATGCTAAAAAGTCTTTATATACAGTCATTTGTGATTATTGATAAAGTCTCAATAGACTTCGATGATCACATGTCTGTACTGACAGGTGAAACAGGTGCAGGTAAATCAATCATTGTAGATGCACTAGGACAATTATGTGGAAATCGTTCTTCTGCATCATTAGTGAGAAAAGGGGAAAACAAGGCGATAATCGAAGGTGTGTTTTCTCTAACTGACAATGAGAAGATCGCAAATGTTTTAT
Source organism: Kandleria vitulina DSM 20405 (assembly GCF_000702065.1). Taxonomy (GTDB): domain Bacteria; phylum Bacillota_I; class Bacilli_A; order Erysipelotrichales; family Coprobacillaceae; genus Kandleria; species Kandleria vitulina. Next base: position 66,734 of record NZ_JNKN01000004.1, on the reverse strand, counting down.
CAGAACTTGGCATGGATGTAGATGATGAAATCATCATTACAAAAGAGATTTCTTCTCAGGGTAAATCTACTATCAAGATGAACTATCGCCCACTTACTAATGCAGCACTTAAGATGCTTGCACCTTACTTGTTGCATATTCATTCACAGTTTGAGACGCAATCATTATTTTCCTTGAAAAATCATATCGTTCTTCTAGATGAATATATCGGCAAGGACATTCTTCCTTTAAAAGAGCAGTATTTGCATTCTTATAAAGAAATGAAGTCTATTGAAAAAGAAATCAGAAGAATTGAAGAAGAAGAATTCAGTGATGAACAGATTGAATATTATGAAAAACAGTATAATGAAATCAAAGATTTCTCCTATACTGAAGAGTCCTTACAGGAACTAGAAAATGAAGCTGACATCTTAAAGAACTATGAGCAGCTTCATACACATGTTCATGCAATTGATCAGCTGCTTTCTTCATCAGATGGTGCATTTGAAAAGATTGACGCAACATTACATGAATTAGATGAAATCAAGGATATGGATGAATATGAAGAAGATTATAATAACCTCTATAATCTTTACTATTCATTAATGGATGTACATAATCACATCATTGATACCTTTGGACGTTATGAATTTGATGAATATCGTTTTAATGAAGTACAAGAAGAACTCTATGAAATATCTAGACTTAAAAACAAATATGGCTATAGTCTAGATGATATCTATGAAGCAAGAGATACTTTAAAACAAAAGATTGATACTGCTAAAAATAGAGATGATGTCTTGATGAAATTAAAACAGTCATTAAAGAGTGCTAAAAAGAAAGTAGAAGAAGATGCAATGCTTCTTCAAAATATGCGTCAGCAAGCTGCGAAACAATTTGAAAAGGATATCAAGAAGGAACTTGATGATCTTTATCTTCCTCATGCAGCTTTCAAAGTACACTTTGAAAAAGCAGCATACACTAAAGCTGGCGGCTATGATGTCATCTTTATGATCAGAATGAACACCGGACAGTCATTTGCTCCACTTAATGAATCAGCGAGTGGAGGGGAGCTTTCAAGGCTGATGCTTGCCATCAAGACAATCACATTAAAACATTCGTCACTAGATACTATCATATTTGATGAAGTCGATACCGGTGTTAGCGGCAAGGTCGCTGATGCTATTGGCTCTAAGATGGAACAGCTTGCACAGGAAAAGCAGGTTATCTGTATTACCCATCTTCCACAGGTTGCAGTACATGCATCCCATCATTTCTCTATTCTTAAACAGGATAAAGATGGACAGACTTATTCAAATACGAAACTTCTTGATGAAGAAGAACGTATCAATGAAATTGCGACAATGCTTTCTGGTGATCATATTACAAAAGAAGCGTTGGATAATGCGCGTACATTATTAAAGAGATAAGCATATAGTGATCCTATATGCTTTTTTAGGAGGAGTTTTTATGCGAGTCATATTTCATATAGATCTCAATGCTTTCTTTGCCAATGCAGAAATATCGCGTCATCCGGAATTAGCTAATAAACCCATTGTCATTGCTCATGACAGCAAAAGAAGTGTATGCTCAACAGCCTCTTATGAAGCACGTGCCTATGGGATTCATTCTGCCATGCCGGTCTATGAAGCAAAAAGAAAATGTAAACATCTTATCATTGTAGAGCCACATTATGATCTATATAAAAAGCTATCCCATCAGTTCTTTAATATTCTATTGAGCTATAGTCAAAAATTGGAAATTGCGAGCATTGATGAAGGATATATTGATATGAGCGACTACATTACAACGCATCATATTCATCCGGCTGATTTAGCATTAGAAATTCAAAATAAAGTTTTAAGACAGATTCACTTGCCTTGTTCTATTGGTATTTCACCAAACAAGTTTTTATCAAAGATGGCAAGTGACATGAAAAAACCATTGGGCATTGTGATGCTGACAAAATCAAATATTAGAGAAAAGCTCTGGCCACTGCCAGTTGATGAGATGTTTGGTATTGGCAAAAAAACAGCGCCTTATCTAAAAGAAGCTGGCATACAAACTATTGGCGATGTTGCCAACTATGATAATTATCAGACATTAAGAAGCATTCTTGGAAGACATGCTCTTCTTTATTATTATAAAGCAAATGGAAAAGATGATTCTAAGGTCATCTATGAAGACTATGATTTGAAATCCATCAGCAATTCAACAACATTTTTAAATGATATTAATGATCTTTCTTCACTAGAAGAAGAGTTTAGACCATTGGCAATGACTGTACATCAGCGTGCCATCAAAAGCAGACTGCTGACAAACACGATTGTCATTACTTTAAAATATAGTAATTTTAAATCAATCAATAGGCAGATGAACATTGATCATTATACAAACAGTTATGAAGAAATCTACAGCTATGCCATGATGTTATTAAGAAAACATTATGACTATAAGCCTATTCGCCTTATTGGGTTATCTATCAATAATCTAAAAAAAGAAGGTCAGATCAATGAGCAGCTTTCTTTCTTCACTGAAATAAAATCAGATCGTGAAAGCAGAGAAGTTCAAGTTGATGATATTATTAAACAGCTTAACAAGAATAACAATACGCATTTGATGAAAGCAAGTTCACTATTAAAAAAGACATCTTCGTGATATAATGAATAAGGTGATTACATGGAAATACAAGATACTTTGAAAGACTATAAAATGTATTTGATAGTAGAAAAAGGATTAAGCAAGAATACTGTTGAAAACTATCTTAGAGATCTAGATGATTTCTTTGTTCATGTCCGTAAATCACATAACAAAGATATTGATGCTGATGATATTAATGAATATCTTTGTTTTCTTGATGATCATTATGCAACGACATCTATACAAAGAAAGATTATTTCATTAAGACAATACTTTTTATTTCTTTTAAAAGAAAAGGTCATTGACCATAACATCATGGAACAATTTGATCTTCCTAAACAGCGAAGAACTTTGCCCCAGACTGTGTCACTCAATGAAGCAAGCAAGCTGTTATCCTGTATTGATCGTAATAAGATGGTTGGACAAAGAGATTACTGCATGATTACTTTATTGCTGAATTCGGGCATGCGTGTAAGTGAAATGGTTAATCTGACAGTAAAGCAGATCAATCTTCATGCAAGAAACATTCTTGTTAGAGGAAAAGGGGATAAAGAACGATTGATTCCAATTGACGATATGACTTGTGATATTATCAAGGATTACATGTATGAAGCTAGAAGGTCTTTTAATAAGGAAGGTATGAATCTTTTATTTTTAACGCAAAGAGGGAAACCTGTCACGAGAGAGAACTTCTATCAGATATTAAATAAATATGCTAAAAAAGCAGGAGTAAAAGCGCATTTTACTCCCCATAAGTTAAGACATACTTATGCCACAACGATGCTTGAAGGACATGCTGATCTTCGTAGCATCCAGGAATTATTAGGACATAGTGATATTTCTACAACAACGATTTATACACATGTTAATAATAAAAAAATACAAAATGACTATGAAAGATTTTTTCCAGATAGGAAGAAAGAAGGAGAATAATATGAAACCATACAAAAGAATATTTGTCATTGTTTGTGACTCTATGGGTATTGGCAATGCAGAAGATGCTGAAAGATTTGGAGATAAAGGTGCCAATACAATTGGACATATCTGTGAAGCAAAAGGCGGTTTGCATGTCAGCAATATGGAAGGTCTTGGATTAGGAAATCTTGGAGATTTTAAAGGTATTCATCCTCATAACTGTCAGTTGGGTACTACAGCTAGCTTAAAAGAAGTTTCTAACGGAAAAGATACCATGACTGGTCACTGGGAAATGATGGGATTAAAGGTAGAAAAGCCTTTTAAGACTTTTACAGAAACAGGATTCCCTCAGGAGTTTATTTCTTTATTTGAAGAAAAAACAGGAAGAAAATGTGTTGGTAACTATGCTGAAAGCGGAACTGTCATCCTTGATGACTGGGGAGAACATCAGATTGAGACAGGGGATTGGATTGTCTATACATCTGCAGATTCCGTTTTCCAGATTGCTGCTAATGAAGACATCATTCCTTTAGAGGAATTATATAAGGCATGCGAAATTGCCAGAGAACTTCTAATGAGAGATGAATGGAAAGTCGGTCGTGTTATCGCTAGACCTTTTGTTGGCAAGAAGAAGGGTGAATTTAAAAGAACATCCAACAGACATGATTATGCATTAGAACCATTTGGAAAGACTGTATTAGACAGTCTTAAAGAAAATGGATTTGATGTCTATGGTGTTGGTAAGATCCCAGATATCTTTGTCAATAAAGGAATTACTAAGGGCATTCATACAGTCTCAAATGAAGATGGTATGAATAAAACAATCGAATTAGCAAAACAGCAACAGAATGGTCTTATTTTCGTAAATCTAGTGGACTTTGACGCTGTTTATGGACATAGAAGAAATGCGATTGGCTATGGAGATGCTATTGAAGCATTTGACAAACAGCTTCAGGAATTAATGGGGTATATCAATGATGATGATCTAATCATGATTACTGCAGATCACGGTAATGATCCAACTTGGACAGGAACAGATCATACAAGAGAACATGTACCACTTATCATGTATGCTAAAAATCTTACAAATCCAAGAAACCTTGGATTATTAGAAAGCTATGGTGTTATCGGTGCTACAATTGCTGAAAACTTTGGTGTAGAAAATCCTGGTATTGGTACATCAATCTTGAATCAATTAGAAAGAGATTAATATGGATCAGCAACTAAAAAGAAGATTAGTCGTAACACTTGGTGGGCTATTGATGAGTACCTTATTGTTTATGTTTGGTATTACCATCTCACATAACAATATCATAGTAGATAGCATCTATTATGGCATCTCAATATTATTGCTCATTACAACACTATTATCATGTATAAAGACCTATAAACAATATAAGAAAATATTATTTGTATTTCTGATTATTGTAGATATCGCATTTATTCTTTTAACATCAATCTATATGATTAACAATCATTTCTAAAAGTCAGCAAACGCTGACTTTTTTGTATTCAACTATAAAAAAAGAAAGGATTGATGTATATGAACTACAATGAATTTAAGACAAAGCTTATCGATGATCTAGAAAATAAGCTAAACAATGAATTTGATATCTCATTTAATAAGATTTATAAGATCAATGAAAGTTATGATGCCATGACCATCAGCAAAGACAATATTGGTATCAATATTAACCTGAATAAACAATATAGAATGTATCTTGATAATTCTTATGATTATGCTTATCAGAGGGCTATTCATATCATTGAAGAAGGATTTAGGAATAAGCCAAATATTGATATGAAAGAACTATATGATTATAATGTCATGAAGAATAAGCTTTTTATAGAAATTATTTCAATTAAAAGCAATATAGATCTTCTTGAAAGTGTTCCATATAAACAAATTGAAGATATGGCCATCGTATATCGATTTTTATTAAATAATGATAATGGACGTGCATCCATCTTAATTACAAATCAGATTCTGCATACATTAAATATTGATGAAAATACACTTCATAATGATGCTATCAAGAATGCTCAAATCATTAATCCTATGATCATCAATGATTTAAGTGAAGTGTTATCTGAAATGATGAATGAAGATTATTCTACAAAAGAAAGAATCTTTATAGCAAGTGTTGCTGATAAGATACATGGAGCATGCGTTATAGCTTATAAAGGATTTATGGAACAGGCATCATTAAAAGCTGGTGGAGATTTTTATTTATTGCCATCAAGTATACATGAAGTATTAATTGTTCCTGACAATGGACATTTTCGTCTAGAAGATCTTCAAGTGATGGTTAAGGAAGTCAATGAGAATGAAGTTGATGAAATTGATCAATTAACTGACAGTGTTTATCATTATGATCATAAAGAACAGCTATTTGAGCTTGGTGAGAAGTATCTTCAACGATTAAATACCTAATATTCTCATATATTAATTTTACATAATATACATTATGCGAAGTAGAATATATATTATATATTAAAGGACAGAGCAATCATTGTTCTGTCCTTTTTCATATTATTCAGTTCTATTTTTTAAAATGAAGAACTACTTTAAACATATCACCATCTATTGTTAAATCAAATTTTCCCTCTTGGACTTCAGTAAAGCTTTTAGCAATTGCTAAACCTAAACCTGAGCCACTTTGATGTCTGGATTTATCACCACGTTTAAATCTTTCGACAATTTCTTCTGATGTGAAATTCATTTCTTCTTTGGAAATGTTCTTGAATGAAATTGTAATATCTTCATCGACGTTCAAGTCGATATAGACTCTTGTATTATCTAAAGCGTATTTTCCGATGTTATTGATGAGGTTTTCAAAAACACGATATGTCTTTTCTCCATCAAGCATGACCATCTGTTTATCAACATTGCTGTTCTTGATAATCTGTAATTTCTTTGATGAAAGAATTTCATCTGATTCAATCAAGGCCTGGTTTAATAAGGATACAATATCCAACTCTGTTTTCTTAATATTCATTTCACCGGAATTGACTCTTGCTACATCAAAGAGATCTTCAATCAGCTGCGTCATTCTGTTTGTATAATGGTTTAATTCCTTTAAATATGCTTCTCTCTCCTGCTCATCTTTTGTATTTTGAAGAAGAACAACATAATTCTTGATACAAGTTAATGGTGTTTTTAGGTCATGTGATACATTACTGATCAGTTCAGTCTTCATCTTAGAAGCACTGACTTCTTTATCAACCGCTTTTTCAAATCCATCTTTGACCTTATTTAATGAGTCTCTTAAATCATTGAAGCTTCCCAAATCTTCAGTGATTTCTTTAAACTCCCCTTCTATCATACGGTTGGTCTGATCAATAAGCTGCTGATAATGCTGTTTTATATCAATCAACTTGTTATTTAAATGGAGATATAAAAATACACCATAGACAACCATTAGAGGAATACCAATATAAGGAACAAATGATAATAAACTTAAGAAAAGAATAGAAACAAAACAAGTCAATGCAAGATTCTTCTTTTCAATCTCACTAATTGCCATTTCTGACAGCTGTTCATTTTTTTCTTTAACATACTTATAGAACAAATGAATGAATGTATGTTCACTAAAATAGTTTAATACGCCTTCACTAACAATATACTTCAAGCCAAATCCAATAATAGATGCGAAGAGATAGAAGATCATGAATAAGGTGAATAATGCGATATTTAAATTAAACTGCGTATTCGTTTTAATGAAATATAATGGTACTTGATTACTTAAATCACCTTGTATCATTGCAATCATTGCACTACCGGCAATACCTAAGGCTAAAGATATGATAACAGCATTAACGATGAAGAACCAATCTTTCATTGTCTTATATGGATTAAGTTCTTTAAGTATTTCAATAGGAATAAAACACATAAATATAATAATAAGAATACTTCCACAAAATAAGGTCATAGAGAAGAATCCAAGCACTGCCTCCAAATCAGAAACTTGAGCTAACAATTTTCTATCTGTAATTACTTTAGGAATCTGAATTTCTACTTTTAAATTTTTTGGGTTATCAATCTTAATATCGCCATCGTTATCAATATTTTCTAAAGCACCGTCAATAAGTTGATTTGTGAATAAATCATAATACTCAGATTTATTAATATGTAGTGTTCCATTATGATCATATGTTAATTCTAAGTGAAATCTCTTATTCTTTTTGTTTATATTGAGTTTATCTTCAACAGAACCATTCTGTGTATTTGTAAATTTATAATACACTTCATCAAATAAATAACTTTTACTATCAAGTATGTCTTTATATTGCTGACTTATTTCATTTCTTTTATCTTCAGTCATCTTATCAGGAAATACCAATTGCGAATGTTCAGGATGCATTCGTGAATCACCGTAAAGAACTAATTGCTGTAAACTAAAAGCAAGATTAGAATCAGTTAAATCTATACTATTGCCACTATATGCAACTGTTTTATAGACATGTACTGATAATGAAGATAGCACAGTTAAAATCGCAATTATTAAAAATGATACAATCAACTTTTTTTTCATCATTTTCTCACCTACATTTTCTCAATTTTGTATCCTAGACCCCAGACTACTTTTAAATATTCTGGTTTTTTAGAATTTAACTCAATTTTTTCTCTTAATTTTCTAATATGAACCATAATTGTTTCAGTATTGATTGCTTCCTGTTTCCATACGCTTTCATAGATCTGCTCAGCTGAGTAGATTCTTCCTGGTGATTTCATCAATAGTTCAAGAATCTCATATTCCTTCTTCGTAAGCCGTACAAATTCATTTCTCACACATACTTCTCTCGTATGAAGATCCAGTGAAAGACTTCCTACTTTAATAATATGATCACTAGATTCATGATTCTCAATACGCTCTAGCATTCTTTTGTAACGTCTAATATGCGCATTGACTCTTGCCATAAGTTCCATTGGTTCAAATGGCTTAGTTACATAATCATCAGCACCTAAATTTAGACCAGTGATCTTATCAATTTCTTCTGTCTTGGCAGTAAGGAATATAACAGGCAGATCAAACTGCTTACGTAATATTGTGACCATGCTTATGCCATCCATGATGGGCATCATAATATCCACTATGGCAAGATAAATATCATCATTCAATAATGACAGACCTTCCTTGCCATTGGTTGCTTCTACAACTTCATATCCCTGTGATTTCAAAAATATCTTCAAGGTATTTCTGATTCCTTCTTCATCTTCTACTACAAGAACTTTATCTTTACTCATATCATCCCTCCTCGTCTATTAGTATAGGAAATAAAAATTAAGAAAATGTAGATATAAATCTTAAAAAAATCTAAACAAAAAAATTATATTCGTTCCTGTAAATAAATACAAGCAATCCTTTTGGGATTGCTTTATTGAACATAATAAAGATAAACATCTTCAAGGTTGATGTGTTCTTCATCCAGTGTAAATTGAGAATCCATTTTATCATCAGTGACAATGCGATATTGAAGACCACCTGAACGCTGCATAAAAACACCGTCTTTATAATGATTCTTTATTTTCTTATAGTAGAGATCATCAATAGGAATCTCTTTCACATAGCCTTTTATAGAATGAATCAATGACGTTGGTGTATCATTCTTGATAATCTTTCCTTTCTTCATCAATAATATATCACTAGCAATGCTTTCTACATCAGATACAATATGTGTAGAAATAAGCACAATCTTCTCTCTTCCTAAATGAGAAATAATATTACGCATGTGCGTACGTTCTCTTGGATCAAGACCAACCGATGGTTCATCTAAAATAATAATATCAGGATTCCCCAATAAGGCCTGTGCCAGCAATATTCTTTGTCTCATTCCACCAGAATAAGAACGAATTGAGTGATGTCTGACATCATAGAGATTCACCATTTTTAATAACTTAAGAGCCTGCTTATTGCATTGTTTTCTGCTGATTCCTTTTAATTCTCCAATATATAAAAGAAACTGCAATGCAGAAAAATCCTCATAGAAACCTTGCTGCTGTGGCATATAGCCTATCATCTTTCGATAGTCTTTTCCCATCTTTAAGATGTCTTTCCCATCCAGAAGAATGCTGCCGCTGCTCCTTTTTAAATTATCTGTCAATAAATTAAGAAGCGTAGACTTACCTGCTCCATTTTCACCAAGAATGCCATAAATGCCTTCATTCAGTGTCAAGCTGACATGATTTAAAGCGACATGACTGCCATAGACTTTTGTTAAATCTTCTATTTTGATTTCCATAAATTCATCCCCTTCCCACTCCATAATTTTTTTCCTGCTTTATATGCTATAAATCCAATCAGATAGAATATCATCAAGATCCAGCTTGTGTAGACGAATCCTACTTCATGAATAAGAGGAAGTATCATGACTGGCTGTATTAATGATAAATAATGTACATCAATATTAAACATCGAAATAAACTGTGGCACTACAAACAATATCAAAGTTAGAAAGCCTCCTTTAAAGCTACCTATCTTCATTAAAATAAAATTGATGATCATTGATAATGCAAAAAGAGACAACGTTCTATAGATTGCTAATAATACAATAAAGACATTAATAGATAAAGAAATGGGAACATTCTTGAAGAAAAGCAAGCTATCGAGAGGCGCACTAAAAAATGTTAAAGGATATACTTTTGCCTGTACATAAAAATCAACTACTGTCCAAACAATTGTCAATAGAACAGAGACAATAAAATACATCAATATACGCTTATTGTAGAGATATGTTCTTCCCTTGGCAGTCGCTCTCAAGATAAGGTTCATCTCGCTTCTTTGATCATAATCCCATATACTTGAAAAGAAGAAACATATAAAAGCAACAATAAGCATCGCTTCTTTCTCCATTGTAAGAAACCCTTCACCAGCATAATGACCATCTTTACTTAAAAGCATCTTCCATCCATTCTGATCAATTAACCAGGCTTTCTTATTCTTCTTAACTTTATTAACATGAACCTCTATACTTTTTACTAAATTATATTCATTTTGAATATTATCCATTCTCATTTGTGCATCAAACAGTTCATCTTTGTTTATCTTCTTTTCTTCATAACGTTTTAAAACATCTTTATATCTCTTTACTTCTTTAGCATAGTTCTTCTTACATGGATCAATATATTCCACGAAAATGCGTTTACTATAAACACCACCATATTTTGAATAAATAGCTTTCTGTTGTTCTATTGATCCTTGCGTTAAATAAGGAGAAGTATCTTGCATCTTGATAAACAGAACAATAAAGCATAAAAAAAATATCCACCCCTTTTGAGTAATAATAACTTTATAAAATTCATGAAAGACTAAAGGAAACTTAGTTATTATCAATTTTATATATGAATGAATACTCTCAAGTATCCTCTCAATACTTGTCATAATATAAGATTGATGAAATGTTCTTTGAGTATGCCCTTTAAATAAAAGAATTCCAATTAATATCATAAATACTATGATAAAAAGACACAAAAACATGCGCTGTGCTTCTATAACCTGATTCATAAAAGAATAAGTTCTATAGCTTCTCAATAGATCAATGCTATTTAAGCAGAGATAAAGATTATTATATTTCAATAAAGAAAAAGGATGAGATTGAGATAATGTCACATATACTAAATATTCAATAGCCACCAATCCACTAAAAATAGCGCTAGCTATACTTTTGTGAGAACATAATACAAGAATCATCCATAATACCATTACGACCATTACCTTCAAGATTGCACTCATTAAAATGTAAAGAATAAAAGCATTCCCGATAGACATAGGAAATGTAAAATCTTTAAAGTAAGATAAGGATTGTACACTTACAAAAAAGGAAGGAATCTCTTTAAATAATACACATGATTCCATCAGCAACAATGTATAGAGAAAAACATGCATAAGAATGCTGATAAATGTCAGAAGGAAAATTCTTCTTATGACAAGACGCGTGCGTCCCTTTGGTGTCGTGGCAATAATCAACCTTAAAGACAGATGCTCATAATCCGTATATGAGAAAACAATCATTATCATAAATACTAAGATCAGCACATTCACTAACATAAACTTAAATACTGAAACCAATCCTGCACCATGTGTCTGTTTCAACTGCACACCTGCAATACGCTTATATCTTCTGCTAGTGATTTCTCCCCTCTTTTTCGCAAACGTATTCGTTTTTTCGAAAATACTTATTCCCGAATAAGACTCACTGACAGCCATGATTTTCTGTACATAAGTCTTATATTGTTTTTGGTAAGCAAGTTCATTTCTATTGAAGGTTTCAATTGCACTATTCGAATAAGAAGACCTGTTTTGTATTGCAAATACAAAACAGGTCATAATAGTTATCAAAAAAAATGAAATAAACGACCGTTTATTAAAAAGTATTTTTCTTAATTCCATCATAACTTAGTATAGGGACTATATTTCTTTTTATTAACAGTCTCAATCTTCTTACTATCATGTATGCGAATTTGTTTTATAATATTTCCACTTGTATCATCTTCAATGGATAAAATTAGATCACCATCATACTGCCACATTAATAGAGTCTGATCCTCTTGATTATATGAAACTGAAACAATACGCTCTGATTTACCATCTTCTGCTTTCTTTCTATAGATAGTACCGTCTCCTTTTTTATCTTCATAATAAATATACCCATTCATTACTGTATAATTGCGAATAACAGATTGACCAGCAACACTTACTTTATTTGAGTTAGTATTATATCTATATAGATTGCCTGTATACTTATAGCCATCTTCGCTCATTTCTCCCGCAATGAAGTAGACACTATCTCCATAGGGATGAATGCGAATAATTTGAGGATGTCCTTTTTTCATAGCTTTAATAACCTCTAATTTATCCGATCCAAGCTTCATTCTATACAGTGTAGCTGACGTACCATGAATTTCATCATTGGTAAAATAGACATATCCCCGATGAATAGTAATTGTTGGATAATAAGTTGAATTATTCTCAGCACCATCTTGAATGCTCTTAACCTGTAAAAAACGGCATAACTTCATATATCTGCTTCTTGTAGATCCATCAGCACTCATCTTTTCTAGATAGACGTAATCACCATATTTAAAAGGTGCATATAAAGACCCTTTATAATATTGAATATATCCGTTTCCTACATACGATTCACCATTACTTAACTCTGAATCATCCGAAGGTAAATTGGCATCACATTCAATTGTCTTATGAGAACAGTTAGGTTTCGTACATAAAGGTACCGTCTTCTTGCTTTTCTTATCAGTAAAAGTAATCTGATAATAATCATCATCATTCACATATTTAACATGATAAACACCATTTTTTGTATAAGCTTCATCAGGTGTCTGTCCAATATCAGGTTGGGCATCTGTTTCATAGTTGAATGTGTAGTTAATAACTTCATTTTTAGCTGAACTAGTACGCTGCGACACACTCTTCTTTTTAGAAGAACTATTATTAGCATTGCAACCACTTACAAGTAATGTACTTAACAATAACAAAGAAAAAAACTTCTTCATAAACTTCTCCTCTCACATCAATAGTAATTCAATTGATAAATAGTATCTTATAACTTCATAAAATTTATGATTAATAAGATATTAATGATTCAGCAAGTTTTGTAGTATTGTTTCTAGTAATCCAGACTTTACCATTAACCTTTTTATACGATAAAACAAATTTGTATCCTGGAGATGCATTAAAATGGAATTTTCGACCAGCACCACTATATACAGTAGAATCATCTTTATGTAAATGATAACCAGTCACAACATTTTTTTCGTAGCACTTAATATATGTTGTGATTTTACCAGCACCATTTACATATTGTGAAATGTAACATTTCTTTTCATCTGAACTCAGTTTTCCAAAAATAGAATAGATTACTTTTTCATAAAAATCTCCTTTCAATTTTCCGTGCCTAATCTATATCTAAATGATATCATTATTAATTTAGATATTAAAGTATTTTGTAAAAGTTGGTATAAATTTTATAAAGAATATATTTTAAAAGTGTTTTTTTAAAATACTCAATATAATCAGCGAACTCTATAGAATGAACGAGTAAAAAAAGACCAAATCGTATGTTAAATATTGAAAATGCTTTTTATAAAAAAGCGAAGAGCAAAATGCTCCTCGCTATAGTAGTTAATAGACTTCATTGATCATAATTCCATGATCATGACCATCTTCCTTGTTACAAAGCATGCTGATGTGGGAAGATGTTTTTCCTTCTATATGGGCCTCTTTATCAATAATGATATTGATAGACTTACCTTTAAATGATTGAACAATACAAGATACAATGGCATCAATATCTTCTCTCTTGTAAATGATTTCTACAATATCAACATTGTCATTTGATATTTCATAAATCATATAACCAGATGGCTGATTATCTTTCATCAGAATGACACATTCCTGATGAAAAGCTCTTGTTCTATCAAGAAGCAATTCAAAGCTTTTGATATCTCTTATTCTGTATTCTAAACAGGAAGAGACATAGTTATCATATAATGATGACATCACTTCAGCATTCACTTCATGAGATAATGAATAGTCAGTTTCCATTGTTTTATAATATTTCTTATCAATCTTCACTTTATTCATAAAGTGTGAGGGTAAAAATCCTAAACTCTTATAGACTTCAGGATGATAAGCCGTAAGATATAATCTTTTTTCTTTATAGTCATTTAAGACTACATTGAATAGCCTTTTCATGAAGCCCTGCCCTTCGAAACTGCGATCTGTCAATACGCCCATCACATAATAGGACTCTTCATATCCGTTAACGACAAATTGTTCAACAGAAATAGCTGAAATAATGCGGTCATGAAAACAAAGAACATATGTTTTCGCATGAGGGTAAATATGATCAAAATAGAACGATGTTGACTGTTCATCCTCATCTTCAAAACGATCAAGCCATAATGCCCTGATAGCTTCTTCATCTTCTTGTTTAGCTATTCTTATATAAGTATCATCTATAAAAATACGGGTCTTTTCTACCATATGTACAGGATGAAGACGCATCTTTGATTGTCTTAATCCCACTAATCCCATATCTTCTTCACGATTGACATAAGCATAATCAGTAAATTCGTGTTCAAGGAATTCTTTAGCAATCGCAGGATATAATCCTCTAATTGACTTATCAGCCTTTTCTACATGAATCTGAATAGTATTGTGCAACAATGGAGAAGCAATGGTAAAGGCCTTTAATTCATTATTAATGAAAATACCACCCATCTTAATATTCAGAAGATGATTACTTGATAAAAGAAATAAAATACCATAAATCTCTGAAGTAAGTGATTCACTTGCAGATTGATCGCTTTCCCATTCCGCAAGACATTTTATAATTAAGTCAAAATCATCATTAAGAGATAAAGAACGATATTCATAATCAGGATAACTCTTCACAAACTGATTATAATGATTTCTTCTCTTCTGCATTTTCTTCCCTGATAAAGAAACCAGGGCTTCTCTTTCGTAGACATAATCATCATAATCTCTTGTTCTTTCAAATATAAGACGACCTTTGTAAAGTTTCTTGACTTCATCTACAAAGGCAGGAACAGCACAGTCAATCATAAATGGAAAATGATTCATTTTAGCATAATCTATCATATAGTCCATTGCTTCCTGATAATATTCTTTTGATGTAAAAGGCATCGCAAAATATTTTGTACCTTTGTAATTATGTAACATGATAAGGAAATGATCATGAATTTCATATTCGATATGATATTCATGATTCCACATCATCATTGTTACAAAGTTAGAATTATAGCCTTCATAATCTCCTAATTCTAAATATGGTTTTATACGATCATAATCGGTAAGTTGTAAGGGTTGCATGTTATTGTCCAAGCATCATGTTTATAAACTGCTTTGCAGTACGCCCGGAATAGCCTCCATTTCTAAGTTCCCATTCCATAGCCAATCGATGAAGCTCTTTTTCATCCACATTAAGACCGTGTTCTTTTGCAAGACCATCCACGATTTCAAGATATTCTTTCTTGTTTGGATGCGTATAAAGAATCTGTACACCAAATCTTGCCACAAGAGAAAGCTTCTCCTGTTTTGCATCATTAATATTGATTTCAGAACCTTCTCTATCTTCCCAAGTTTCCTTGATAAGATGTCTTCTGTTGCTTGTAGCATAAATAAGAATATTATCCGGTTTCTTTTCTAATCCACCTTCAATGACAGCCTTGAGATATTTATATTCTGTCTCAAATTCTTCAAAGGAAAGATCATCCATGAAGATAATGAACTTATAATGACGATTCTGAAGTTCTCCTATGATCTGAGGCAACTGGATAAACTGATGTTTATACACTTCAACCATACGTAATCCTTGCTTATAATAGCGATTCAATAACGCCTTTACACTTGAAGATTTACCGGTTCCATTATCACCATAAAGAAGAACATTATTAGCTTTTTTGCCATTAATAAATGCTTCAGTATTGGCAATGAGCTTCTTTTTTTGTCGTTCATAACCAATAAGCTGTTCTAGTGTATGATCATCGATATGATCTATAGATACGATTTTGTCATCACGGTAGCGGAATGCTTTATTTAAGCCATATTTCCCCACACCGTAGTGCATATAATGATTATAGAGAATCTCATAAAATTCTTCAACTGATTTGCTTTGTGCTAATTTTTCCTGTAGATCAGATAATAGTTCATAAATTTCTTTATTGATGATTGGTCTAGAATGCTTATAGTTCTTTAATAAATTAAGACTTCCTTCAGCTAATTCCTGATAGCTTTCATGCATCAAATCAAAGAAATAATGAAGATCTTCCATGACAAGATATTTAAGATTATCTTCTACAGTAACATTTCTTTCTAATGATAATGTAAAGGCATTTTCATGCATTGCGAGTAAATAAGTAATCAATCCCTGCATTAGATGATCATGAAGATCATAACGCTCTGCAAGTCTTAACATATGAGTCATAAACTCATGCTGGATATCTTCATGATGAAGATGTTCAATGCTCTTTAGTACATAAAGAACATCCTGATCATCTGAAATGCGATCATATACGATAAGATCATTTAGTTTCATAATATATTCTCCCTGTTAAAAAAAGACGAGAAACTCGTCTTTTCATTAGTTTTTAAAGCTGTGAATTGGTGCTGGAATACGTCCACCACGGTTAACAAAATCATCACATGAGAAATTGTTTACAGGCATGATTGGTGCATATCCTAATAAACCGCCGAATTCAACAGTATCCCCTACATCTTTACCAATAACTGGAATCAATCTGACAGCTGTTGTTTTCTGGTTAATCATACCAATAGCCATTTCATCAGCGATAATACCTGAAATAGTTGTCGCTTTTGTATTACCTGGAATGGCAATCATATCAAGACCTACTGAACATACACAAGTCATAGCTTCAAGCTTTTCTAATGTTAATGAACCAGCATTAACAGCATCAATCATTCCCTGGTCTTCACTGACTGGAATAAAGGCACCTGATAAACCACCAACATAAGAAGAAGCCATAACGCCACCTTTCTTAACCTGGTCATTTAAGATTGCCAATGCAGCAGTTGTTCCTGGTGCACCAGTACGTTCAAGTCCCATACCTTCAAGACAGTCAGAAATACTATCTCCCATAGCAGGTGTTGGTGCTAATGATAAATCGATAATACCAAAAGGAATACCTAATGCTTCAGATGCTTCTCTAGCAACAAGCTGACCAACACGAGTAATCTTGAAAGCAGTCTTCTTGATAGTTTCACAAAGTTCACCAAAAGACTTTCCTTTAGCCTGTGCAATAGCCTTGTTCATTACCCCAGGACCACTTACCCCAACATTGATGATAGCATCAGTTTCAGTGATACCATGGAAAGCCCCTGCCATAAATGGGTTATCATCTGGTGCATTACAGAAGATAACAAGCTTAGCACATCCAATCGAATCATTTTCTTTAGTAATGTCAGCTGTCTTTAAAACTATTTCACCCAATAATTTCACAGCATCCATATTAATACCAGTCTTTGTAGAACCTACGTTTACACTTGAACATACAAGCTCAGTTTCCTTCATTGCTGATGGAATAGATTCAATCAATAGACGTTCAGATTTAGACATCCCTTTAGATACAATAGCACTGTATCCTCCGATAAAGTTAACGCCTAATTCATGAGCACATTTATCCAATGTTTTTGCGATTTTCACAAAATCTTCAATGGAATGACATGCTGAAGCTCCAATTGTACCAATAGGCGTAACTGAAATACGCTTATTGACAATAGGAATACCATATTTCTTTTCAATTCTTTCAGCTGTAGGAACATGATCCTTAGCAACTGTCATAATTTTCTTATAAATATTGTCACATAATGTATCTACATTAGCATCAATGCAATCAAACAGACTAATCCCGATTGTAATTGTACGAACATCAAGATTCTCCTGTTCAATCATTTTATTTGTTTCAGAAACTTCAAATAAATTTATCATAGTGCTCTCCTTAAATTCTATGCATCATATCAAAGATCTGTTCATGCTGAAGCTTAATCTTTGTACCAATGCTATCCCCTAACTGTGATAATTCTTCTACTAAAACAGAGAACTCTCTATTTGCACCGTGTGTATCCACGATCATCATCATATTAAAGTAACCATCCAAAATGGTCTGGGAAATATCCAAAATATTGACGTTAGAATCTGCTAAATATGTGCAGACCTTAGCAATAATTCCTACCTGGTCTTTTCCAACAACTGTGATAATACTTTTTTCCATAATCGTATCTTTCCCCCTATTTTTTTCTCATTATAACAAAACAGAAGTACAAATGCTACAAAAAAAAAGCGATATATGATAGCACATATATCGCAGTATTATTCATTATTAGTCTAACATGCTTAAAGCTTTTTCTAATACAGCCTTACCGTTCATAGTACCGTAATCTCTCATATCGATTACATCAACAGGAATCTGACCTGCTTTTCTTGAAGCTGCTAATTTTTCGATTGAAGCTTTCTGGAATCTAACCTGTGGGCCAAGTAAGATACAATCAACTTCTTCTAATACTCTTGGTGCATCAGAGAAAGGTAATGCGAAGATCTTTGTTTCTACACCTTTTTCTTTAGCAGCTGCTTCCATTTTTGTAACTAATAAACTAGTAGACATACCAGCTGAACAAACTAATAAAATTGTTTTCATTATAAATTACTCCTTTTCCTATATCTATAAGACTATTTTAAAACAAATATGCCCTAATGTAAACCCTTACTGTTTCAATTTTTTTTACCTTACATATTGACGAAATCACAAAATCAGAATTAATATGAATATATCGATAATATCTTTACCTACATGAAAGGCTATTTACTATGAAAATTTTAATACTAAGTGATACACATATGGAAAATGGAATATTAGAAGACATTTTAGCCTACAGA
Source organism: Kandleria vitulina DSM 20405 (assembly GCF_000702065.1). Taxonomy (GTDB): domain Bacteria; phylum Bacillota_I; class Bacilli_A; order Erysipelotrichales; family Coprobacillaceae; genus Kandleria; species Kandleria vitulina. The sequence continues at coordinate 47,768 of NZ_JNKN01000004.1, read as the reverse complement.
AAAGAATGTGATCTCATTGTTCATTGTGGAGACACTTCTCTTCCCTATAAAACACGTTATAAAAAAATAGACTATATAGTAAAAGGAAACCATGATTATGATGAAAGCTATCCAACCTTCATAACACATGATGACTATCTCATTACCCATGGACACCTCTATAATGTCTACAAAAACTATGATGAACTCATAAGACTCTGCAAAGAAAACAATGTACACTACTGTTTTCATGGTCATACACATGTACCTACATTACAGATTCATGAAGGCATTACCTTTATCAATCCAGGAAGCACCATGATCAACAGAGGATCATACGGCTATGGTACATACGCGATTGTTGAAATAGACAAAAATCATTTCAGCTGTCATTTCTATCATCATACAACGCATGAGTGTGTAGATTATGTTCTTGAAGAAGGCTTAACTCTTCTAGAAGAATTCAAAAAACTGGTTGCACAAATAGAAAAAGAGAAGACCCTAAGACAATAGTCTCGGTCTTCTCTTTTATAATGAATTCTTTTCTTCAATTCTTTTACGTTTGTACTCAATGATAAACATGACTTCTTTAAGATCTTCATCAGGTAATTCTGATAATAATCTTGCAATATTTGCGATATTATAATAGTCATATTTCTTACCGCTCATAATTTCTTCTACACTACGCCCATATAGATGTGATAAAACCTTAAGCTCTCCTACTGTAACATCTCTCTTGCCATTTTCGATATCTGAGATAGCAGAATGAGGTACATTAAGATGCGCAGCAACTTCTTTTTGGGTTAAATGCTTAAAATTACGATATGCTTTCAATCTTTGTGCTAATTCTAAATCTAACGACATTTGACTCACTCCTTGTTTAGTATTATAACACAAAATATTTCCTTTTTCAAATCAGGAATTTAGAAAAAATAAAAAAACAGGATATCAAGAAAGATACCCTGTCGTTGTTTGTATATATTTTGAAAGCGATTGCCCTTTAAGAATAGATTCAATAATATCCTGAATATCCTCTTCAATTGTAAACATCATAAAATATGATGTATTAAACTTACGATAATGAGAATAATATAGTGGATAAGCATTTAAAATATGATTGCGACAAGCATCATCAGTAAATACTGAAAAAGCTACATCCTTACGGTCAATCAAGCGATAAGAATGCTTTTTACACAATGAGCAATGTGGTACCTTTTTCCCGAAATATCTTTGGGAAATGACACAATGGTCAGAGATCATGTTTTCTATATATCCATAGATTGGAACAATGGTCTCTTTTGCATAATCCTTAATAGTCTCAATCTGTTTTGATGTTGTTTCATAGCTGACAATTAAAGATTCATCAAATGAAGAGGCACTATAATGATTAAAGATATTTAACCCTGTTCCCAAGATAACATCTTTATCCTTATATTGACGATAAAAACCATAATCATTAACAATAAAATGCTTAATTGTCGCTGGTATCGATTGAACAATTTCCTTTATTTCTTTATCAGTAGTAATACGTGGAAGATAGATACCCGCTTCCTTTTCATATTGATCAAAGAGATTCAAAGCTTCATCCAAGTTGCTTTGATAATAGTAGTAGACATGATCAAAATAGTCTAGTGCACACTTAAGCTGTGATAATGTACGTACACAAACATAAAAGTTTCCACTTACATTTTCTTTTTTGTTTACTTCATAAGTTTTGATTCCTTCATGATGAATAACACGTGATGAGAAATGTTCATTCATCTTATCTACCATTTCTCTTCTCATCTTATTAAGAATAGAAATAGGTATATTGATCTCTTCAGCAATATCCACACTGACACTATCTACTTCATAGATTGTGCCACCAAGCTTTCTTAACTGCTTTTCAATACGCATTTCATCAGTTGGTGTATGAAGGGCCTTTTCACATGTATACTCACTGATAACCTCGAAATGTTCACCATCACATTCAGCCATGAGCATCATTGGTGAATTCAAATAAGCATAGAATGAGAAACTTACATAGCGGAACTTTCCTTCCTTCATGAAGGTCTTTCTTAATGCCTCTATTGTTTTCACTGATACTGTCTTATTGACAGCTCCTTCATAGACCGGTGTGTTAAATTCAATTTCTACAACGTCACCTTTGTGTGCCTCATTGACAAGCATCCCATCCTTATAAATCTTATTGACAGGTCTTCCTTTATCAATAGCTTCAAAAACAATGCTGTCAAGCTGGGATAAAGTATCCTCTAACATAATAGAAACACATTTCTTCTTTTTAGAATATCCTTTAACATAGCCAAGATGCATTCCTCTATTACCAGAATAATCCTGATCTACAATCTTATGATCATGAAAAGCATACCCTTTTGTATAATGACGATTAAACATGCGTTTCATGTTATCGATGTCATCACTATCAATATCTTCTAGATGATGATCATATACATGATCAATAGCTTTCTTATAGGCATGCACCACCGCAGCAACATATTCAGGCTTTTTCATACGCCCTTCTATCTTTAAAGAAGTAATACCTGCCTTTATGAATTCCTCCACATTTTCAATGGTACATAAATCCCTAGGAGACATGAGGAACTGCTCTTCATCTAAAATCTTTCCATCTTCTTCAAGACGATAAGGAAGACGACAAGGCTGGGCACAAGCCCCTCTATTACCGCTTCTCTTGCCAATCATGCTGCTCATAAGACACTGTCCTGAATAAGCTACACAGATGGCGCCATGAGCAAAGACTTCTACTTCAAGAGAAGTATGATCACAGATATATTTCATCTGTTCAATTGTATTCTCTCTAGAAAGAACGACACGTTTTACTCCTAATTCTTCAAAGTAACGTAACGCTTCAAGCGTATTGACAGTCATCTGCGTTGAGACATGAACTTCAAAATCAGGATAGCGTGCTCTTACTGCTTTCAATAATCCAATATCCTGAATCAAGAGAGCATCTACCTGTATCTTATAAAGAAAATCAATATAGTCAAACAGATGCGTGAACTCTTCATCTTTATAAAGAATATTGATTGTCACATGAATCTTAACACCACGAAGATGCGCATATTTTACAGCTTCTTCTAATTCATCACGATCAAAGTTCTTTGCAAAAGCACGTGCCGAAAAAGCATTGCCACCTAAGTAAATAGCATTAGCACCATTGGCAATAGCGGCCTTCAAAGATTCAAAATCACCTGCTGGTGCCAATAATTCAATTCTTTTCATTATAATTTCTGCGCTAACTCATAACACATCTTGGCAGATACTTTAGAAGCTTTCTTTAAGTATTCATCAAACTGTATTGAGTTATTTCCTTTATTAAAAATATCACTTAAGCCGCGAGTGATGATAAAAGGAACCTGGAACAAGTAACAAGTCTGTCCAATGCTGGCAGCTTCCATTTCAGCACACATCGCTTCTGGGAAATGAGTCAAGATCTTATCTACCTGTTCTTTTGTATGAACAAACTGATCACCTGATGCGATAATACCTGTATGCGCTCTTACATCATTATCTTTTAAGACTTCCTGAGCCACACGTACCATGTCCTCATTGGCATGAATATAAACTTCAGGAAGATTAGGAATACGTCCCATCGGTCTACCAAAGCCTGTCAAGTCGAAATCATGATGGCATACTCTTTCACCAATGACAATATCTCCAACTTCTTCTTCCTGACAAAGACCACCAGCAGTTCCAATATTGATAAGATGATCAATATTAAAGTTCTTGATCATAAGTGTACAAGAGACAGTCGCATTCACTTTGCCAATACCACCCTGTACAACAACAGTTTCCTTATTGCCTAATGTACCAATATGAAAAGTATAGCCAAGATCTTCTTTAGTCTCCTTGACATCCATCAAAGCTAATAACTCATTAACTTCTTCTTCCATCGCTCCAATAATTCCTAGCATATTAGTGTGCCTCCTTCTTACAAATAAAAATCAAACGTTCACATTTCTCATGGTAATCCTCAAAATCACTGTAGACTTCAATATCTAAAAAGCCTGCCTTCTTCAGCATTTCCTGATAAGTTTCCATAGAGAAAGTTCTCTGATGATGAATCTCTTCTACTCTCTCTTTGCTTTCCTTATCTTCAATGACTACATGATGAGTAATGTTACCCTGATGATCAGAAGAAACATCCCATTCAAAATAGAAATCTTCATCATCGTTTTCTTCCTTATAGCCATCAAGTATAACATTATGCTTGTAAAGACTATTGACATCAAAAACAAAAGCACCGCCCATCTTTAATGATTCATAAACATTATTAAAGACACTCTGCACTTTTTCTTGTTCAATGATGTAATTAAGAGAATCCACAAAGCAAAGCACTGCTTCAAAATCGTCATGACCACTAAAGTCACACATATCCATACGATAAATAGGAAAATGATATTGCTTAAATGCGGCTTTCTCAAAAAGCACTTCAAGCATATCATTAGAAAGATCAGTCGCCGTAATCTGTTTTCCTTCTTCAATAAGACGAAGGGTCATTTCACCAGTCCCACAGCCAAGTTCCAATCCTACCTGAAAATGAATATGTTCATTTAAGAAATGAACATATTCATCATAAAAAGCAGGATCCATCAAGCTATCATAATAATAAGCAAATTCCTGATAACTCATTAGTCAATCATTGATGCTACGTCTAAACGTGGCATATCACTCCATAATTTTTCTAGATTATAGGCATCTCTTTCATCATTTTCAAAGATATGGCACACAATATCTCCACAGTCGATTAAGATCCATTTAGAATCTCTTAATCCTTCTATACCTTTTACTTCATATCCGTTTTCAGCTAATGCATCTTCAACGCTATCCTTGATCGCATGCAACAAACGTGCATTGCTGGCAGTGGCCAATACAAAAGTATCAAAGATAGGACTAGCTTCACGCATATCGATAGCTACGATGTTTGTTGCTAACTTATCATCCATAGCTTTAACAATACATTCTAATTTAGTCATAAATATCTCCTTCACCGTAAGTCTTATAAACCTCAAAGAACAGTGGATCAATTTCTCTATTCTTAGCTTTAGAGAAATCATAGAACTGCTTAAGCTGTCTTGAAAAACCTACATGTATGTTTTCTTTACAAATTTCAATTTCCTTGCTTGAATCATATCCACGTAGTGGATCAAGCTTATCTGCACAATACAGACATTTACCAAGGACACTCATGCTTGTAGATGCTGTTGTATGATCTTCAATAGCCTTAAGAATCTCCTTGTCATCAAGAAGAAAATCCTTCTTGCATAAATAAGCAGAAAGCCATTGATGCCATACTGGTACTGGCTTATCCATAAACTGCGCAAACTCCTGCGACATAATTAAAGAAGCCTTCTTATGATCCATCTCTTTAGCAATATCATGCATCAATCCGGCAATATATCCTTTTTGTGGATCAATTCCATTGCACTTGGCAAACTCTCTTGTAAGCTTGGCAACAGAAAGAGAGTGATTATATCTCTTTAAAGAAAGATAAGGCTTAATCATCGTTTCAAGATAAAGACCTTTTCTTGAAATATAAGCAAGCACACGTTCATCAAGCATCTCAAGATGCCCTTCTTTAATTTCAGAACTAGACGCTTTCATTTCCACGTTGTTCATCTTAATAAAATGGTAACGATCTAAATTTTCATGATCACTAGGATAATCTGCTCTATTAAATGCAACCAGCTGTACAAGCTTAGAAATATTTTCTGCTTCTACCCATTTATCAAAAGAAGCAGCCTGATCCATTCCCATTAAATAATAATAACTCACATCAGGGTGCATCTTAACCAATGCTCTTAATGTATCAATAGTATAATTCTTACCATTTTCACTAGCATCAAGCTCAATACGATCAATCTTGATTTTCTCTTCATCACTTGTCGCAATTTCGATCATCTCATAACGTTCTTCTCCACTTGCAACAGTATGATCCTTCCAAGGATTATTCTTCGTTGGAATAAAATAGAAACAGTCAAGATCAAAGTGCTTGATAGCCTCTTTAACAATACTTACATGTCCTTTATGGATAGGGTCAAAGCTTCCCCCAAGCAACCCCACTTTCATTAGATCTGATAGATTCCTTTTTCGCTTGCCTTATAAAGAATAATAGTATGTCCAATAATATGAACAACTTCAGCTTTTGTTAATCTTGAAATCTCTAATGCTGCTTCATTGACAGTCTGAGGACATGTATCTAATAATTTCACCTTAATTAATTCTTTTGCCTTTAAAGCATCATTAATGCTGTTAGCCTGCTTCATGCCAACACCATCTTTTCCAACCTGGAAAATTGGTTTTAACGCATGTGCTTCACTTTTTAAATATTTCTTCTGTTTACTTGTTAACATATAATCTCCTTAAATTAAACATTCCCTAACAAAGACATCAACGCCTTCAGGAACACTGATACGTAATTTACCTTTTGTATTGACACTAATAAAGCCTAAACCTGAAATAAAGACTTCTTTCTTGTCACCTTTCTTAAATGAGAACTCATAAGATTTCATCTGTGAAATCTTATCTACACTAAGCGGATAAAGCTTGAGTTCCTTATGATTATCAAAAAGTGCATCCGCATTAGCCATCTTTGTACGATGGATCTTTAATTGTCTACTAAAGTAGCAAACAAAGCCTGCTTTCTCTCCTTCAAGATAATCCATTCTTGCTAAACCGCTCATATATAAAGTCTGCTTCGCATTCAGCTGGAAAGACATTGGTCTTAATTCCGACTGTGGCACAATAGTCTTAAGATCTTTTTCTGCCACATGAGAAGTCATCTGCGCTTCATTCATGATTCCTGGTGAATCATATAAAGCACTCTTTTCATCAAATGGAATACGAATAAGATCCAAAGTTGTTCCAGGGAACTCACTTGTCGTAATTGTCTGTTCAACATCACTATAATGCTTTAATAATGCATTAATAAAAGTTGACTTCCCAACATTGGTCATACCGACCACATAAACATCTCGACCTTTTCTGTATTCTTCAATCGCATCAAAGATTTCATCAAAATTAAGTTTCTTCTTTCCGCTTGTCAAGATGACATCTACAGGCTTGATACCTTCATTTTTAAGCTGTCTTCTCACCCACATATTTAAACGATGATCTTTTAATGACTTAGGAAGAACATCTCTCTTATTTCCTAATACAAGAATATCATTAAAACCTACGTGACGTGTCAAGCCGCTGATAAGACTTCCGTTAAAATCAAAAAGATCCACAATATACACTACAAGACAATCCTTGTCTCCTATGGATGCAATGATCTTAAGAAAATCTTCTTTAGAAAGATGAGATTCCATCTTCTGATGATAATGCATAAGCTTGAAACATCTTTGACATAAAGGCTTATCTTTATTTAATGCGTTTTCTGGCAGATAACCAGGCTTATTTTTATCTTCACTTTGAATGACTGCTCCGCAGCCACCACATCTTAATTCACTCATTTCATCACCCTTTTCGCCCTTCATTGTACACTATTTTTTTCCTCATGAAAAGAGAATGTCCATTGACAAATTTACAAGAAAAAAGGCATCCCATAAATGCTTTCTTTATGGGATGTAGCCTTATTAGAAATCATCATTTTCAAACAGATCATCAAACGAGATCGGCTTGAATTTATTCTCTTCTTTCTTCTTTATTGGAGTTTCCTCTTCAAATAAAGTCTTTTCCTTTTCTACCTGGAAGAATTCCTTGAAAGAACCTTCCTCTTCTACCTTTCCATCGGCAATAAGCAGACGTGAATCATAGATAAAATCAATTGACTTATCTTCAAACGCCTTGATACCACCAGGTCTATTAATTAATCCGGTGAAATTAAAGTCCTTAGCACAGACCTCAATCGAACCAGATTCACCATAGAGTGTCAGTGTATCATATGTGTCCATAATATAGCCATCATAAAGTGTAATCTGACGTGATTTAGGCGATTTAAAAATCAAGTTTCCTTTATTGGCACGTTTGCATGCAGGAATATCAGAAACATGAATACGCTTGATACCAACTGGATTAGTAAAAATCACAAGTGATTGTGGATTGGCTGGATTAAAGACACGCATAAATGCGAGCGAATCATGAGTCAAGCGAATACCCTTGACCCCACCGGCCTTAATACCAACGACTGAAATCTCTTCTTCACTGTATAAAGCAGCATATCCTGCCTTGCTGGCAAGAATGACACCATCATGACCACTAGAAAGCTGAACTGAAACCATCTCATCATCAGCTTTAAGATTCATACATTTCATAGGTCTAGAGAAACGTGATACTTCAAAGTCCGCAATAGCTACTTTCTTGATTGCACCATCTCGTGAAGCCATCATCACATACTGTGGTGATTTGAAATCTTTGACAAGCACAGTTGCGATAATCTTTTCATCATTATTAAGCTTAATAAGATAACTGATATGCTTACCAAGATCTTTCCACTTGAACTCTTCTAGCTTATGAATTGGTACAAAACAATAATTACCACGATTAGTAAAGACTAAAAGTGTATGCAACGTATTTGTTTGACAAAGTGAAACAAGACGATCATCGTCTTTCTTGCCAAAGGCGGTATTCTGACTGGCCTTATATGATCTTAAAGAAATCTTCTTGATATAGCCATCTCTTGTAACTGAGACATAGCAATCTTCAGATACAATCATAGCCTGTGCATTAATTGAAGTATCCATGATTTCATCCTTGATTGTTGTTAAACGAGGAGAAGGATATTTCTTCTTGATTTCTCTTAATTCACTGATAATAACCTGTCTTAAAACCTTTTCACTGCCAAGAATTTCTTTTAATTTTTCTATTTCTTCATGTAAAGATGCTAATTCTTCCTCTAATGCCACTATATCCGTATTTGTTAATCTATACAGCTGTAACATGACAATAGCTTCAGCCTGTACTTCAGAAAAATCATACTGATCCATCAGATTAAGTTTGGCATCTTTCTTATCTTTTGATTGTCTAATTGTATGTACAACATCATCAAGAATAGAAACAGCCTTGATTAATCCTTCTACAATATGTTCACGAGCACTAGCCTTATTTAAATCAAATGTTGATCGTTTTGTTACAACATCTATTTCATGATTGATATACCCATCAATAATAGAAACAATCCCCATCTGTTCAGGTCGTTTATCCTTGATAGCGACCATATTATAATTGTAGTTCTTCTGTAAATCGGTATTCTTGAAGAAATAATTAAGCGTATTTTGTACATCTACATCTTTCTTTAAATCAATGACAATGCTTAACCCATTACGATCTGACTCATCTCTTACTTCAAGAACACCATCGATGTCTTTGTTAAAACGAATTTCATCAATCTTTCTGACAAGATCTGCCTTATTGACTTCATAAGGAATTTCACTTATGACAATCTGATTCATGTTCTTCTTTTCCACAAATTCATAACGTGATCTGACAACGACTTTTCCACGACCGCATCGAAGAGCTTTCGCAATATCGCTTGCCCCTTCTACAATGGCACCAGTAGGAAAATCTGGACCTTTGATAAACTGATGTAAATCATCAAAATGACATTGTGGATGCTTGATACGATAAATAGTCGCATCGATGACTTCTCCTAAATTATGAGGAGGAATATCTGTCGCATAACCTGCAGAAATACCTGTTGCACCATTGACGAGCAAGTTTGGATATTTAGCAGGAAGAACTGTTGGTTCATATTCTGTATCATCGAAGTTTAAGGCCATCTCTACTGTTTCTTTATCAAGATCCTTTAAAAGTTCCATAGAGATTGGCGCTAATCTTGCTTCAGTATAACGCATGGCTGCTGCTGGGTCATTATCGATAGACCCGTTGTTTCCTTGCATATCTACAAGAGGAATTCTCATCTTCCAATCCTGTGATAGACGCACCATGGCATCATAGACAGATGAATCGCCGTGAGGATGATAGTTCCCAATAACGTTACCGACTGTTTTAGCAGATTTACGATAAGCTTTAGTAGGAAGATTTCCTTCCTTAAACATCGCATATAGAATACGTCTTTGAACTGGTTTTAAACCATCTCTGACATCTGGAAGCGCACGATCTTGGATAATATATTTTGAATAACGTCCAAAACGATCTCCCATAATATCATCAAGGGACATTCTTAATATCTTATTATCTTCCATTGTGACCTCCTATTAATTCTTTTTGATCCATTGTAAAGGCATCAAAATCATCGGCCATAGAGAACTGTACATTATCTTCAATCCATTCTCGTCTTGGTTCAACCTTATCACCCATCAAAACAGAAACACGACGTTCTACTAATGCAGCATCTTCAATATTGACCTGAATAAGTGTACGGGTTTCAGGATTCATGGTTGTTTCCCAAAGCTGATCTGCATTCATTTCACCAAGACCTTTGTAACGCTGTACATTGTATCCTCTTCCGACAATCTTCTTAGCCTCTTCAAGATCTTTCTCATCCCAGCAGTATTCAACCTTTTCCTTCTTGCCATTCTTCTTTGATACCTTATATAAAGGTGGCATAGCGATATAGACCTTTCCTGCCTGAATCAATCCTTTCATATAACGATAGAAGAATGTCAGCAATAAGATCTGAATATGAGCCCCATCGGTATCCGCATCGGTCATGATAATAATCTTATCATATGCTGAATCTTCTACATTGAAATCACTGCCGTATCCTGCATTGATTGTATTGATCATTGTCGCAATTTCTTCATTCTTCAAGACATCAGTAATGCTTGCTCTTTCAGTATTGACAACCTTACCTCTTAAAGGAAGAATAGCCTGGAACTTACGATCACGTCCCTGTTTGGCACTACCACCGGCTGAATCCCCTTCGACAAGATAAAGCTCATTCTTTTTCTTATTCTTTGACTGAGCAGGCGCAAGCTTCCCACTTAAGATCTGCTTTTCTCTCTTCGCCTTATTCCCTCTGGCGGCTTCTCTTGCTTTTCTAGCTGCATTTCTAGCACTTGCAGCTTTAATCATTTTAGCAACAAGAGCATCAGCTTCATCTTTATTTTCTTCAAGATAATAAGTCAAATACTCCTGAGTCACCTGTTCAAGTATATTTCTAGCAATAGGTGTACCAAGCTTTGCTTTAGTCTGTCCTTCAAACTGTAAATATTCTTCTGGAATCTTTACTGAAAGAATAGCTGTTAATCCTTCTCTTACATCAGTACCTTCAAGATTCTTATCTTTCTTTTTCAATAAATCATACTTTCTTGCATATTCATTAAAGACCTTTGTAAGACCTGACTTAAAGCCCATTTCATGGGTACCGCCATCACTTGTTCTTACGAGATTGACAAATGAAACAATGTTCTCCTGATAGCCATCAGTAAACTGTAAGGCCACTTCTACTTCAATTTCTTTTGAATCATCATCAAAGCTCAATACCTTCGATATGCTTTTATGCTTACCGCTATTTAGCCAATTGATAAATTCTTCTAGCCCATTTTCATAATAGTAGTTTTCATGACGATCAGTACGTTCATCATGAAGCTCCATTTCAATGCCCTTTAATAAGAACGCATCTTCCCTTAAACGTTCACTGATAGTAGAAAAATTAAAATTGATTTTCTTAAAAATCTTAGAATCAGGCATAAAATGAATTGTAGTACCTGTCTTCGTTGTCTTTTTTCCTTTTTTTAGATCATGTATAACTGATCCACCATTTTCAAACTTCTGTGTATAAGTATAACCATCACGATAAACAGTTAATTCTAAATATTCACTTAACGCGTTAACAACCGAAGAACCTACACCATGAAGACCACCGGATGTCTTATATCCGCCATCGCTAGAAAACTTGCCACCTGCATGAAGAACAGTCAGAATGACTTCAGTTGTAGGACGACCTGTTTCTTTATTAATACCAGTAGGCATACCACGTCCTTCATCTTCTACAGTAATGCTATTATCTTTATGAATTGTCACTACAATCTTTTTCCCAAAACCAGCTAGGGCTTCATCGATTGAGTTATCCACAATTTCCCATACAAGATGGTGCAACCCTCTTGCATCTGTAGACCCAATATACATACCAGGTCTTTTTCTGACAGCTTCCAATCCCTTGAGGATTTGAATATCAGATTCATCATAATGTGTATTAGGCATCATTAAACCTCCTCCATTAACTGCTCTATTATATCATAAACGAAATCTATTTGCATATTCTACTTTGCATTTCTATTTAATATATGTATAATGTTTTCTTGAGGTGACACTATGAATATCTTAATATCCGTTTTATGTCTTATTATGGCATACTTGTATGGTTCTGTACCCTTTGCGCTTGTCATTGGTAAAGTATTCTACAATACCGACGTCCGTACAAAAGGTTCAGGAAATCTAGGAGGAACAAATGCAGGAAGAGTGCTTGGAAAAAAAGCAGGAGCTGCAGTCATTCTTCTTGATGGTACAAAATGTATCGTCGCAATTCTTATTACAAGATTGTTAGCTGCGCATTTCAACCTATCTGATGACTTATTCTACTTTTCTGCACTCGCATGTATCATCGGTCACTGCTACCCAATATTTGCAGGATTTAAAGGCGGCAAAGGCGTGTCTTCCGCTATCGCCTATACATTGATGACTAACATCTACGCATTTATTTTCGCTGTATGTGTCTTCATGTTTACATTAAAAACAACTAAGTATGTCTCACTTTCATCCATCATCGGTTCTGTGTCTGTTGCTATTATTGCACCATTCATCGGACTTATTCCACCACATTGGCATTATAGTACAGTTGGAATCATTACCAACTTTGTCATTTCGGCGCTTATTGTCTACAAGCATCATGCCAATATCAGTCGAATCAAGAATGGAACGGAAAGTAAAGTGCAATGGCTTTAAAATAAATTTGACTCCTATAGGAGTCATTTTTTTATGCCAAAATATACATGATGAACTCTTTAAGCTGCAAGATCTTCATGCAAAACCGCTTAAAAGTGATGAACACAGTTTATTCCTAACACATCTGCCACATCACTATTACGATGAAAATCAGCTTCATGCCTTCATGATATCAGAAACAAAAGACTTTCATGAAGCCATCAGACAAGCCAATATCTTCCTTCCCTATGTAAACAACTGGACAACCTGTAATCAGCTTAATATAAAAGCATTCAAGAAATATAAAAATGAACTTCTGCCTTATATTAAAGAATGGCTCAATTCCAATGAAGTCCATACTCTTCGCTTTTCCATTGCTTGTCTTATGTGCTATTTTCTAGATGAAGACTTTAACATTAAATACCCTAAACTCGTAGCCTCATCAACATTATGATTGCCTGGCATTTTGCAACACAGTATGATGCTATCTTGCCTTTTATCAAAGAACGTAAGCTAGATCATTGGGGAGATAATAAAAACATTCAGAAAGCAATTAAACAAAAAGAAGAACCTAAGAAACTAAAAGAAATCCCCAATTAGGGGATTTCTTTACTGTTTAATAAAAGCTTCTTTTGAAACTACAGGAAGAAAATCATTTTGCCCGTATGCTTCCATGTGGAATGATCCATCATAATCAAATATCGTTAATGAACAGCCATTGACAATCTGTTTATTGATCTTTACATAATCCTTTCTCTCATAACCTAAAAGCAATGAAACAAGAACAGTAAAACAGAAACCATGAGTGACGATGAAGATATCTCCATCTTTCTTTTTGATATCATCAATAAAAGAATGTAATCTGTTTTCAATTTCATCATATGATTCTCCACCAGGTAAGCCCGATGAAATTTCTGGATGATTCCAAAGAACATCATAATCATGTTTCATATCTTCAGGCATTTCATTAAAATGAATACCTTCATAAATACCAAAACACATTTCCTGAATACGATCATCTACAGTGATTTCTCTTTCAGGGAACAGCATTTGGGCTGTTGTTAATGCTCTTTTAATGGGACTAGAATAAATACGATCAACATGTAGATCTTTAATGTGATCTTTTAATGCGTAAATATTCTTGATACCATCTTCAGTTAAAGGAGAATCTTCTCTTCCCTGAAGACGTTTTTCTTCATTCCACTTTGTACGGGAATGTCTTGTAATATAAATCTTCATACCAAATAAAAATAAGGGATTCCCCTTATTTATATGAGTCATTAATGTTTTTCATAATACGTCTAATCTGTGCTTCGTTAGGTTTACGTCCCATTTCTCTAAACATAGCACGGATCATCTTTTCATTGATAGGTGGATTTTTCTTAAGTTCATTCTTGAACATCCATCTAGAAAAGAAGAATACAACAACTGCTGTTATAATACACGCTATAAAAGTCGTAATAAAAGTTGACATAATACACCTCCATGAGTGTTTTAATTATATCATTGTTGAAACCGTTTGTAAAACAAAAGATGAATCTAATATTAGATTCATCTTAGTCTATTTTATAATGAACGATAAGTTTCAACAACATTATCTACTGTAAAGCCATATTCTTCAATGACCTTGCTTGCTGGAGCACTTGCACCAAATGTATTGACAGATAATACTTTACCATCTAAGCCAACATATTTATGCCATCCAAATGGAGATGCCATTTCTACAGCTAATCTCTTTCTAGTAGCATTTGGCAATACAGATTCTTTATATTCAACGCTTTGTGCATCGAATAATTCCTGTGAAGGCATAGAAACAACTCTTACCCCACGATCACCCTGTTCAAATAATGCTTTCTGAGCTTTAACAGCTAATCCAACTTCAGAACCAGAAGCAATGATAATACCAGATAATTCAGTTTCTTCCTTAGAAACAACATAAGCACCCTTTGATACATTTTCAAAAGTCGCATTAGTAATATTATCAACACCCTGTCTTGTAAGAATCAATGCTGTAGGATTCTTAGTAGATTCAATTGCAAGTTTCCATGCTGCACACATTTCATTAGCATCAGCAGGTCTTAAGACTCTCATTCCTACCATTGATCTAAGCATTGCTAACTGTTCCACTGGCTGATGTGTTGGACCATCTTCACCAACAGCAATACTGTCATGTGATAATGGAAGTATGATTGGCAATTCCATTAAACATGCCATACGTGCAGCAGCCTTGAAATAATCACTGAATACTAAGAAACCACCGGCTGCAATCTTCACACCCTTGTGTAAAGTCATACCATTCATGATAGCAACCATTGCGAATTCTCTGATACCAAAGTATAAGTTTCTTCCGCTATAGTCTTCACATGAATATCTATTTTCATTAGCAATTGTAGTTTTAGTAGAAGAAGCCAAATCAGCAGTTCCTGACAAGAATGTAGGATTCTGTGCAGCTACTTCCTGAATAATCTTCAATGATACATTTCTTGTTGCTTCAGCAGAACCATATGGGAACTGTTTTAACAATTCATCATATGCTAATGTGAAACGTCCTTCAATAGCATCATTATAAAGCTTATAATCTTCAGGATACTTTTCTTTATATTCTTCTAAAGTACTTTCCCATTTACTATAAGCACGTTTACCTCTGTTGAACACATTGTCCTTGAAGTCATCATAAACTTCTTCAGGTACAAAGAATTCATCATGATCAAATCCATAAGATAATTTAGCATTCTTACCATCTTCACTACCTAATGGTGCGCCATGAACAGCATTAGTTCCTTCGTTCTTAGAACCTCTACCAATAACTGTCTTCATGATAATAATAGAAGGTTTAAATGTTTCACGCTTAGCTTTTTTAATAGCCTTATGAAGAGATACTGTATCTTCACCATCGCTGACTTCAATAACCTGCCAGTTCATGGCTTCATATCTTTTCTTAACATCTTCACTAAATGAGTATGATAGAGGACCATCCAATGTGACATTATTTGCATCATAAATAACAATAAGCTTTCCTAAAGAAAGATGTCCTGCTAATGAAGATGCTTCGTAAGTTACACCTTCCTGCATATCACCATCGCCACATAATGCATATGTATAATGATCAACGATATCAGCGTCTTCCTTGTTAAACTTTTCAGCTAAGAACTTTTCAGCCATAGCCATACCAATTGCCATAGGAATACCCTGTCCTAATGGCCCAGATGAAGCATCAACACCATCAGTAACATTAATTTCAGGATGCCCTGGTGTACGTGAGTTCCACTGTCTGAACTGCTTTAAATCATCCATAGTTAAATCATAACCAGATAAATGCAATAAGCTGTATAATAAAGCACTTGCATGCCCACTTGCTAAAACAAAACGGTCTCTATTCTGCCATTTTGAAACTTCTGGGAATACTTTCAATTCCTTAGTAAATAATGTGTATAATGCTGGTGCTGATCCAATTGCCATACCTGGATGTCCAGACTTAGCCTTGTTGATCATATCAATGTTTAACGATCTAATCGTTGCAATAGATAGTTGCGAATTCATGTGTACGTTTGTCCCCCAATTCTACTCATTCAATGTTATATTTACAATAATCGCGTTTTCCTATTAATGAATCTTATGTTTTCTATGAGGTGTTACATCGTTCCCGTTAGGGTCTACAACTTTAATTGAAGCAAGTTGATTTCTAAAATTCCCTCTAAAAATTTCCAAATACTTTTGACGTAAAGTATGCTGCTTCTTTTTTTCTTCCTCTGTTAATCCTTCTTCTTTGCTTTTCTTTGCTAAAGCATTAATTTCTTTGATTAACATATCCATATCTTTAGACATAAAATCTCCTTATAAAAGGACCTAAGAGAGTTAGGATTATCCCTGTTAAGTACAGGTGGGCACCTTGTGACAAGCTTTAGGATCCCTACTTAAAGAAGGTCTTCAACACCACTGTCAGCAATCAGGTTCCCTTATAATATATGTAGGAAATTCATATATGCTCTTAGGTCAAGAACATTATAACATAGTCCCTTTGCCTGTCAATAATCCTTTTTCATTTGATGAAAGAAACAAAATTGCAATGTAATAAACATCATTTTTTATGTCACAATTTTACCACCTATTAAAATAAAATAATTAATAAAATACTAAATTTTTAAACAAAATAAAGGATAAAAGCGCTTTACTTTTTAAAAGAACATGAAATTCATAAAAGATGCAATTGTGAAACAAGGATATTTTCATTATAAAAAAATAAGAGGATTTTCATCCTCTTATCTCTTAGATTTATCATATGGAACCCCATCAGCACGTGGTGCTGCAGAATTCTTTGATGTGAATGCTAATAAAATCAATGTAGCAACATATGGAATTAGCTTATAAACAGTATCAGGTAAAGCTAAATGAGCTAAGAATGGCACTGAACCATAAGCATAAGCTAATGTCTTAGTGATACCAAAGAAGAATGCTGCACCAGCAATTCTTAATGGTGCCCAGTTACCAAAGATCAATACTGCTAAAGCAAGGAACCCATAACCATCAACTGAGCAAGTAAATTCAGTTGAGATTGGAAGAATGTAGATTAATCCACCCATTCCCCCAAGAATTCCTGATAAACCAACACCAAGATATCTGATCTTATAGACGCTAATACCGGCAGCATCAGCAGCCTGTGGGTTTTCCCCACATGAACGAATTCTTAGACCAGTCTTAGTCTTCATCAAGAAGAAATAGCTAATGATCAAAATAGCAATCGCAATAAATGTAGTAATATAGAAATTCTTAAAGAACAAGTCTCCAAGAACAGGAATATCAGATAATACAGGAACAGAAGAAATTCTGAACTCATTTGTAAAGCCGATATTCTGCTGACCATCCTGTAAAGTCTTGGCAATAAAGATACCAAGTGCAGGACCTAACATGTTAAGGGCAGTACCAGAAATTGTCTGATCCGCTCTTAAGTTAACAGCCGCAAAGGCATGTAGCATAGAGAATAAACATCCCACTGCTGCTGATACCAATAACGCTGTAAATAACAGTGGCATACCATGCATGATATCATTAGTCTGCATGAAGTTCATATAGAAAATACCACTAAATCCACCAATAATCATAATCCCTTCTAACGCCAAGTTGACAACACCTGAACGTTCAGAAAACATACCGCCAAGCGCAACAATCATAAGTGGAATCGCAAATAATAATGTCTGAGCAAATAAGAAATAGACAATGTTCATTATTTGTTACCTCCCTCTTTTGCAGCTAACGTTTTATGTTTCTTTGAATTTCTAAACTTATCAAGCATAAGCTTAATGAATAGTGTAAATGAAGCAAAATAAACAATAACTGCAACAATGATGTCGATAACTTCAATCGCAATATTTAATGACTGCATGTAGTTACCACCAACATTGATATAAGCGATAAATAATGATGCAAAGATACATCCGATTGGATTAGAGAAACCTAATAATGCAACTGGAATACCATTGAATCCTTCTGGAGGAAGCACTTCACTGATCTGAATAGCTTTACCAGTACCACCTAAATAAGCGATAGCGCCACCTACACCAGCAAATAAACCAGCAATAACAAGTGACATGATAACAGCCTTAGTTTCATTCATACCAGCATATTTAGCAGCATCCTTATTAAATCCAGTAGCCTTTAACTCATAACCAAATGTAGTCTTATTCATGATAATCCATGCCACAATACATAATGCCACAGCAATCACAAATCCAAAGTTGATTGAGCTTCCTTCAAAGATCACATCAAGACCAAACTTAGGAATAGCTCTTTCAGTAGAAACAGTCAACGACTGAGCCCCAGTTGATTCATAGATGAAAGTCTTAACACCACGAATAACTAGCAATAAGCCCACATAGTTCATCATGATACCAGAGATAACAACATTGACATTTCTCTTAGCCTTAAGAATACCAGGCACAAATGCCCATAAAGCACCAGCAAGACCACCACAGATAATAGCGATAAGCCATGCAATAGCATCAGGCAAGAATGTTGCCTTAACACCAATCAACAATGCAACAAAAGCACCTACATAATACTGACCAGGTACTCCGATATTGAATTCTCCAGTCTTATAGGCAAACGCAATCGAAAGACCAGTCATCATAACTGGAACAGAATACGCAAGAACATCACCTAAAGAAAGCATACCTTCCTGGAATCCACCAGTAAGCATGATCAAGAATCCTTCTAATGCATCAGCTGGATTGGCAATCAGGATGATAACCAAACCAACAAGAAGACCAATCAAGATAGCGATAAGTGATGAGATAACCGACTTTGTGCTATCTTTTTCAAAAAATCCTGCAGATTTATTTTTCATAACCTATCCCCCTCTTAGAACCTGCCATATATAATCCTAATTCCTTGACATCAATGTCTTTAGGATTTACATCAGCAACAATTTCACCTTCATACATGACAAGAATACGATCACTCACTGTTATGACTTCATCTAATTCAAGGGAAACAAGCAATACAGCATGTTCGCTATCACGATGTTTGACAATCTGCTTATGAATAAATTCAATTGCCCCAACATCCAATCCACGAGTAGGCTGAACTGCAATCAATAGATCACTATCAGATTCAATTTCTCTTGCGACAATGGCTTTCTGCTGGTTACCACCAGACATACCACGAGCAATAGATTTAGAACCTTCACCTGATCTTACATCATATTGTTCAATAAGCTTATCAGAATAAGCATTCATGGCATCAAAATCAATAAAGCCATGCTTTTCAAATTCTGGTTTATAATAGCTCTTTAAAATCATATTTTCAGCAACGCTATAATCCAATACAAGACCATGTTTATGTCTATCTTCAGGGATAACAGCCATACCAGAATCATTTCTTTCTCTAATAGAAGTTGTTGTAATATCCTGACCATTCAAATAAACATGCCCAGCAGTAGGCTTTTCGATACCAGAAATATTATAAACAAGCTCACTTTGTCCATTTCCATCAATACCAGCGATGCAGACAATTTCACCCTTCTTGACTTCAAATGAAACATTATTTAATAGCGGCTTATTGGCACCCTTTGGCTGATAAGTCAAGCCATCAACCTTCAATACAGTATCAGTTGGTTTTGCTTCATCCTTATCAACAATAAAGTTTACCTTATGTCCAACCATCTTTTCAGATAAGACATCCTTAGAGACATCAGCCACATTAACTGTATCTACATAACGACCCTTTCTAATGATTGTACAACGATCAGCAACAGCCTTAATTTCATTTAGCTTATGCGTAATGAAAATAATAGACTTTCCTTCACTAATCAATTCTTTCATAATATGCATCAATTCATCAATTTCCTGCGGTGTCAATACGGCAGTAGGTTCATCGAAAATTAAGATCTCATTATCTCTAAATAACATCTTAAGAATTTCAACACGCTGCTGCATACCTACAGTAATGTCTTCAATCTTTGCATCAGGATCGACATTCAAGTGATATCTTTGAGAAAGATCCATTACTTTCTTTCTGGCTTCACTATTCTTCAATTTGCCAAATAATCCTGTTTCTTCAATACCTAAAATAATATTTTCAAGTACTGTAAAATTATGAACAAGCTTAAAATGTTGATGTACCATTCCAATCTTATACTTATTTGCATCATTTGGATCATTAATCAAGACTTCTTTACCATGAATCTTGATCTTACCTTCATCTGGCTGATAGAGTCCAAACAAGATACTCATAAGGGTAGATTTGCCGGCACCATTTTCTCCAAGCAAAGCATGTATTTCTCCTTCTTTGACTTGAAGAGTTATGTTGTCATTCGCTTTTATCCCAGGGAACTCCTTTGTGATATTAAGCATTTCAATAGCATAGTCCACTCTTCCTTCACCTCTTCCAAACAATTATACATGAAATAGCTTTAAAATAAAGAAATTTTTATTAAAAAAAGAAAAGAACGCTTACACGTTCTTTTCCACTTGTTCTTATCCTTCAAATTTAACTGTTACATTAGTTAAAGCAGCTTTTAATTTAACAGTTTTATTTGGGTTACCTTTTGCTGATTCATCATCAGAATGAGTTAAGATCTTTGTAGTACCATCTTTAATCTTAGCATATTCAGCTTCGTAGTCAGCTTTTTTGAAAGTCTTAAATCTTGAGAAATCAGAAGATAAACCAATATAGCTTCCAGAAGCATCAAGAACATAAGCCCCACCTTTGAACTTATTATCATAAACTGCTGTAATCTGATCAGCAACAGTCTGTTTAACGTTCTTTAATGCAGATGTAACAACTGTCTTAGAATCATCTTTCTGGTCACTGTCGACACCAATTGAGAATTTCTTAGTATCTTCAGCAGCCGCAAATACTGAGTTACAGATCTGTCCACCACAAGAGAAGATAATTTCTGTTCCACCATTGTACCAAGCAGTAGCCTGAGTCTTAATTGATGGAGATTCGTTGAATGTACCAGTGTAAGTATAGTTAACAGTAATTTTTTTGTTTAATTCTTTAGCTGCATCATTTGCACCCTGTAAGTAACCATAACCATAGTTGATTACTGCTGGTAATGAGATACCACCCATGAAACCAAGCTTAGTATAACCATCTTTTACAGCGGCATATCCAGCTAAGTAACCTGGCTGCTGTTCCTTATAAGAAGCGCAGTATACATTTTCTGCAGGATCAACTGCTGCATCCTTCTTAGTTGGAGTGAAATCGATACATACAAACTTTACATCTTTATAAGTCTTATCTTCCTGGATATCTCCCATTGCATTTGCAAATTTGAAACCAGGTAAAACTACGATCTTAGCACCATTCTTTACAGCGCTCTTGATCTGTTTCTTATAACCTTCATCATCGAATGATGCTGGCTTATAGTACTTATAGCCTTTGTCATTCTTTTCGCCGTATTCTTTTACAGCTTCCCAAGCAGACTGGTTGAATGACTTGTCATTAATTCCTCCTGAATCAGTAATAAGTGCGATTTCTGTTTTCTTGTTAGAACCGCTACATCCCACAAGTACCATTGAAAGTACCATCAAAGATGCAATCAATTTTTTCATAAACTCTTTCCCCTTTCGAATGATCTATACACATAATACCACCTCATATTTAGATTTAAAAGAGTATTTTTTTACCATTTAAAAAAATCTATAAAAAATTATCGAATAAAGCGGAAAAAGAAGATGAAATTAATTTTCATCTTCTTCACTATAACTCTTAATATAAACCTCTCTAGGCTTAGATCCCATCTGTGGACCAATGACTCCGTTAGCCTCAAGTTCATCAATAATTCTTGCTGCTTTATTATAACCAATTCTGAATTTTCTTTGAAGAAGAGACGTACTTGCCTTTTGCATCTGAATAACAAAAGCACGACATTCTTCATATTCTTCATCAAGATCATCACCGGACTCACTGCCGCTAGAACCATTGGATGCCTCTTTAGCATTGACATACTTGTCATCATAATCAGCTTCCATCTGGTTAGATACAAAATCAACAACTCTAGCCACTTCTGCATCATCCACAAAAGCACCTTGTACTCGAATCGGTGATGAAGAACCCATAGGAGAAAAGAGCATATCCCCTTTTCCTAAAAGTTTTTCGGCACCGCTTGTATCAAGAATAGTACGTGAATCGATACTAGAAGAAACCGCAAAAGCAATTCTTGAAGGAATGTTAGCCTTGATAACACCAGTAATAATATCAGTAGAAGGACGCTGTGTTGCAACAATCATATGAATACCAGCAGCACGCGCCATCTGTGAAATACGCATGATACAGTCTTCAACCGTCTTGCTGGCAACCATCATAAGATCTGCCACCTCATCCAAGATTACAATGATATAAGGCATAACCTCCATAGCATCATCGCCATTGGCTTCATTTTGTTCCTTGGCAAACTTATTATAGCTTGCCATATTTCTCTTATTGTTTGCCGCAAACACTTCATAACGTCTTTCCATCTCAGAAACAACTTCCTGAAGAACCCCTGCTGCTTTCTTTGGATCAGTGACAACCGGTGCTAAAAGATGAGGCACTCCATTGTAGTTAGAAAGTTCTACTTTCTTTGGATCGACAAGAATTAGCTTAACTTCATCAGGTGTCGCCTTCATAAGAATGGATGTGATAATTGAGTTTACACATACCGACTTCCCTGAACCTGTTGCCCCAGCAACAAGCAAATGAGGAAGCTTATTTAATTCCGCTACGATAAGCTGTCCAGAAACATCTTTTCCTAACGGTACAGCTGTCTTGTTTTCCCAGCTCTTGTCATGCATGGACTGCTGGAATATTTCATTATAAGGCACCATCGCCGCATTCTTGTTTGGTACTTCAATACCAACATATGGCTTACCTGGAATCGGTGCTTCAATACGAATATCCTTGGCTGCTAAAGCCAACTGGATATCATCCTGCAATGAAAGAATCTTATTGACACGTGTTCCAATTTCAAGCTTTAGCTCATACTTTGTGACAGTAGGACCAATCATCAGATCTTCTACGTGAACATTAACGCCAAACTGTTTAAGCAATTCCTCTAGATTTTTACCGACAATCTTGGCATTACGCATTTCATCATTGCCCTGCTTTTGATTCTTGACAGGATTTAAAAGCTTATAAGAAGGAAGCTGATAATCGCCCTTCTTTGTCTTGACGGGCTCATTATGAATAATCGGCTTTTCTTCTTTCTTGACATCATCTTTAATATCAAGTCTCATTGAAGGCTCATCAAATTCCAATGCTGGTTTTTCTTCCTCTTCCTCATCAAAAATAAAGGCATCCATAACTGATTCCTTAACTGGCTTCTCTTCTTTCTCCTCAAAAGCCTGATCCGGGAAAAGGACACGTTCCTTCTTTTCACGATGAAGAAAATCAAAGAACTTGCCAGGAGCACTTTCTTCCTCTTCCTCCTCCATAATCTCACTTTCTCTTTCGCTATATTCCTTATACTTAAAAAACAGCTTTAAAGTAGAAAGAACAAGACCAATCATAATAAAGAGAATACCAGCCCATAAAGCACCAGTCGGTGCAAAAAGAGCTGAGAAAATACCATAGAAGATATAACCGATAAAGCCTCCTCGAATATAATGACCTGATTGAAGATAAGTCATAATAAGCTTTATTCCCTGATCATTCTTGCCATAACAAGAAATCATCAATGAGGAAAAGAAAATCATCATGATTCCTACCGCCTCAGGAGAACTCATCTTAGGAAGACGAGCATTTATCAAAAGATAAAGCAATATCAAAAGTATCAGAATATACGCTGTCGTAATAAGTACATTGCCAAAGAAAAAGGCAAAAACACTATGCAAAAGCACACCAATAATGCCTAGCTTCAAATAAGCAACAACTGTTAAAAATCCTAAAATCAAAGCTGTCAGTCTCAGCTTTAATGATGCAGACAACATCGGCTGAGCTTTTTTCTTTGTCGTCTTTTTCTTATTCGACTTTCTACGTGCATTCGTTTTCTTTTTCGCAGCCATGATTTTCCCCCTTCTATAATAAAACCAAATGAATAGAAGATGTGGATCATCCCACATCTTCTATTTTAAACTTCAACAACGACCCCAATAAATACTGGTTTCTTGCCTGTTTCTTTTACAATATAACGCATGCTCTGTTCACGCATCATGTTTCTAATATCCTGAATATCCGTTTCAGGTTCATTTTCTAAAGTAGCAACAGCCTTTTCACAGATGTTGACGACTTCTCTGATCACATAGCTTGCATCCTTCAAGTAGACAAAACCACGTGTCTGACAGTCAGTCTGTGCAATGATTTTCTTTGTCTTCTTATCAATAGTGACACCAACTACGACAACACCATCATTAGAAAGCTGAATACGATCATCGATAACCTTGGCTCCTACATCACCAATACCGCTACCGTCAATCATGACATCATTGACTTCAACTTTTCCTCTGCCGCTCTGTAATTCTCCACCTTTAAAAGTAAGAGTTTCACCATTATCAGCAATGATAATATTATCTTCATCAATCATCATATCCCTTGCAACCATCGCATTGTTGACAAAGGCACGATAATCACCCTTGATTGGAATATAGTACTTAGGCTTAAAGATCTGAATAACAACCTTGATATCTTCTTCAGAAGCATGCATTGATAACAGTTCCTTGCTCTTAAGAATTTCCACATTAGCTTCAGTACGATAAAGATTATTTCTTGCTCTCGTAGCAATCTTTTCAGTACCAGGAAGAACTGGTGAAGCAACAATGAAAGTATCTCCCTTTCTTATCTTAAGAAGATCATCTCCACCATCAAGAATATCATCAATATCACTATAGATTGACTGAGGTCTGCCCGATAACAAGATAACATATCCATTATCTCTAGGGAACTTGCCAATGTTTTCCTTCTTGCCAAGCACCTTACGATCAACCTTGATACCAGTCTTATGACTCTTCTTCTCAAGTCTTAAGATACTGTTGGTAGGATCATATTTATCACGTCCATAAAAGACAATCTTACGACCATACTTCTTAGTCAATTCAACAATTTCTCTTGTTCTGAAAATATTTTGAGCATAAGACGTAATGATGATGCGTCCCTTTGCATCTTCAAAAATATGTTCAATCTTATCAGTCAACTTATGCTTAGGTGAAGTATATCCTGATCTATTTGCATAAGATGACTCAACAAGAAGCGCCAAGACACCACGTTTCCCGATTTCCATCATCTTCTGCAGATTGCAGCTAAATTCCAATGGTGCACCAAAATCAATAATGAATTCTGACGCATAGACAATATAGCCAGCATCTGTCCAGAAAGCAACGCCAACACTCCCAGGAATGGAATGTGTCACTGGGAAGAACGCAACCTCAACACCTTTGATCTTGATAGTTGCATCTCTCTTAACACGACGCAAATCCATGTTAAGTTTTACTCTATTATGCCTTTCATAACGGCCAATCATTTCTTCAATTAAATCAGCAGTAAGATTTGGAGCATATACAGGTACATCATGAATATCCCTCAACAAATATGGAAGACTGGCCATTACATCATCATGGCCATGCGTAATTATGATTGCCGCAATCTTCTCTTTATTTTCAACTAGATATTCAAAGCTAGGAATAATGACATCAACTCCCAATTTATCTGAGTCTGGAAAACGGAAACCTGAATCTACAATAAAAATCTTATCGTTGATTTCAATACAATAATTGCTTTTTCCGTTTTCAGCCTGTCCTCCTAACGCCAAAAACTTTATTATATCTTTCATCTAATAATCCTTTCTCATGTAATTTCTTTTTACACATTATAGCACATTTTAGCTTTATCTCAATGTATTAAGCCTATGGGTTTCATGAATTTCTAGACAGTCTTCCCGTTTACATCTTTTTATAGTAAAATCACAATGAAAGGAGTAACGCATGGATTACATCTTTATATTATTGACAATCTACATTGCCTCAAGGCAGAGCCTTTTATTCAAGAATATCTCTTCTGTATCAGCTTCACCTAAGTATCATCTTATTGTCCTCATCTATACATGCCTCATCGCATTGTATTTATTCTACCAGCAGTTAAGCTTTCTAAAGATCGTATCTCATAAGAAAACTTTTCTTCTTATTTCATTACTATGTGCCCTCTCCTTAAGTATATCATCACTTATCATCTATAAAGACAATGCGGATCTTGCCTCACGCATTCATGTCTATACATCTTTATTTCCAATTGTCATTATCTTCTTATTGCAGATAAGCATACTCAATCTTCTTAAAAACAAGATGATGCCATTATGCATTGAGCTGATCAAAAGATTTATGGTCTATATAAGCCTAATGACAATCATCCTATGTACATTTGCCTGCATCAATGGCTTAAGTGAAATAGTCACACTCATCTATATCTTCTCATTCAATAAAAAAGTACGTTCAATCTTATGATTGAACGCTTTTTACATATAAGAAAAAAACACCCCGAAGGGTGTATATTTCAGATGGCGTCCACTGAGGGATTCGAACCCCCGACCGCACGCTTAGAAGGCGTGTGCTCTATCCAGCTGAGCTAAGTAGACTTCTTACGTCCTTCCCGGACTGCTCACATATAATAACACCACCGCATCTACATTGCAAGTAGAAATTGTAAATATTTTGTCAAAAATATATTCTACTTTAAGTATGCCTAATTTAATAGATCAAGCGTAACAACACACTCAATGTAAAGTAATACCCGCTCTCCTCTATAATATTACAAAAAGAAAAAAACACCCCGAAGGGTGTAGCTTTCAGATGGCGTCCACTGAGGGATTCGAACCCCCGACCGCACGCTTAGAAGGCGTGTGCTCTATCCAGCTGAGCTAAGTAGACTTCTTACGTCCTTCCCGGACTGCTCACATATAATAACACCACCGCATCTACATTGCAAGTAGAAATTGTAAATATTTTGTCAAAAATATATTCTACTTTAAGTATGCCTAATTTAATAGATCAAGCGTAACAACACACTCAATGTAAAGTAATACCCGCTCTCCTCTATAATATTACAAAAAGAAAAAAACACCCCGAAGGGTGTAGCTTTCAGATGGCGTCCACTGAGGGATTCGAACCCCCGACCGCACGCTTAGAAGGCGTGTGCTCTATCCAGCTGAGCTAAGTAGACTTCTTATGTCCTTCCCGGACTGCTCACATAATATAACATAGGCGCCATCATAATGCAAGAACTTTTTTAAAGTTCTTTGAATTCATAAGAAAGATTTTTTCCATCTACATAAATCACAGCATACCCACGGGCAGAACCGCCTCTAGGCAATGTAGTAGAACCTGGATTCAAGAATTGATAATCACCAATCTTGGCATAGTGAGGAATATGAGAATGTCCTGACAACATGACATCACATCTATATTTCTTAAGATCGACCATCATCAAGTTTTCTCTTTTAAAATAGCCATAGAACTGACCATGTGTCACAAGGAATGTCAATCCTTCAGCCTTGAACTTCGCAAAGCGAGGAAGATCAAGTGTCCAGTCATTATTGCCCTGTACACAAATATAGCCATTTAAAAATCTTTTATCACTTGTTTCGCTATCTCCACAATGAACATAGTAATCAGCATCACTTTCTAACTCCCTGATCCATTCCATAGCGTAATCATCACCATGATTATCAGACATGACGACTATTTTTTTCATAACTACTCCTCACTTTCCTCTTGGTAATTCTCAAGTACCTTATTTTGTTCATGAAGCTTTTTAGCAAGCTTCACTCCTACAAAACGATAAACATGCGCATCATAAGCATGCCCTGTCTTATCAGCGTGCTCACTTGGATAACGCAATACAAAACCATATTTATAGGCATTCTCTTTTAGCCATGATGAAACTTTGGTTTCATCAAAGCTTCCATAATCAACATAGCGATCAGTAAATGACAGCGTCAATCCCAGCTGATATTCACTGTGCCCCTTCTCTTCATCTGAGAGACTTGCATATTTTGTATAAGCTTTATAAATAACCAGACGACTGTTGATAGTCTTATCAGCTTTGCACATTTCTGTAAGCTTTTTATACGCATCAGAGCGAAGATACATGGCATATCTATAACGCTTGATATCCTGAATTAGCACAAGATCATCTGGTACATAGGAACCAATATAGCGTGATGCATTAAGATACATAGAAAGTGCATTAGGCTTTCTTATTAATGTCATGCCTGTATTTTCTGCCTGTGTCATCAGCTGCTTAAGACTGTTTTTCTTATAGACTGAAACAACATCAGTCATAAATGAAACAATATCACTTTCATTAAGACCACGTTTTGTAAGAGCCTCTTTATAATTGTTAAGATCATCTACATACGAAGCATCATCGTTGCCATATAGCGGTCTTAATAAAGCATATAGATTGATATCTTCACTATTGAAATCATCATTGTTTATATAGCCATATTCCAAATCATCTTCAATCAGCGTCTGCGCAATCGCATAATTATTAGAACTAAAATTTTTAGCTATCTTTTTTTGAAGATCATTTCCTATTGTCAATAAAGTATTATTGTCATTGTATCTACCTGTATCTTTCAGAAGATTATAAATACGATAGTTTCTTAGATCAAACTGATCATATTCTACATAATCAAAAAAAGCAGTAAGCGGAATCTGATTTTGAACCAGGTAATTCTGTTCACTTTCAGATAAATACTGTTCAATTATCGCTCTCTTATCATTATCAATGCCTTTTACACGATAAAAACGGTCATACTTCCGATTGATTGTAAAAAAGGCGCCTATAAATAAAGCAATGATAAAAATAAAAAGCAAACTTGTCTGAAATGTTTTTTTCATGAAATCACCTACTTTATTATATAGCACCTTTATCATTTTTCAATGTCTTCCTCTTGATGCAATACATCATAAAGAGACTTTGCGACTTGAGTTGGAACAACTTCTTCAAGCTGTGCGAGTGTTGCTTCTCTCATTTTCTTGACACTCTTGAAACGATTGAGCAGTTTCTTTCGACGAACTTCTCCGATACCTTCTACCTGATCTAGAATTGATGTAAATAATGATTTAGATCTCACCTGTCTATGGAAAGTAATCGCATAACGATGGACTTCATCCTGCATTCTCGTTAACAGGAAGAACAACTGACTTTTGCGGTCAATAGGAACACGTGTGCCATTTTCATCAATCAGCATGGCAGTAGAATGTTTATCATCTTTC
Organism: Kandleria vitulina DSM 20405; assembly: GCF_000702065.1. Classification (GTDB taxonomy): domain Bacteria; phylum Bacillota_I; class Bacilli_A; order Erysipelotrichales; family Coprobacillaceae; genus Kandleria; species Kandleria vitulina. The sequence goes on along the minus strand of NZ_JNKN01000004.1, from coordinate 18,258 downwards.
TGGAGTCCACAAATTGTGACGGGGACATGCAAGGCATCAATAACTTCCTTGGCCGCATGAATCTGACCAATGCCCCCATCGACAATGATCATATCCGCCATTTCCTTGCCTTCCATAAGATTGCGGTAATAACGACGATAGATAACTTCTTTCATGGACTTGTAGTCATCTGCACCTTCCACTGTCTTGATCTTGAATTTACGATAGTCTTTCTTAGATGGCAATCCATCTCTAAAGACAACCATCCCAGCAACCGCATAGGCTCCCTGGATATTGGAGTTATCGTAAAGCTCAATCATATGTGGCGTATTGATATTTAACAGACGTCCTAGCTCTTCAACAGCACGAATAGTCTTTTCTTCATTGCGTTCTTTTAAAATAAACTTCTTATCCAATGTTTCCTTAGCATTCTTATTAGCCATCTCTACAAGTTTCTTCTTATTTCCTCTCTGAGGCTGAAGAATCTTGCATTCAAGAATATCTTGTACTAAAGAAATATCCATTTCACTTGGCAACAGTAACTCTTTAGGAAGATTATTGGATTGATAATATGTAACAAGAAAACGAATCAGATCTTCTTGTATATCTTCACTTGCAGGAACAAGATCAAACTCTCTAGAAAGCAGTTTGCCTTCTCTCATAAAGAATAGATTTACACTCAAATACCCCTTATTGACATAGTAGCCAAGAATATCTCGATCCTTGTGATCGTTCATCATGACATTTTGTGAACTTAGGACATACTTGATTGACTCTATCAGATTACGGTATTCAAGAGCCTGTTCAAACTTCAGTGCTTCACTTGCGACAGTCATCTTTTCAGTTAATTCATTGATCTTGTCTTCTACATGACCCTGCATAAAATCAATGACTTCTTTACGTAAAGCATCATTCATTTCATCGGTAACCTCATTGATGCAAGGTGCAAGACATTGTCCTAATGAATAATAAAGACACGGCTCACTAGGAATATGCTTGCATTTTCTTAATGGATAAAGTCGCTGCAATAATTTATAAGTATTTCTAGCTGCAGTGGCATCAGGGTAAGGTCCAAAATGTTTAGCTTTTTTATCCTTTGCATTTCGTACAATCATTAAACGAGGGTGTTTCTCATTTGTGAGCTTGATATATGGATAATATGTATTATCCATAAACATGATGTTATATTCAGGAGCATAATCTTTAATAAGATTGATTTCTAGAAGCAGTGCTTCTTTTTCACTTTCAGTGACAATGTAATCAAAGTCATGAATGTGTTCAACCAGTTTGGTCGTCTTGTAATTATGTACCCCTGTAAAATAAGAAGAAACCCTGTTCTTTAGTTTCTTTGCTTTTCCAACATAGATGACTTTTCCCTTCTTGTCTTTCATAAGATAACAACCAGGAGAAAGCGGCAATAAAGCGAGTTTCTTCTTAATATAATCGATATTAGGATTCATTATTTAAAATGTACCAGCGTAGCACCTAATCCACCCTCATTAAGTCCACCATCAGTAAAATGATCCACAAATGATTTTCGTTTTAATAATTGTCTAACACCTTTTCTTAATGCACCAGTACCCATACCGTGAATGATACGAATAGAAGGATAACCGAGCATAAGAGCATCATCAATAAATTTATCCACGGTTTCCATCGCTTCATTATAGCGCATGCCAATAACGTTTACTTCATATGAACCTGTCTTTTTCACATGTGTTCTTGTAGAAGCTTTCTTCTTTACTGGCTTCTTTTTGCCGTGAAGATAAGTAAGTTCCGTATTCTTAATCTTGATAGGCAATCCACTTAAGGAGACAGTCACTTCTCCATTCTTGCCAATACGGACAACTTCCCCTTCTCTGTTCATTGAATCCACACGTACCTGATCACCGATTGCAAAGACATGCGTTTGTACTTTTTCTTTCTTCTTTTCTTTGAACTTAAGCTCTTCTAGATCATGTTTAGCTGCAATAACTTCATGATCCTTGAGTGTTCCTTTTTGACGAAGTTCCTTAACCACTTCATCAATCATAGCTTTAGATTCATCTAATACTTTATTGGCATCATCTCTAGCCTTCTTGAGAATCTGTTCCTTCTCTTTTTTAGCACCTGCCAATTGTCTTTCATATTTATCAAGAAGAAGCTTAGTTTCTTCTTCATCTTTTAATAGCTGTTCTTCTTTTTCTTTAATAGCACTTTCTCGCTTTTGAAGATCTTCCATCAGACGTTCTTCTTTGCTGATAGATTCTTCCTTATAGCGTTGACCTTCCTGAATAATATCTTCGTCAAGACCTAATGACTGTGCAATTTCAAATGCGTAGCTTAACCCTAATGTATGAAGCTTCAACTTATAAGTCGGTTTCATACTTTCTAGATCAAAGCCTACAGAGGCAAGATCAATATCAGGATGAAGTTCTCCAAATGTCTTCAATTCTCCATAATGGGTACTGATAAGAATTGTACAGCCTTTCTTAAGAAGCGCTGAAATAATTGCCTTAGCTAATGCTGCCCCTTCTCTTGGATCGGTACCTGAACCAATTTCATCAATAAGAACAAGTGAATGGGAACCAGCCTGTCTTGTGATTTCAATAAGACGTTTCATATGAGAAGAATATGTCGATAACGACTGTTCTATGGACTGTTCATCGCCAACATCCACATAGACTTCATCATAGAACGGAACTTGTGCATCTATACAAGGAACCATCATACCTGATAGTGCCATTAATGATAAAAGACCTGCTGTCTTTAATGTAACTGTCTTACCACCGGTATTTGAACCTGTAATCATCAGCATCTGATTGTCCAAGATGATATCATTGGCAACAACTTTCTCTTGATCGATAAGCGGATGACGTGCGCCCTTAAGCATTAAAGTCGCACTGCCAACTTCTGGTTTAACACAATCATATTCCACACCAAAGCGTGCTTTTGCAAAGATGAAATCCAATGTGTTCATAATCTCCTGATCATAGGAAAGATGAATCTTTACTCTTCTTACATAACGTGAAAGAGAATAAAGAATACGATGGATTTCTTCCTGTTCATCACTCTTTAATACATTTAATTCATTGTTCATTGCCACAACACGTTCAGGTTCAATGAAATGTGTCTGCCCTGTTGCACTTGTCGCATGTACAATACCTTTAAACTGATGACTCTGATTCGCCTTGACTGGCAAAACGAGATGATTGTTTTTCGTAGTCAGATTATCCATGCTTAAGACATCTTTATTATCTTTAAGATAGCTTTCCATCTGTTTACGAATACGATCATTTAATGAATGTATCTGTCTTCTAATACGATAAAGTTCAGGACTTGCATGATCACTGATGCTTAAATCAGGTTCAATACAGCGTTCTATTTCATCTGCTAAATGATCATCACCATGAAGACCTTCTACTAAATCTCTTAAATAGACATACTCATCCTCATAAGATGAGAAATAGCTATGGAGAGATCTCACATTGCGAAGTACCAGGAAGACATCCCATAACTCTTCACTTGAAAGTGTCCCATCCATTTCAGCTTTCTTTAAAGCCATAGTAATATTTCGTGTATGTGATAAAGGAAGACGACCTAAAAGACGATGTACCAACATCGCCTCTTGCACTCTTTCAAGTTCTTCCTTAAGTTCAGCATGATCCTCATACATTCTTAAATCTTTTACTCTGAGTTTCGCATCTTCGCTGACGCAGTAAGACTTTAAAAGATCAAGAATAACAGGATATTCTAATGTTTCATAATTATCTTTCATAAAACTTCACTTTCTATTTTTTATATTGATCAATGAAAGAATGTGTGTTCTTTTCTACAAGATGACGCACATATCCTTCGAAATCTTGTTTGTAAAGCGGATATATTTCTACAATCCCCTTAGCAAGCATCGTATTGTTTAAAACATCCTTATAAGAAGAAAAAGCAAACAATGATGTCAATACAAGATAAGCAAGCACAAATGTCTTTACAAAACTTAAGGCTGCTCCAATAATGCCACTCGTTACTTTTGTGATTGTAAACTTTTCTCCTAATTTCTTAAAGAATGGTTTTAAGACGCCACCAATAATCTTTTTTAGGATAAAAAGAATCAGCAATAATATAAAGAACCAGACAATACGATTGATGACAGGCGTAGTAAATGAAAAAATAAGATTAGCTTCTCCTTTATACAATGCCACCTTTTCACTCAATGTTCCAGATAAAATAAAGGACAGGATGAGAACAAGAATTGTACTGATAAAATCATATAATCTTGCGAAGAAACCCTGTCTATACCCTCTTATTACTGCAACAATAAATACTAATAAAATACAAAAATCTACAATATAAGATGTACTTAATCTATTCATATCTTTATCACCAGAAATTATTATATCAAACTAAATTTATACTGTCAAAAAATGAAAATTTGTGCTAGAATTATTGTTGAGGTGAGATTGTGTGGAACCAATATGTTTCGGAATAACAAAAAGTACTTTAAAAAAAATGAATAAATATTATGATAGTCAGATGATTTCGAACGCGGATGAACACATACTCTTAAATGCCCAGGCAATTGGCTGTGAGATTGCGGTTGATGATCAGTTGAACGCAACTTTTACAGGCCAGAATGCAATTCATGAAGCAAAACGATGGAACAAGAAGATTGCTCAAAGAATTGAAAAAGCAAAAAATTCCGATGCTCTTTGTCAAGTCCATCATATTGGCGCTGCAGAAACCGGATCGGCAGATTATATCGGACCATTATGCGTAGTTGCATGTTATGTTCCTCAGGAATATGTTAAGACTATTAATGATTTCGGTATTGATGATGTAAACGCCTTATCAAATCAAGAAATCATCGACTATGCAAAAACAATCAAGGGGCATATTATCTCTTCATTACTTGTTTTAGATAATTCTCATTATAATAAAATGATCAAGAGTGGTATTAATCAAGCTAATATTAGATCCCGTCTCTTTAACCAGTCCATTGTTAATGTATTACAGAAAGCTAAAACTAATGTTGAGTTTAAGGTTATCAATCAATTTGTTTCTCCTAAGACATACTTCAATTATTTAAAGAATGAAGTCATCGTTGTTAAGGATCTTATGTTTGAAACAGATGCTGATTGTAAATATGCTGCAGTGCTGGCTGCAGAGATTATTTCTAGATATGCCTATCTTCAATATTTTGCAAGTATGGCAAATAGTCTTAAGATCCCTCTTGAAAGAGGAAGCGGTACAAACGTTGATCAGATTGTTGCTCAGATTGCCAACAAATATGGAGAAAAGATTCTGACTAAAGTTGTTAAACAGAACTTTGCCAATACTAAACGAGTAAAAGCAATTCTTGAAAACAAATAACACCTATGCGCAAAGCATAGGTGTTTTCTTTTATATTTTAACATCAAATTTATCAATCTTGCGATAAGTGACATGCGCTACTTCTAACATACGCTTAGCAGCACGGTCACTTTCACTGCCGCTGTATTTATCATCTTCATAGATGATTTCCTTGATTCCACTTTGAATGATTGCTTTTGTACATTCATGACAAGGGAAAAGTGACACATAGATGCGGCATCCCTTTAGCTTTTGAATAGAGTTTAGAATAGCATTAAGTTCAGCATGAACAACATAAGGATATTTCGTATCGTAGAGATGCCCTTCTCTGCTTTCCCATGGAAAAAGATCATCTTCACAGCCACGAGGCAAACCATTGTAGCCGACACCGACAATACGGTTGTCTTCATTGACAATGCAAGCTCCTACCTGAGTATTAGGATCTTTTGATCGATATGCAGAGAGCTTGGCTACTCCCATGAAATATTCATCCCAGCTGATAATTCTATGACTCATATCCTCCACCTCTTAATTCATTGATTTTTTCTTTAAAATAATCAGGTAATTCACTTTCAAAATAAAGTTCTTCTTTAGTAATTGGATGTGTAAAACCTAAAATCTTGGCATGCAAGAACTGACCATGACTCTGATCATCATGACGATAGCCATATTTTGGATCACCATAGACAGGATGACCAATATATTGCATATGTACACGAATCTGATGTGTACGTCCTGTTTCAAGACGGCACTCTACAAGCGTCATATCATCAAAACGTTCAAGTACTCTAAAGTTTGTAATAGCATCCTTAGAGTTATGTGCAGTAACACACATGCTCTGACGATCTTTTGGATCACGTCCAATTGGTGCTACAATACGTCCCTTGTTATGGTTGATGACACCATGAACCAATGCCACGTAACGTCTTGTCACGCTATGTTCCTGAAGCTGAGCAGATAATTCCTGATGTGAAGCATCATTTTTAGCAACCATCAAAAGACCACTTGTCTCCTTGTCAATACGATGCACAATACCTGGTCTATTGACACCATTGATGCCAGATAAATCTTTGCAATGATATAAAAGTGCATTGACTAAAGTTCCGCTATAGATTCCTGCAGAAGGATGAACAATCATTCCAGATGGCTTATTTACCACGATTACATCATGGTCTTCATAAACAATATCCAATGGAATATCTTCAGCCTTGATTTCAGTATCTACAGGATCAGGGATAGTAACTTCAATAACATCCCCTTCTTCAATCTTGTAGCTAGCCTTAACAGCTTCACCATTGACTAGCACATTACCATTCTTGATCCAGTTCTGTACATTCGTACGAGAAACATCTTCAAGATGGGACATAAGAACCTTATCTAGACGCGTCTTTACTTCTTCTAGACTTGTTTTGATTGTTTGTATTTCCATAATTTAAACTCCTCAATAATAATCTCCAGCAAGAGACATCCCATACCAATGACAACCCCCATATCGGCTACATTGAATACTGGAAAGTCATATCCGAAAATAATGAAATCCAGGAAATCTCTTACGTAAAACAATGTCACACGATCAAACAGGTTGCCTAACAATCCCGCAAAAACAAGTGTAAGTCCCCAACGAGAAAGAGCACTTTTGCTTTTTACGAAATAATAGATAATAGCGATTGCGGCAATAAGAGTGATAGGATAGAAGATTTCTGTATGCCCAGAAAAAATTCCCCATGCTGCTCCAGTATTCTTAACATAAGTTATCGAGAAAAAATTCTTGATGAGTACATGGCTTTCTCCTTGTTTCATCGCATGCTGAATAAAACTTTTGGTATAAAGATCTAACGCCAATACAAGAACGAGCAGTGTGGCGTGTATCAATAATATTCTTTTCTTCATTATGACATTCCTTTCACTGCCATATTATACCTATAAAAACGAAAAAACTCAATTCAATGAATCGAGTTTAAAGAACATATAGAATAATACATAAGAAATGAAGTAAAGATCCAAGCAAAATCCATAGATGCCAGATGCTGTGCATGTACTTCTTTCTCATCTTGTAGAACACCGTACCAATAGTATAAGAAAGACCACCTAGTACCAATAGATAAATACCGTTCATTCCTACTGTTGAAGGAAGAAGATTAAACTTAAAGACAATACACCATCCTAATATCAGATAACATGCCATACTAAATTTTTCGAAACTTTTAATATCAATGGAATTTAACGTAATGCCTAGCACCGTTACTGACCAGACGATTCCAAAAAGAATCCAGGCCCACATTGGTGAAGCCAAACGAATAGCACAAAGAAGTACTGGTGTATAAGTTCCTGCAATCAGTACAAAGATTGAACAATGGTCCATGATCTGAAAAACGCGTTTAGCAATCTTGAGATTTGGTGAAAGGCCATGATAGATGGAACTCATTGTATAAAGAAGAATCATAGAGATACCATAGACAAGACTTGAAGCAATGCCATAGCCATCCCCATATAGTGCTGACTTCACAAGACAAAGGACAAGCACGCCGATAGCAAACACTGCACCAACGATATGCGTTACCATATTAAAAATTTCCTCACCTCTCGTATAGAAAGGCAATTCACGATCGAGTAGTTTTGTACGTTTCATATTTATCACCCCATCAATAAGGTATCATATAAGCATATCAATGTCAATTTATCTAGTATTAAAAACTAGATATTATCATATTTAAAATAAAAAGAGCGCTTATTTCCATAAGAATTAAGCACTCTTTCTTATATATTGAGGCAAAGGCATTACTAAAACAATGACCGAAAGCAATATCAGCAAAATACCACACATTTCTACTAAAGATAGTACTTCACCTTGGAAAAACGCCCCAATCAATAAACCGGTAATAGGTTCAAAGGTACTAAACATAGACGCCTTGATTTCTCCACAAAGAAGAAGTCCTTTCTGAAAGAGCATCAATGCCAATGTAGTCGCAAGAAGTCCCATAAGAATCTGTACAAGCCAACCTTCTAGATTAAAAGATAAAGTAAATTGACCTTGCATAAAGGCAATGCCTCCAATCTCAATAGCAGAAAACAAGGAAACCCAGAAGGCAGTGACAAGCGAAGACAGATGCTTCAAATGGCTTCTTCCTAACATAACAATGTAAATAGCGTAGATAAATCCTGAAAAGATTGCTATACCATTTCCTAATAATGAAGAATGAGAAGAAGGAGAATAAAGCAGGACAAGTCCCCCACCAGCTAAACTAGCGCATATCAGCTGTCTAATTGTTATTGTCTTTTTAATAAGAAACATCATTAACATGACAATGATCGGATAAGTAAAATGCAATGTTGTTGCAGTACCACCATCAATGTAGTTATAAGATAAATATAAGAATATCGGTGTCAATGCATAAGGTACACTAAGTTTCATAAAAGTATATAGTTCATTTCTTTTTATGACAAACAGTTTCTTTCTTCCCCATAATAAAAGAAAAAGACTACCAAATGCAAAACGAAGAAAAGCAACCATATAGGCATTACTATTATGTGAGTAAGCAATCCTAGCAAGCAGTGGCATCATGCCAAATAAAACGGAAGAAATAATAATGTAGAATATACCTTTTTGTACCATATTAACCTCCAGTTAGGACATGGTAACATATATATTAAAAAAAAATCAAGACCCGATTACGGGCCTTGACTCTTAATGTTCAGTTAACCAGTATGAAATACTTAATGGTGGAAGTTCACTACCAGCACCAAAATCATGAATATCTCCAGTCAGAAGATCTTTTCCAGTACCGCTGTTAGCATTGAAATGTGCAGTGAAAGGTGCATCATCAATATTCAATGCGACAATGATACGTTCTCCTTCTGCCTCTCTTTCAAACACATACTGCTTATTCGTTAATAGAAGCTCTTTAAAAGTCCCCTTCTGTAAAGCAGGATGCGTACTTCTAACAGCAATCATTTTAGCAATTGTTTCACTTAATTCATTAGAAACAGGCTCATCAATAGCCGGTCTCAGATCATCATCAGGCTGACCTGGAATCTTCTTTCCTTCAATGCCCCATTCAGAGCCATAGTAGATACAAGGAATACCAGGAATTGCAAGCTGCAAACCAAATGCTAATGGAATCTTTCGTGCATCTTCTAGCTTAGAGGCAATACGATCAACATCGTGATTATCTAGGAATGTCCATAATGAGTATCCGCGATACATCTCAAACATATTTCTCTTTAATGTATGCGCAATTTCAAACATATTCAATGAATTAAATGAAGACCATAATCCCTTATATCCAGGATAGTCAGTAATGCTGTCAAGCTTACCTTCTGTAAACATGTCCCCAGCATTATCACCTAGCACTTCTCCTAGCATAAAGAAATCATCTTTAAGAGAACGTGCATAATCTGAAATCATGCCCATAAACCATCTTGGCAATAAATAAGCAACATCAAGTCTGATGCCATCTATATCATAATAAGTAATCCAATAATGAATGACATCTTTGATATAATCCTGTACTTCAGGATTATCAAGATTAAGCTTAACTAATTCATAATGACCTTCCCATCCTTCATAATAAAGGTTATCACCATAAGCTGAATTGCCATTAAAATCAATGTGGAACCAGTCTTTATAACGACTGTTTTCACGATGTTCAAGCACATCCTTAAAGGCAAAGAACCCTCTTCCGACATGATTAAAAACGCCATCCAACACTACACGAATACCGTGTTTATGATAGTTTTCTACAACGGCCTTAAAATCTTCATTTGTTCCAAGACGTTCATCCAACAATTTATAATCACGAGTATCATATCCATGTCGATCACTTGAACAAAGTGGATTAAGATAGACACCCTTGATACCAAGCTTTTCAAGATAAGGGGCGAAAGTATTGAGCTTTAAGATACGATGTTCTCCCTCTTCTAATCCATCATTAGATGAAGGTGCTCCCACCATATTTAAAGTATACATCTGATAAAACACTGTTTCTTCAAACCACATAAGTTTTCCTCCTTCAATAATATCATTATAAGACATTTTGAAACGAGGGTAAATGAAAAGTCCCCTTTAGGGACTTTTCTATAGATAAAGCATTAATAAATAGACTAATGCATATATGATTGTAAGAATTAACAATTGACGAACATCGCGTTCTTCAGACTTGAAATAAGCATAATACCCATAACTAGCAATCATTACCCCTGCAAGACGAAGCAATGATAACGAATAGATGGACATAGGTACATAAGAAAGTCCTGCTAATTCAATAAATAACAATATACTCCATGATAAAAGCAGATAGGGATTCTTTTTCTTCTTCATGATCGCATAAATAAATCCTATAAAACCTGCTAAAAGAACAACTCCCGATAAGATGAAGGCACTAGCCATAAACTGTTTTGAAAAGAAGGATAAGAATACATATACACTTGCACATGTCAGTATGCTATCAAATAAAAACAGTGGATAGATATAAATCTTGGGGATCTTTCTTTTTATAAGTTCATATGTAAGCATAATAAATGCCAACACGATACACAATAGAATCTGTCCATTACGTAATAATTCCATAATTTCTATAAAAGGAGGTAGTATCAACTACGCTCCTTTTCTCCTCTCTCTATATTTTTGATATTTTTTCTTTCTTTTATGATTTCTTATTCTTAATAATATTGCAAGTACAATAAGTATAGCCAAGACGACAAGTACACGTTTGAGGACATAAATGAATAATGTCTTATAATCAAAGAGAATAGTACGATCAGCTTTTACTGTTTCACTATATAATGTCTGCCCATCAGAAGAAACAATGATCTTGCCAAGAACATCGCCCTTATTGACTGGTGCCTGTAATACATTCTTTCCTTTAAAGGAAACCTTAACCGCACCAGCAAAATTCTTATCCAATAACAGACTTACATCACGACTTGTCTTAATCTTATATGATGTGATTTCACCAAAACGGATTTTTATTGTATTAACAAGTTCATTCTTTTTCATGATCTTGACATTCTTAGTCTGATCTTTCACATTGCCAACGAGTACATTATGATCAAGAACAGCGCAACCTGCAGAGAAACGGGCAACTCCAAATTTTGTAGAGAACGCCTTAGCAGTAGTTGTGATGATCTCATGACCATTAACCTTAGCCAATGACACAAGACAATGTCCAGCGATGCTTGTATAACCGCTCTTAGCTCCTAAAAGTTCAGATCGCGCAGCAGCGTGAGCCTTGACTCTTGTACGTGTCAACGTATTCATCATACGAATACGCTTATCTGTTGTCGTATAGTAATTATCTCCTGTAAAGATACTTCTGAAGATCTTATTTTGAAGTGCTGCTTTCAAAAGCATAGAAATATCTTTACATGTTGTATAATGCTTATCATCATGCAACCCTGTAGAAGTAACAAAATGAGAATCCTTCATGCCAAGTGCCTTAGCATCCTGATTCATCAATTTGACAAAATTCTTTTCAGAACCAGCAATTAATCTTCCAAGCGCCCAGCATGCATCCGCTCCCGATGGATATAGCGCACCATATAACAGATCCTTATATGTCAGTTTTTCTCCAGCGACAAAGCCAGCACTAGAAGCATCCTGCTCATAGACATGAGCTACATCTTCCTGATCAATTGTGACTGATTCATTGATATCTTTTATTCGCTTACAAGCAGAATAGACTGTAAGTACCTTTGTCATTGATGCTGGAAACATGCGCTCCTCTCCCTTATGATCATAGAGCACCTTATCGCCCGTATTATCATAAACATACGCATATTCCGAATATAGATTATTTGTATTCACATTCACTTTGGCATTTACAGGAATGATACATCCCACCACCATCAGCAACGATGTGAATAGCCCAATAAATTTATATTTCATGTTCACTATCTCCTTAAATGTGATTCTCTTTTTTGTTCCCCTTTTATTAATAAAAAAGTGGCTTAACACCCTAAAAATTACTATATCATAAAATAGTAATTTTCTCCATACTTAAATGGTAAGCCACTTTTTTGTATATAATTAAAAATACACTACATCTTTGCCAAAATTTCAGATACAGCCACAACACTCGCTTCTCCGCTGATCGCTATTCTGCCATTACCAAACAGTTCGCAGTGAAGAAATCCCCCACGCTTTGAAGCCTGATAAGCATCAATTTCCTTCTTGTCCAATTGTCTTGCCCAATAATCTGCAATCTGGCAATGTGCCGACCCACAGACCGGATCTTCAGCTATCCCGAGTTTAGGTGCAAAACTTCTCGATACACAATCGACCTCGCGACCAGCAGCTGTCACATTCTGAATTCTCCCTTCAAGTTTCATAAGCAATTGGAAATCAGGTTTCATGGTTCTTATGATATCTTCATTTTCAAATACACAAACCAGGTCAAGTCCAAGTACAGCCTTAATCGGTCTAACTCCAAAAGCAGCTTCCATCTCATCATTCACTGGGATACTCTTCAACTCATAGGTAGGAAAATCCATTTCAAAAAGATCACCCTTACGACGAACAATCAGTTCACCACTCAAAGTATTAAAACGTACTTCACTGCTTTCTTTCTCATAATAATTTAAGATCACAAAAGAAGATGCCAATGTGGCATGGCCACAAAGCTCAACTTCTGTTTCTGGTGTAAACCATCTAAGATGATACCCCTCTGATTCCCTCACAATAAAAGCTGTCTCTGAAAGATTATTTTCCCTGGCCAATTTCTTCATAAACACTTCATCAGGCCAGCACTTCATCACACAAACGGCTGCAGGATTTCCTGAAAAAGGTTTATTTGTAAATGCATCAACAATATATTGTTTCATCGTATTACCATCCCTATCTTAATAGATTATTTATTTTATTTAATATAACATAAAAAGCAGCCATTCATAAAGAATAGCTGCTTTCAACATTATTTCATTGCTTCAGCACAACGTGGACATAATCCATCTACTAATTCATCTTCTTCATAGTAGTTCCAGCATCTTGGACACTGTGTACCAGCAAATTTTTCAGCTTTAACAAATGAAGTTTCATATTCATCTAAGCCTTCAGTATCTACAGTCAATACAACACGAGCAACGATGAAGAACTGTTTCATAGAATCCTGTAAAGATACTAGATCCTTATATTCATCTTTAAGAGCAATTGTCACTTTAGCTTCCATGTTAGACTTGATAATCTTATCAGCTCTTAATGTTTCTAATGCTTTCATAACATCATCTCTAAGAGCTAAGAAACGAGTGAATTTTTCTACGATTGCTTCTTCGTTTTCTACTTCAAATAAAGTAGGTGCTGCTTCTAGGAAGATAGATTCTTCCTTGTGATCATCACAGTTCCAATGATCATGAAGTTCTTCTGCAGTAAAGACAAGGATTGGTGAAATTAATTTCATCATTGTCTTAGCATGATGATAAAGAACAGTCTGAATCTGTCTTCTTCTTGTATCATTGAACTTATTACAGTAAAGCACATCTTTAGTGAAGTCCATGTAATAAGAACTTAATAAGTTAGTGAAGTAGTTTGTGATAGACTGTACAGCATCTGCAAAGTTGTAATGATCCATTGCAACTTTATAGTCTTTCATCAATTCATTTAATTTAGCAAGCATGAACTGATCTACTTCTTCTAAATCCTTAATAGCTACAACATCAGCTGATGTGAAGTCATTTAAGTTACCTAATAAGAAACGCATTGTATTTCTGATTTTTCTATAGTTATCAGAGATACCTTTCATGATTTCTTTAGAGATACGTACATCTGACTGATAATCTACTGATGCAGCCCATAATCTAAGGATATCTGCACCATATTGGTTAACAACCTTAACTGGATCAACTGTGTTACCTAAAGATTTAGACATCTTATTTCCCTTGCCATCTAATACGAAACCATGAGAAAGAACTGTCTTATATGGAGCCTGTCCATGAGCAGCTGTTCCAACAATTAATGAAGAGTTGAACCAGCCTCTATACTGGTCAGATCCTTCAAAATAAAGATCAGCTGGATATCCTAATCCTCTTTCAATTAACACACCTGTATGTGATGATCCTGAATCGAACCATACATCCATGATATCTTTTTCTTTCTTGAAGATACCATTTGGAGAATGTTCATTTGTGTAGCCTTCAGGTAATAAGTCTTTTTCATCTCTTTCAAACCAAACGTTTGAACCATATTCTCTGAATAATTCTGAGATATGATCAAAGACTTCTTTTTCCATGATTGGCGTACCATCTTCACAATAGAAGATAGGAATTGGTACACCCCAAGTTCTCTGTCTAGAAATACACCAGTCCTGACGATCTCTGATCATGTTATGGATTCTTACCTGACCCCATTCATTTAACCATTCAACCTTGTTGTCGATTTCATCTAATAACTTATCTCTGATTTTATCAATTGAACAGAACCACTGATCAGTTGCTCTAAAGATAATAGGTTTCTTAGTTCTCCAATCATGAGGATAACTATGTGTAATGAATGTTAAGTTTAATAACATTCCTAATTCATCCAATTTCATAGTAACTGTCTTGTTGGCATCATCTACATACTGACCAGCAAGCCATTCACCACAGTCTTCCATCATACGACCATGTGCATCAACATTGACGTAAACTGGAAGATTATATTTCTTACAGATATTAAAATCGTCTTCCCCGAAACCAGAAGCTGTATGAACACATCCAGTACCTGATTCAGTTGTTACATGATCACCATTGATAACCAATGATTCTCTTTCAGGATAAAGTGGGTGAACACATGTCATGTATTCTAATTCTTTACCAGTAAATGTCTTAAGTACTTCTTTTTCTTCTAACTTGAATGTTTCCCAAAGACTATCTACTAATTCTTCAAGAACAATCAAATTACCCTTTTCAGACTTAACTAATGCATAAGTATAATCTGGGTTTAAGCAGATTGCTAAGTTAGCAGGAATTGTCCAAGGAGTAGTTGTCCAGATAACGAAATAGTTATCATCTCCTTCTAATAATCCCTTAGAATCTTTAACTTTAAATTTAACATAGATAGTTGGAGATTTAACATCATGATATTCAACTTCTGCTTCAGCTAAAGCTGATTCTGAAGATGGAGACCAGTAAACTGGCTTTAATCCTTTAAAAATTAATCCATCTAAAGCCATCTTTCCAAATACTTCGATCTGTCTTGCTTCAAATTCTTTATTTAAAGTTAAATATGGATGCTTGTAGTCAGCAAATGTACCAACACGGTAACACTGTTCCATCTGCTTTTCTACCTGTTTTAATGCATATTCATAACATTTTTCTCTAAATGCAGCAGTAGACATAGATTTACGATCTACCCCTAATTTCTGAATAGCATTTTCAATTGGAAGACCATGTGTATCCCAACCTGGAATATAAGGAACATAGTATCCTTCCATTCCTTTATGTCTTAAGATAATATCCTTAATAATCTTATTAAGCATATGACCAACATGCATATTTCCATTTGCATAAGGAGGGCCATCATGGAACACAAAGTGTTCTTTTCCTTCGTTCATTTTAACAACTTTTTCATACATGTTTGTATCTTGCCATCTTTGAACATACTTAGGTTCTTTAGTTGGCAATTTACCACGCATTTCAAAGTCAGTCTTTGGCATTAATAATGTGTTCTTGTAATCCATTTTCCTTCTCCTTCTTATAAATAAAAAAGTCCTTTTCTAGAAAAGGACGTTCTTAACGCGGTACCACCTTTATTCATATCAAAAGATATGCGCTTAAAATCTTAACGCGATCAACGGCTCTCCCTAACTACTCAGGAGGCTACTCAAGAGTGATTCGTCTAAAATAGTCACTTCACCGTTTTCACCAACCACGGCTTCTCTGTAAGCTCTATTCAAGACCTGTCTCTGTCTTCGTATTTTCTTCTTCCTTAATTAAACTAAAAATTTCTGATTTGTCAATAGTATCAATCAATTCTTTGCTTAAGTTTACAACTTCAGCACGGAAATCAATGGCATCATCCTTGAAACCATTCACTTCTTTATCAAGACCTCTGACATATTCCATAGATTCCTTAAGAATCATATTCGCATTTTTCTTTGCTTTAGTAATCAGATCACTAGCCTCTTTCAAGGCAAGTCTGGCAATTTCTTCATTTGTTTTCTCGGTAATAGTATTTTGTGAAATCAGTTTATTATTTTCTTCTTTGAGCGCTTCAATCTGTTTATGAAGATCATCGATTTCATGTTCTTTTTCTTCAAGTTCAGTTGTTAAGCTTTCAATGTCTTCATTGACTTCATCAATATTATATCCCCTAAATTGTTTGCTATAAGCCACTCTTTTCTCACCTCTCACAAATAAAATAATCCTTCTACAACTTGATTATTTTGTCTTGTTACACGATCTGTAACAACAAGTTTAACTCGCCCATGTCTTCTAAACGAGATTATATCGCTATTATTACATAAATAGTCGATAAGTTCAATATTTTTGTGGTTGACTTTCACCTCTCCAGCTCTAATGGCATCAGCGGCTTTTTGCCTTGAAAGATGAAACAATGCACTTATTATTTTATCGAGTCTTAAGCTTGAAACTACAAACTCTTTTTTTCTAAACGTGTTTTCTATGGCTATAGAAAAATCTTCTTCTACAAGATTAACTGTAAATCTTTTTATCTTCTTAAGATTTTGCCTAATATACTCCGCATTCTCACTTGCGCAGCTAAAAGCTAATGGGTTCTTGCATATATCCCCAATGCATTCTCTTTCAAGTCCAAGATTCATCAATGCCCCAAGGACATCCTTATGTTCCAATACACCAAACTTTTCAGGATATTCAACCCTAAAAACCTTAATCTTGAAATCATCTGGTTCAATCTCATAAAAAGATGGACAGATAATTAGTCTTTTGTTTTCACAGTTTATAAATCCACCTTCTTCATATACTGCAGCATCAGCACCAATTACTGATTTCACAACATTCTGAAGATGTGGATCGAGGAACTTTGTCAGTACTATCTTATATTTATCGACAGCCTGTGTTTTATAATCTAGTACTTTACGAACAAATTCCTCGTCTCCCTTGAAATGTTCTAACATAAAAAGGAAAGTATTAGCATAAATCAGCTAATACTTTAGTTATTTGAGACTTCTTCGTCATCAAGTGAAATATTGCCGCTAACCGCAATATTCTTTGGTGTACATAAGAAAATCTTTGGACCAATCTGCTGAATATCTCCGTCAATAGCGTAAATTACTCCGCTTAAGAAATCAATAACTCTCTTAGACTGTTCTTTCTGTAAACGATGTAAATTTACAACAGCAGCTTTCTTCTGTTTTAAATATAAAGCGATGTCCTGTGTTTCACTATATGATCTTGGTTCAAAAAGAACGAGGTTGCTGTCTTTATTGGCATTTAATTTATTGACAACTTCACTTGTACGTGCAGATTTTGCTTTTTCAAAAAGACTTGTTTTATTTTCTTCTTCTTCGTCTTCTACCATTTCTTCATCGAAATCATCAAAATCTTCATATTCGTCTTCAAAAAACCACTTTCTTACTTTGTCCATGAAGGTTCCTCCTTAAATATTCTTTAATAATTATATCATAATTTTACCTAGTTTCAAATATTATGTCACATATTGATGTTTTACTTCCTTCTTGATTTCTCTATCAAATAATTCCCTATTACGTGAACTACCACCCACCTAAAGGTAGGTGGCTTCTAAGAACCTGACGGTTCTATTTAAGAAGTTTGATATTTAAGTTTCCACCCGACAAGTCAGGCAATCCTTATTCTTACAGGCGTGTCCACTTCGCCTCTACCGTATAGGATGTTAACATCCACAACGCTACTTTTACGCATGATGTTCAATGCGCCATTAACATCCGCATTGATTATTTTCCCGCTTGCGGTTTTATATTGCCCTCTGTGTATTCTTTTGCCGCTAAACTGATATTCTCTTGGATTATCAGCATTGTAAACAGGAAT
>NZ_KL370857.1:59131-175121 GCF_000702065.1 Kandleria vitulina DSM 20405 | reverse complement strand
TATTTAGGGGCAAACACCACATGATATTTACAATTCCATTTTGTATGTGATAAACTATGTAAGTCATCTGTATATGACATAAAATCCCTCCTGTATTCAATTGCGCAGTTGGCAGACCGCACAATCATTATACAGAGGGGATTTTATCATTTACAATACCTTTACCACTTCACTGAAGTCTTAAAACAACCTCACAGCATAGCTGTGGGTTTTATTGTTTTACAAAAAACTGCGAAGGATATTTCCTTCGCAGTTTTACTACTTTGCAAGTTTTTTTGCTTCTATCTTGAAGACTTTCATTAGAATAGGTGAACAGATAAGATAGAAGAAAAAGTTTCCTCCGGCATGTAATGTGTCAAAAGTTAAGCCTGCAATCCAATAAGGAAGAAACAATCCCCACCCGCCGTAACAGAGCTGTTCAAATGATACGACAAAGCCAAAGACGTATCCCATCAGGGATGAAAAGATAGCCATAAAAAGTAATGGTGGTGATTTTTTCTTTAGTAGGAACAATCGTTTCACTGCTTCACTCAATAAGCAGATCACAACCCAGGCGAGAATCTGGAATACCGTCCACAATCCCATTCCTAAGAATACATTTGAAACAATTGTTGTGACGAAAGTGAGCTTTATGCCAAATGAAAGGCCAAAAAGCAGCACAGAAATGATAATAATTGAAGTTACCGGCTTTATATTAGGTAAAAACTGAAGGTATATGCGGGAAGTAATATTCAATGCCGCTAAAATACCAATGAGCGCTATTTCCTTGGCTGGTGGAAACTTAATTGTAGTTGACATAACGCCACTCCAAGTGATCTTTAGCTTTAAGCTTATAAACAGCAGAACTTACATTTGGCAGTTTGCCATTTACACGATAAGTCCACCCTGAAGCAGGACCATGCTGTTTTTCTCTTAATCCATTGATTGTTGTGACATAAACAAACTTACCAAAACCAGTCTTTTTTATTGAAAGATTTGACTTCTGAAGTAATGTATAGGCTGTATCTCCTTTTACAAACTTTACTTTCTTGTTTATAAATGTTTTTCTTACGCCTACTGCTTTAAAATAAACGAAGTCATTAATTTTTAAACGACATTTATATGTCTTCTTTTTAAGCTTTAAAGAAATAGTTGTTTTACCAGCTTTCTTTCCAGTAACCCTGAACGATGTCTTAGATAGACGTCTAACGCTCGCATACCCTTTTGCATAGGCAATAGAGACTTTCTTTTTAGTATTCTTTAACGATAATGTAAATGATGATCCAATAAAAATTGTTTTTGATTGACTAGAAATACCCGCACTTTTTGCATGAACAGGTGTTATTAATGTGAGTACTATTCCAATGACAACAATTAATTTTTTCATGCTTTAAGCTTCACGCTCTTTTCTTTTGACCATTTACCATAGATGGTCTTTTTCTTTACTGTTTTATATGCTCTAACTTTTACCTGATATTTAGAACCAAGATCAAGTTTTTTTACTTTTTGAGATAAAGCTTTTGTTTTCTTATATCTCCATTTCTTAGAAGATGCTTTCTTATAAGCAATCTGGTATTTTACATTCCCTTTAGCTTTCTTTAGTTTTACTTTAAATAGTGTTCTATATACTTTAATAGATTTCACTTTCACTTTGCTTGGATGAATTGTGTAGTTTACCTTTACAGTTCCACTGTAGTCTCCTAATCCTTTGATGGTAGCTTTATAGATCCCGATAGCTTTACTCTTTTTAAGTGTTAATTTGTAATCTTTATTGTTAATTAAAGTCTTTCCATTGTAAGTCACTTTTACAGTTGGCTTTTTCACCTTGCCATTATAAACAAAACTTTTCTTAGATAAAGTCACATTGCTTTTTGAAAGTTTACGAGCAGCTTTTGTTGCAAAATATTCTTTTCTTGCATCATTAATGACAGAACCAAATTTATATGTACCTAAGGCTCTAGCCCCACTTACTGTTGTATAAGGATCAGTTTCTCCATTAGAATAGTTGGATTTAAATGATCCATCTTTTAACTGATAGTTTAACAAGTAAGAAACAGACTTATTGTTTGTTGATAAGACTTCATTTTTATTATGAATAAACAACGCTTCTAATACAGCTGCAGATGTATCTGGGCTTCCACCCCATCCTGTATGATCAAAAGAACCATCTTCTTTTAATCCTGATTTTAAATATGTTACAGCTTTAATCAACTGTGTACGATAAGCTGAAGCATCAGCTAATGATAATGCTTCATAAGCCCATCCTGTTGTAGAATCATCTTCCACAATTCCATTATAGACATAATAGAAAGCACCATTTTGTCTCTGTTTTGAAGCTAAATCATTTGAAACAATTTTCACCTTAGGTGAATTAACTGCTTCTAATGCCATTAATACATATATTTCATAATTAGGAGCAATTTCTTTTCCATCAAAGTAACCGTTGCTTGAAATTAATCCTTCTAATTTCTTCACGTAATTTTTTCCATAATAATTAGCAGGATCTTCCCCTAATAATGTTAAGGCGATAATACCCTTTGTTAAATTACCACTCTTTTTGTCTTCATCATAGGTAGTATCCAAAGACTTTAAGCTTTCTTCATAATCCTTATCTAAAGTAAAAGGTGCATTTTCTGCTTCTAATCCAATTGATTCTACCGCAATGATTTCATCACTGCTTGATAAGACTTTCTGCTTCTTATAGAACGATTGCACTTTAGCAACCGCGTTTAAGATCGTATTAACATTTTCTGCTGCCGCTACTTGTCTAAAAGATAACGACAAAGTCAAGATAAGTGCTAATGCACATATAATTCCCTTTTTCATTTATTTCTCCCCCTCATTTTTTATAAAAACAGAATCCGCATAATGAACTGTTTCCATCGCATCCTTGCAATAGGCATCAGCACCAATCTGATCAGCGTAGTCCTGAGTCATAACCGCACCACCTACGCATACGAGCGTATCTGGTTTCTTTTCTCTAAGCTGTCTTATTGTCTCTTCCATATTAACGACTGTCGTCGTCATAAGCGCACTTAAGCCTACTAGTCTGACATCATTCTTGATTGCTGTATCTACAATAACTTCTGGTGCGACATCTTTTCCTAAATCAATGATGTCATAGCCGTAGTTTTCTAGCATGACTTTAACGATGTTCTTTCCGATATCATGAACATCCCCTTTAACTGTCGCAAGAATAATTTTTCCTTTTGATTCTGTCTCCACACCTTTCATTGATTCTTTAATGACCGCAAATGCTGCTTTAGCAGCTTCTGCACTCATCAGTAATTGAGGCAAGAAGATTGAACCATTTTCAAATCCTTTGCCTACTTCATCAAGAGCAGGAATTAATTCTTCATTGATTAAAGTTAATCCATCTCTTTCCTTTAATCCCTCTTTAGTTGCTGCTGCCGCATTTTTTTCAAGTCCTCTTTTAACACTGTCAAATAGACTCATTTCGCTGACAGCTTTCTTCACTGTTTCAGTCTTTACATCCGCATAAGCTGAAATGTATTCATTAAAGTTTTCATCCTGATTAGTCAAAGCATTATAAGCACGGTAGCTGTTCATCATATCTTGAGCATTAGGATTGATGATTGCACATGATAAACCATCATGCATTGCCATTGTCAAGAAATGACTATTGATAATCTTTCTTTGGGGCAATCCAAATGAAATATTGGATACACCTAGAATAGAATGACCCTGGAGCTCATCTCTAATACGACGTAATGTTTCTAATGTAACTAATGCAGAAGATGAATCTGATGAAACGGTCATCGCTAATCCATCGATGACGATATCATCTTTAGAGATGCCATATTTTTCTGCTTCTTTATAGATCTTCTTGGCAATCTCAATACGTTTTTCAGATATTTCCGGTATTCCTGATTCATCAAGTGGTAAAGCAACCACAACTGCACCATATTTAGCAACTATTGGGAAAACATGATCCATGATTTCCTGCTTCCCGTTAACTGAGTTAAGCATTGCTTTCCCATTATATAATCTTAAGCTTCTTTCCATTGCTTCAAAGTCACCAGTATCAATCTGTAATGGCAAGGCTGTTACTGATTGAAGCTGACTCATCACTTCTACCAATGTATCTGCTTCATTGATTTCAGGTAAGCCAACATTGACATCTAGAATGTGAGCTCCTGCATCTTCCTGCTGAAGACCTTGAGATAAAATATAATTGATATCATGATTCTTTAAGGCTTCCTTGAATTTCTTTTTCCCCGTTGGGTTAATACGTTCACCAATGATTACTGGTTTCTTGCCAATCTCTACTGATTGAGAAAAAGAAGTCACAACACTATGATGCTTTTTCACCGGAGGATGGAAAGGCTTAGTCTTGCACATGTCTACAAGTCCCTTGATATATTCAGGCGTTGTACCACAACAACCACCTAATACTGCTACTTCAAGATCCGCAATTTCTGACATGTAGCCAACAAACTCTTCACTTGTCATATCATAATAATTATGTCCATCCTTGCTTTTTGGAAGTCCTGCATTGGGATTGACAATAATTGGTAATGATGAGCTGTTGATCATTCTTTTAATAAAAGGAATCATCTGCTTAGGTCCAAGTGAGCAGTTCACTCCAATCGCATCTACTTTTAATCCTTCTAATAAAGCAACAACCGATTCTGGTGTTCCTCCTGTCAACAGTTTTCCTTTTTCATCAAATGTTACAGTGACACAAACTGGCAGATCACATGATTCCTTAGCAGCTAAAACAGCAGCTTTGGCTTCATAGGCATCGGTCATTGTTTCAATGAGGATGAGATCTACTCCTATTTCAAGAGCATAGCCAATGACTTCTTTGTAAAGGTTAACTGCCTTTTCAAAAGGAAGATCTCCCAATGGTTCTAATAGTTTTCCCGTTGGACCAAGATCCAATGCGATGTAGCCATCTTCTTCACGATGTGCTTCTTTTCTTGCCTTTTTTGCAAGACGAACTGCACTTTGTACAATTTCTTTTAAATTATCAGGAAAACGTAGAGCGTTAGCACCAAAAGTATTCGCGTTAACGACATCACTGCCTGCTTCAAAATATTCTCTATTGATTCTTAGAATCTTTTCAGGATGCTGAAGATTCCAATACTCAGGTTTTTCTCCAGCTTTTAATCCCCATTCTTGTAAGATGGAACCAAAACCGCCATCCCAGAATAGCCACTCTTTTCCTAATCGTTCTTTAAAACTCATGATTACTCCTTCCTTGATGGACAATCCAGCTTATCACATGCTTTACAGCCAGACACTGATTTTTGTGGATAATCAGTTATCCCAATAAAAGCTGTAACGCTCTTTGATGGCACCATCAATAGTGATTCTGTTAAATGAATGCCTATTTCACTCATCTTTAATAGACGTTCAAAATCTTTTTGTAACTCAAGTGATGTATCTCCATATCCAGGTGAGAAACGAGGCTTTAGATACAAGTGTTCTTCTTTTGCTTGTTCTTTTAATTTATCATTCAAATCATCGCATACACATTCAACCATCTCTGCTCCTGTTGCCTGATAAATAGCCGCTTTGGCCATATTGGTGATTTCTACACGTCTGATCATTTGATCTACACCAATACCAACAGTAGCAGCGAAGAGATAGACTTCATTGCAGCCTTCTAAGTTTTTAGATAGAGCTTTACTATTGATGGACATTCCTTCGATAAGAATCGTATCATCTACTCTTTTAACAGGAAATCTCTTATAAACAAACTGGGGATTAATGACTTTCTTGAGCTCATCTATACATTGATCAATAAGTTCATCCGTATGCTCATTGATCTCCATATCTTTTCTATAGCCGAGATATCTTAAAATCTCCGACTTGCGTATTGGTTTCATTATTTTAAGATCTCCGATACATTGTTCATGATACCTTCAGCGACATCTGGGTTATTCATAGTATAAACGTGAATATGTTTTACCCCATTGGCAATAAGATCAATAATCTGTTCTGAGGCATAAATGATCCCTGCCTGTTTCATTGCTTTTTCATTATCTCCAAAAGTATCTACCATTGAGAAGAAACGTGAAGGCACTGAACTTCCTGATAACTGAATAGCACGTTTTACTTGTTCTTTTCTTGTAATAGGCATAATACCAGCTACAATTGGCACTTCAATTCCTGCTTCTCTTGCACGATAAAGGAAATTATAGAAGATGCTATTGTCAAAGAACATCTGAGTAGTCAAGAAATCACAGCCTGCTTCTACTTTCTTTTTTAAATAGTAGATATCTTCATCCTTGTTCTTTGCTTCAGGATGACCTTCTGGATAACAGGCTCCCCCAATACAGAATTCAGGATTATATTCCTTGATTTCCTTAATCAATTCAGAAGCATGTTCATAATCATGAGGGACTTCTGTTTCAGGAAGATCCCCTCTTAATGCCATGATATTCTTAATGCCATTGGCTTCAAAAGATTCAAGCATTTCATGAACTTTCTCTTTTGTAGAAGAAACACAAGTCAAGTGGGCCAATACATCCACTCCTTCTTTTTCCTGTATTTCCTTGGCAATATTTACTGTATACTGGCTTGTTCCCCCTCCCGCTCCATAAGTGACTGACATAAACTCTGGGTGTAATCTTGCGATTTCTTTTGCCTTATTGGCAACTGCTTCAAAGTTTTTTGAGTATTTATTAGGAAAAACTTCAAATGATAAAGTAACTTTTCCCTGATTTAAGCAATCTATTATTTTCATACCTCTTACCTTCCTAACGAATCTTATTATAAAGCATGATTATCAAAATGATGTTATATTAATTATAACACATTAACCATAGTTATAGACTATAACTGAAAAAGCCACATAGCTGTGGCTTTTCTTTATTATTTTACTTGTATATCTAGATTTAATAAATGCAGAGGATTAAAGAGGCATATCCATTTATGTGATACAAGTTTTTACCTGTATATAATGACATACATATTATAAATACAAGTACACCAGCAATAAGATTAGAGACTATTTCTTCCATATAGAATTCATAGATCTTATTTATTAGAATCTCCATTCTTAGCTTCTTTTAAAATCTTATTTGTATGTCTTGATTTAAAGAAGACATAGACAAGAAGTATTGGAGATATATATCCATTTAATGTGGTCCATGGTTTCTTTTCTGTATACAATGCCATACATATAATAATTAAAAATGTAAACGAAATAATATTGAAGATTATTTCTGACATAAAAAATTCATAGATTTTTTTCATAAATATCCTCTTTTTCTTTCTTTTAACTATTAATATTATACCCCATATACTCAATAAGTTTAAAAAATTGAAGCTTTTAAAAAAATTTACTTATTAAATACAAAACAAACAAGAAAAAAATCCTATAGAAGTCATTCTGGTGGTTAATCTATGAGTTGTTTATACGTTTTATTACTTCTCTTAATTTTTTCTTAAACATATATATTACATTTTATATAGTCATGAATTTAAAAAGAAGTTCATTAAGAACTTCTATTTATGATATGTTTCATTTTTCATGATTTTAAATGCTCTATAGATTTGTTCACAAAGTAATAATCTTGCTAACTGATGAGGGAAAGTCATTTCTGACATACTGATCTTAAAATCAGCTCTTTCATAGATTTCTTCACTATGTCCAAGTGAACCACCTAATACAAATACAATTGTTGAACATCCACTGATCATTTTCTGTTCAATATGTTTAGAAAAAGCAACAGAGTCCATTTGTTGGCTTGCAACATCCAATAGGATCATATAGTCATTCTGTTTTACTTTATCTAAGATCTTTCTTCCTTCTTTAGCCTTCACCATAATTTCTTGAGCAAGTGATGCATTTTTAGGAATAGGTTCATCATCTACTTCAATCATTTCTACTTTCGTATAGGCTCCTAATCTTTTGACATATTCCTTAATGCCTTCTTTAAGATACTTTTCTTTCAATTTCCCTACACTGATAATCTTAATGTTCATATTTACCTCCTGAGACAACATCAACTTGGCTTGCAACCTTGATATTGTTCCTATCAAATGACATATGCTTTTCATCAAAGACCTCATAATATGTCTTTAATGCCAACTCTTTGGTATTGGCTTCCTGTGAAAGATGGGCAAGCACAATCTCTTTTGTATCTTCCCCGATGACTTCACACATAAGTCTAGCACTATATTCATTACACAAATGTCCTTCATCGCCAAGAATTCTATTCTTGAGATATAGTGGTCTTCTTGTATTCATCAGCATTTCGATATCATGATTTGCTTCGATAATATAGTAATTAAGATTACCAATCAGTTCTCTATTTTTCACTGATACAAAGCCTGTATCTGTCATATAAAGAAGAGATTCATCACCTCTTATTACAAATCCCACAGTATTGGTTGCATCATGGGATAACGGGAGAACTTCTACACTTAACTGATTGAAATGATAAGTCTGAAATGGTTCTAGAATATGTTCTTCATCCATCTTCTCAATATTTCCTCTTGCACTGTAGATCATTTTATCTTCAAAGATGTGGATATTCTTTGAGTGATCATAGTGATCATGTGTCAAGAATACATAAGTAATATCTGATTCATTAAATCCTACTTCATTTAATCTGTATAATAACTGCTTTCTTGAAATGCCACAGTCAATAAGTATTCCTGTACCATTTTCATATACAAAAGTGGCATTTCCTTTTGAGCCACTTGCTAAAACGTGAAATTCCATACATTACTCCTTTTTGCCATTATACCACACAAAAATCTTTTATTAAGTGTGAAAAAAGTGAAAGCGCTTTTTTAATTTGTGATAAAATAAGAGAAAGAAGGAGGAGATTTTATGGCTAAGATTATTACTATCGCAAGACAATATGGATCTGGAGGTCGTATTATCGCACAAAAAGTAGCAGATAAGTTAGGTCTCGTCTACTATGATAATCAGATTATAGATTTAGCTGCGGAAGAACTTGGCTTTGATATCCGTACTATTCGCAAGGCTGCCCAGGAAAAGAGTTCTGGTTTCCTTTATACAATGGCTGGTGGTACATTCCAGATGCCCCTAAATGATCAGGTCTTTGCCACTCAATCGAAGATTATTAGACATCTGGCAACTAATGATTCATGCATTATTGTCAATGGCTGTGCCGATTATATTCTTGAAGACTTTGATCATGTATTAAAAGTATTTATCCATGCCCCTATTACTTCTCGTGCTAAACGTGTAGAAGAGGAATATGGTGAAAAACATGAGAATTATATCAAGTATGTAAAGTCTAGAGATAAGAAGAGAGAAAACTATTATAATTACTACACGACTAATAAATGGGGTCAGCTGACTAATTTTGATTTAACAATCAACAGTGATTTTGGATTGGATGAAGTTGCTGATGTTATTGTAGAAATGTATAGAAAACTATAAAAAAAGAGGAGCTCATTGAGCTCCTTTTCCTATAGATTATTTTAAACCATACTTCTTGTTGAACTTTTCTACACGTCCATCAGCACTAGCAAATCTCTGTTTACCAGTATAGAATGGATGACAGTTTGAACAAGTGTCAACACGAATTTCATCTAATACTGAACCAGTTTCGAATTCAGCACCACATGATGTACAGATTACTTTAACCTTTTTATAATCTGGATGAATACCTTTTCTCATTTTATAATCTCCTTCCGCCTTGAAATATATGCTACTTCAAAGTAAGTTGCTAACACATAATACCATTATCAAATGGGAATTACAATAGTTTTTTAAAAATTTTCTTCATCAATTTTTTTCGATATTTAGGTCATTATTCACTTGTATTTCAAAGGCTAATCTTCGACCATATATCTAGAGACATGAGCACCTAAAGCAATCAGTTTACGATCGATATTGTCATATCCTCTATCAATATGATAGACATTAGTAATTTCAGTTACGCCTTCAGCCATAAGACCTGCTACAACTAGAGCAGCACCGCATCTTAAGTCAGTTGCTTCTACTCTTGCGCCATGAAGTGGTGTTGGACCATTGACATAGCAGCAAGCATCTCCTGTTTCAATATTAGCGCCCATCTTATTAAGCTGTGCACAGTGACCAAAACGTTCCTTGTAGATTGTTTCAATGACATGTGATTGACCATGAGCCTGAGTCATCAATGTTGTAAGTGGCTGCTGAAGGTCAGTTGCATATCCTGGATAGATCTGTGTAGTGACTTCAACTGGGTTGAAATCTGTAAATCCACCATAGACAAGAATACTGTCGCCTACAATTTCCATTCTTACACCCATTTCTCTTAACTTTAATAATAAAGCATCAAGATGCTGAGTGATAACATTTTGAACAAGGACACGTTCCCCGATTGCTGCTGCAATAATAAGGAATGTACCAGCTTCAATACGGTCAGGAATAATCTCATGCATTGTTCCATGCATTTCTGATACACCTTCTACAATAATAGTATCCGTACCTACACCTCTGATATGTGCTCCCATCTTAGTAAGAAGGTTAGCCACATCAATGATTTCAGGTTCACGGGCCGCATTATTGATTATTGTCTTTCCATCAGCTCTAACAGCCGCTAGAAGAATATTGATAGTTGCTCCTACTGAAGCAAAATCAAGATAGATTTCTGCGCCCTTTAAATGATCAGCCTTTAAATGATAAGTGCCTTCTTCTTCATTATAAGTAATTGTTGCACCAAGTGCTTCAAACCCCTTAAGATGAAGATCAATAGGACGTGGTCCTAAATAGCACCCACCTGGCATGCGTATTGTAACTTCTCCATATTTACCAAGTAAAGCACCCATAAAATAATATGATGCTCTTAATTTATCTACAGCCTCACTAGTAAGTGGGGTATTATTCATATGACTAGGATCTACCTTTAAAGTATCTCCTTCTTTCTTAACTTCACAGTCAAGCTCTTTTAAAAGAACTGCCAAAGCATCTACATCTGAAATGTTTGGTACTCCATATATCTCAACAGGTGAATCCGCTAATACAATAGCAGGAATAAGTGCAACTGTCGCATTCTTAGCGCCAGAAATTCTCACAGTTCCTCTTAAAGGATGTCCACCTTCAATTGCAATGACTTCTTGTGCCATATTTATATCCTCTCTTATTTCTCATCTTTTTACACACCATGATTATACATAATCTTATCTTAAATGTGAAGTATCAGACTTTGAAAGTGAAGTCACAGCTAAAAAATAGAAAAATTACCTTTCAGTTGTTTACTTCACAACAAATTGTGTTATACTAATACCGCAATGTGATGGTCCGTTGGTGAAGTGGTCAACACACTTGGTTCTCATCCAAGCATTCAGGGGTTCGAACCCCCTACGGACTACCATATTTTTTTTTGCCAATCTAAAGGCAATAAAAAAAGTAAGCTTCGCTTACTTCGTATTAAATATGGCTGGGGTAGCTGGATTCGAACCAGCGGAATGACGGATTCAGAGTCCGTTGCCTTACCACTTGGCTATACCCCAATCGCATGTACGATTATATCATAATAATGGGAGATGTAAAGAGGAAAATGAAAAAAATTAGAACGAGATTTGCGCCTAGTCCCACTGGCTACATGCATATCGGAAACCTAAGAACAGCTTTATACTGTTATCTGATTGCCAAACATAACAACGGTGATTTCATCCTACGTATTGAAGATACTGATCAGAATCGTGAAGTCGAAGGAGCAACTGATATCATCTATAATGTATTGGAAGAAACTGGTCTTCATTATGATGAAGGTCCTGATAAACCAGGTGAAGTAGGACCATACATTCAGTCAAAGAGATTACCAATCTATGAAAAATATGCAAAACAGCTTATCGAAAGCGGTCATGCACATTATTGTTTCTGTACTAAGGAAGACAGAGAAGAAAATGAAATTGATCCATGTCGTTACCTTGATCCAGAACAGATTCAGGAACATTTGGATAATGGTGATCCTTATACAATCAGACAGACAATCCCTGAAACTGGAACTGCTGATTTCGATGATGAAATCTACGGTCATATTGAAGTGCCATGCAACACTTTAGATGATTCAGTCTTAATCAAGACTGACAAGTTCCCAACTTACAACTTTGCCAACGTTGTCGATGATCATCTTATGAACATCAATGTGGTAGTAAGAGGAAATGAATATTTAGCGTCTACTCCTAAATACAATCTATTATATGATGCATTTAATTGGGAAAGACCAACTTATATCCATCTTCCACCGGTTATGAAAGATGAAAAACATAAGTTATCTAAGAGAAACGGTGATGCATCATTCCAGGATTTAAGAGCTCAGGGATATTTAACTGAAGCTATCCTTAACTACATTGCATTACTTGGATGGTCTCCTAAGGATGAAGAAGTTCTTTCATTAGAACAGTTAAAAGAAGAATTTGATATCAAGCATATTTCTAAAGCACCAGCAATCTTTGATATCAACAAGTTAAAATGGATGAATGGTGTCTACATCAGAAATATGTCAGTAGAAGAATTCCATGAACTTGCTAAACCATACTATAAAGATATCAAGCTTGATGTTGATCTATTAGAAATCACAAAAGCTTTACAGCCACGTGTTGAACGTTTAGCTGATATTCCTGAAATGGTTGATTTCATCAATGGAGAATTACCATTCGATGCTGATATCTACACACATAAGAAGATGAAAACTAATCCAGAAAACTCATTAGAAGCGCTTGAATTATCTTTACCTGCTATGGAAGCTTGGGAAGATTACACTGATGATGATGGATTAATGCATATGATGATGGACTTAGCTAAAGAACATGAATTAAAGAACGGTCGTATCATGTGGCCAATCCGTGTCGCTTTATCTAACAAGTCATTCACTCCTGGTGGAGCTGTAGAAATTGCTCATATTATCGGTAAAGAGGAATCTTTAAAGAGAATGAGACAGGCTATTGCTGATTTAAAAGAATATCTTGGTAAATAATAAAAGCTGATCTAGCAAAGTGAGTAATCACTTTGTCAGATCAGCTTCTTCTTTTATTTATCAAATAATGGTGTAGAAAGATAACGATCTCCTGTATCAGGGAACAAGACAACGATGTTCTTTCCTTCATATTCTTCTCTTTTAGCAAGTTCAATTGCAGCTTTTAATGCAGCACCAGAAGAGATTCCTACAAGGACACCTTCTTTTTGTCCAACAAGTTTACCGTATGTGAAGGCATCATCGTTCTCAACAGTGATTACTTCATCATAGATATCCTGATTTAATACATCAGGTACAAATCCTGCACCGATTCCCTGAATCTTATGAGGACCACCTTTTCCAGTTGTCAATACTGGAGAAGTAGCTGGTTCAACACCAATAATCTTGATATCCTTATTCTTTTCTTTTAAATAAGTACCTGTACCAGTTAAAGTTCCTCCTGTACCTACTCCTGCAACAAATACGTCAACTGCTCCATCAGTATCTTCCCAGATTTCAGGTCCAGTTGTTTCATAATGAGCTTTTGGGTTAGATGGATTGCTGAACTGTGATGGAATAAAGCTATTTGGATTTTCTTTTGCTAATTCATTTGCTTTCTGAATAGCACCAGTCATTCCAGTTGCTCCTGGTGACAATACTAATTCAGCACCGTATGCTTTCATTAAAGCACGACGTTCTACTGACATTGTTTCAGGCATTACAATAACGACATGATATCCTCTTGCTGCTGCAACTGAAGCTAATCCAATACCTGTATTTCCTGAAGTTGGTTCAATGATAACTGTATCTTTATTGATTTTTCCTTCTTTTTCAGCATCATCCAGCATCTTTTTAGCAATACGATCCTTTACGCTTCCAGCGGGATTAAAGTATTCAAGCTTTGCTAAAAGTTTTGCTTTAAGATTTAATGATTTTTCAATTCTTGTTAATTCTAATAATGGTGTATGTCCAATCAACTGATCAGCACTAGTGTAAATATGGGCCATAATAATCTCCTTTTAATTAAATAATATATTGATCTGCACTTTCTCCAGTATTTGCCAAATCTGCTATTGTTATGCTTGAAAGGCACTCCTCTACAACTTTATAAAGTCCTTCCCACATTGGCAATGTCTGACAAGACACCGCTCTATTGCACTGATTGCTTTCATCCTGCAAGCAAGAGATTGGTGCGAGTGAACCTTCTGTAATCTTAAGAACGTCGGCAACGGTATAACAGGATGCATCCTGTGTTAAACGATATCCTCCACCTTTACCACGTAATCCTTCGATAAAGTGTTCTCTGGTTAACGACTTAACGATGCTTTCCAGATACTTTTCTGAAATATTCTGTCTATTGGCAATCTCTTTTAAAGGAATATACTTTGCTTGATCATGTTCTGCTAGATCAATCATTACACGTAAAGCATATCTTCCTTTTGTAGATACCATCATATGTGCCACCTCCTTTATAAACCTATAATAAACCAAGGTTTATAGGAATTCAAATATTATGATAAAATTTTTAAAAAAAGAGCAAGCCCTTAAGCCTGCTCTTTAGTATACACGATAAATTATTATGCTTTACCGATTGAACCGAAGCATTCAAGTCTGTCTTTAACACCAGCTCTGATAGCTTCGAAACCTGGGTTAAGTAATTTACGAGGATCGTAACCTTTACCCTGCTGATCTTTACCTTCTTCGATGTATTTTCTAGTAGCTGCAGCAAATACTAACTGTAATTCAGTATTTACGTTAACTTTAGATACACCTAAAGAAATTGCTTTCTTAACCTGTTCATCAGGGATACCAGAACCACCATGTAATACCATAGGCATCTTAGGTCCGATAGCTTCTTTGATGTTACCTAATACATCAAACTGTAAACCTTCCCAATTTGAAGGATATTTACCATGGATGTTACCGATACCACATGCTAAGAAGTCTACACCTAATGCAGCAACTGAAGCACATTCTTTTGGATCTGCACATTCACCAGTTGAAACGACACCGTCTTCTTCTCCACCGATGCCACCAACTTCTGCTTCAAGAGAAACACCTTTTGAATGACATAATTCAACCATTTCTTTTGTTTTAGCGATGTTTTCATCGATATCATAATGAGAACCATCGAACATGATTGAAGAGAAACCAGCTTCTAATGCAGCTTTTGCTCCTTCATATGATCCATGATCCAAGTGTAAAGCTACTGGTACAGTGATGTTTAAAGCTTCAACCATTGCATTTACCATAGCAGCAACTGTTTTGAAACCAGTCATGTACTTAGCTGCACCTTCAGATACACCTAAGATTACAGGAGCTTTTAACTCTTCACATTCTAATAAGATTGCTTTAGTCCATTCTAAGTTATTGATGTTGAACTGAGCAATTGCATAATGACCTTCTAAGGCCTTATCGATCATTTCTTTTGCGGATACTAATCCCATTTTCTAATCTCTCCTTTTTCTTTTTCTAGAATCATCATACACTTTTTTATTTAAATTTGAAAGTGATATCACTAAATTTTATTATTTGGAAACGCTAACAGTTATACGATTCAATGCTTTTTCTAATATTGCTCTAGGACAAGCCAAATTAAATCGTTCAAAGCCTTCTCCTTCTTCACCAAAAATATAGCCTTCATCAAGCCAGAGCTTAGCTTCTTTTAACATAAAACGTTCTAGTTCCTTGCCGCTCATATGCCAATTTCTAAAGTCCACCCATACTAGATATAAACCTTCAGGTCTGATCATCTTTACTTCAGGTAGATTCTTCTTTAAAAATGATTCCATATAGTTGATATTACCTTCTACATAAGAAAGCATCTCATCAACCCAATTATCACCTTTTTCATAGGCTGTCATCGTAGCAATCAAGCCTAAGACATTAGGCGTAAACATTCCTGTTGCAAGCTGTTCTTTCTTGAATAGCTCTCTTAACTGCTTGTTGGCAATAAAAATCGTACTTGTCTGAAGTCCTGCAAGATTAAAAGTCTTAGAGGCAGCAGTGGCCACAATGCTGATATCTTTAAAACGTGGATCTGCTTCATAGAAAGGAATATGCTTTCTTTCTCCATAGACAAAGTCCATATGTATTTCATCACTAACAACAATGACATGATGTTTAAGACAGATTTCTCCAATCTTTAACAGCTCTTCCTTTGTCCAGACTTTCCCTACTGGATTATGAGGATTACAGAATATCAGCATCTTTACATTTTCTTCTATAATCTTCTTTTCAAATAAATCAAAATCTAATTCATAGTGATCTTCTTTAAAATCAAGAGAAAGGCTTACTGCCTTTCTTTTATTGTTTACAATAGCATTCTTAAATGGATAATAGACCGGTGTTAAGATCATGATATGATCATCAATATCTGAATAGGCTCTTACTGCCAAGTTGATTGCATTAACAACTCCGCTTGTTAAAACCATCCACTCTTTTTCTACATGAAAATCATGTCTTCTTTTCATCCAGTTACCAACTGCTTCATAGTAAGATTCAGGAACCATACTATATCCGTAGATTCCTTCTTCAATCTTTTCATGAAGTACTTTTGTGATATCTGGCAACACCTTAAAGTCCATATCAGCGACCCACATCTTGATCATATCTTCATCTTTATTGTGACCGCCATCCCATTTCATGCTGTCGGTATGTCTTCGTGAAATGACTGTATCAAAATCGTACATATTATCTTAGTACCTCTTTATTTTCAAATTGTGCTGACGTGAAATGATATAACCCTATTCCTAATGACTGTGATAGATTCAATGAATCAATTAATTCAGTATGAGGAATAAATACACTTTGTCCATAGTTTAAGAAGCTGTCATCAAGTCCACTGCTTTCATTGCCAAAGATCAATGAATAATTTCCAGTTGGCTTAACTTTATGAATATTCTTTGCACCCTTTAACATAAATGGATAGATTTCATGATGACCATATTCATTATGATAATCCTCAAAAGACTCATAATACTTCACTCTTAAAGAGAAAATAGCTCCCATTGAGGCTCTTACAACCTTAGGATCATAAATATCAACCGCCGGTCTGACGATTGCTAAATCCTTAATACCAAAACCTAGCATTGTTCTCATGATTGTCCCCATATTTCCCATATCCATTGGATTGACAAGGACCACATGATTGCCTTCTTCTAGATTCTTTTCATAGACATGAAATACCCCAATAGCATAGCAGTTCCCTTTAGGAGAAAGCTTCTTGATTGTTGCATCATGTACATCAATAGCAATATGATGCTTTTCACATAATTCCTTAATTAAAGGATATCCTTTATTCTTTTCAATAGAAGAATGTACAACCACTCTTTTAACGAGATCAGGCTGATTCTTCAATAGTTCTATAGTTGGAAATACTCCCAATGTATAAGATGCATCTGCACCTTTTTTATAAATCTTCATCTTGTTTCCCTCTTAATTTTTCTAGTAGTTCACTTGCACCATCATGTCCCCATTCTTCAGCCTGACGAAGAAAACGTACGCCCTTCGTAATATTTCTTTCCACAAAATCACCTTCCATGAAAAGCATTCCTAAAGAATAGGCTGCCTCTTTATCAAATAAGTAGTAGGCATAAGATAAATATCTGATACCATCATCTACTTTCTCTTCAGCTAAACAAAGTTCTCCTAGCATATAAAGACACTTTGCATCATACATCAAGGACCCTTTCTTAAAACTTGCAAAAGCTTCCTTGAAATTTCCTTTTTGATAATCCTGCATTCCTACTTCATAAAGTGCACGTGGATCTTCACTTTCATGAAGATCAATATCTTTTGTCATATGTGCATAAACATACTGACAATCAGAAAGACCAAGCTTAGCGCCTTCTTTATAGAAAGCAAGAGCCTGTTCTCTATTTGTTTCTACACCAAGTCCATTGGCGTTCATATATCCTAAATAATAGTAGGCCTTATCATCACCATACTCACTTGCCTTAAGGAAT
This sequence comes from Kandleria vitulina DSM 20405, assembly GCF_000702065.1. Lineage (GTDB taxonomy): Bacteria > Bacillota_I > Bacilli_A > Erysipelotrichales > Coprobacillaceae > Kandleria > Kandleria vitulina. The sequence continues at coordinate 157,279 of NZ_KL370857.1, read as the reverse complement.
AGATTATAAGCCTTCTCATAATCCTGCTGTGTTCCTAGCCCATCATAATAAGCTAGTGCTATCACATGAAGATCTCTTGCTCGACATTCTTCCAAGGCTTTTTTAGTTGCTTCTTCAATATTGACAACCTGAATAAACCACTCGTTTTCTTTGATGACACGATCCATGATAGAAATCATGAATAATGCTTCTTCTTCCTTAAGATCTTCAGTGATCTTTAACATCTCAATATGTTCTTCATAAGGAATATGTCTATTTAGCAATAGTACCTCAAATAGTCCTATCTCAATTGCTTTATTTATTAGATAGCATTCTTCACAATAATGAACAGAATATTCATTAATCACTTCTTCAAAACGCTCTTTTTCCCAAAGAATCAACTGTGTATGCTGCTCAATAATGTTAAGAATAATATCTTTTATTTTTGTATTATATATTTTCATTATTTAGCCCTTTCAATTCTTTTAAAATATTTTTACGATGCAGAAGTATCTCTTCTCGATCTTCTTCTGCCCCCTTATCAATACATGCAATAAGTTCATCACATTTTACCAATAACAGCTTCAGCAATGACTTCTTGACAAACACATCCTTCTCTTCAAGATATTGACCATAGATCACCTGAAAAGAACGATACTGCTGAGTGAAAAGCAATTCATAATCGATACGATAATCTCTAATAATCTTCATTTTCCACCCTCCGTCTCGTTCACTATTATACTTCATTTGAAAACAAATTAAAACATGATATAATGCGGATGAAAAGAGGTGTATTATGAACCAGTTAGCATGTCCAAAATGCCATAAGCCACTTATGCTTGATGGCAAGACTTATAAATGTGAAGATCATCATAGCTATGATATCTCCAAAAGAGGATATATCAATTTATTGTTAAATCCTGATAAATCAAAAAACAACCCCGGTGATTCAAAAGAATCACTTATTGCTAGAAAGGCCTACCTCAACACTGGACACTATGATCCAATTCTTAATGAAGTTGTCAATTACATCAAGGCACATCAGAAAGAACATATGGAAATACTTGATCTAGGATGTGGAGAAGGCTACTACACATATCGTATGAAACAGCTTCTCGGTAATGACCATACTTACTATGGATTAGATATTTCTAAAGAAGCTATCAATATGGCAACACGTTATGATAAGGATATTCATTGGATTGTCGGTAATTCTAAGAACATTCCTATCAATGATCATTCATTGGATGTCATCACCGCCTTATTTACTGTTGTAAACAAGGATGAAATTGTTAGAACATTAAAAGAAGATGGCTACATGATCCATGTAACAGCCAACCGTGGTCATCTTATTGAAATCAAACATTTGATTTATGATGAAGTTAAAGTCAAATCAGATAAGTTTATCCGTCTTCCTTTTGAAGTACTAGAAAGCTACGACTTCAAGAAAACAATTTCTATTCCTAAAAGAGAAGATGCATTAAACCTATTAAAGATGACACCGCACTACTACCATATTAAGAAAGAGAAAAGATCCGTATTGGATACACTCCAAGGACTGGATGTAACCATTGATTTACGTATCACTGTCTATAGACCATGAAATTTAGAAAAATAAAGAACAATCTTCGTATTGTCATTGATGAAAACTATAATGGAAAACTATTAAGCGATTTCTTTAAGGACTTTTGTTTTTCAAAGAAAGCTGTTCATCTTCTTCATCAGGATAAAGCCTATACATTAAATAAAGAATATGTCAGAGATGCCACATTGCATACTGGAGATGTTCTTTTAATCAGAGCCTATGAAGATGATGATGGCATGTATCCTCCAGTTAAAGGAGATCTAGATGTCCTTTATGAAGATGATCTCGTTCTTGTAGTAGATAAACCAGCAGGACTTCCTGTTTATCCATCATCTAAAGAGGATACACATTCTCTTTCTCATTATGTCAGCCGCTACTATAAGGAACATAAATTAAATGTTCCAGTACGCTACATTCATCGTCTAGATGATGATACAAGTGGGCTTGTCATCTATGTCAAAAGCGCATTATTTCAGCCATACTTTGATCATCAGCTCGCTGAAAAGAAGATTGAAAGACAGTATATGGCCTTTGTTAAAGGGAGATTTCCTAATAAGAAGACTTATACCATCACTCAAAAAATTGCGCGTAACCGTCATAGCAACAAGATGCGTGTCTCTTCTTCAGGTGTAAAAGCAGTTACTCAATATAAATGCATTCATAACTACGATGATTATGCATTAGTACAATGTCATCTTTTAACTGGAAGACGTCATCAGATTCGTGTTCACTTAGCTAACATTGGACATCCTCTTATTGGAGATCCACTTTACAGCAAGGAACTCAACGAACTTGATCACCTTGTTCCACGTCAGGCACTGCATGCCTTCAAGATCAGTTTCACTCATCCACTTACTCGTGAACAAGTAGAAATTGAATCACGTATTCCTAATGATTTAAGAGTATTATTTAAAAAATAAGAGGATTGATTAACTCAATCCTCTTATTTTTAATAAAATACACCTTAAAATCAAAAGAAAAATTAATCTTTTTTACGACTTTATACAATCTTTTTTTAAGACCCTGTGTTATTATATATTAAGATATTATGAAACATCTTATGAAGGAGTTTTTTGATGAACCAGAAAAGAAGAAAAATGACGCGTAGAGAACGTGAACGTATTATGCGCAAGCGTGCTCGTGCAAAACGTAGACATAGAAGGATGAGAAAGCTCGCATTCTATGCCAAACGACTTAACTATAAACATCTTACAATCTTTTTAGCAGCAATATTTGTATTCCTGTTTAGTATTAATAGCTTTATTGTAAAACCAATTGTTTCAGTACTTCAGGATAAACCTAGTGTAACAACTACAGTTAAGAAGAAGACTGTTAAAAAGAAAACCCCAGCTGCACCATCGTTTGAAGTTAACTTTAAGGCTGTGGGTGACAATGTCGTTCATGAGAGTGCCTATAAATATGCCAATAAGATGGCCGGTTCTCCAAATGAATATGACTTTTCTAGCATCTATTCCCCTATTCAGTCTGATTTAAAGAATGCGGATCTATCATTTATTAATCAGGAAACAATCATGGGTGGCGGTACTCCGTCAGGATATCCAAAATTCAATACCCCTGATACGATGATGAACTCTTTATCTAGCTTAGGAGTAGATGTAGTCAATGCCAATACCAACCATACATTAGATCAAGGTGCATCTGGTGTTGCTCATATGATTTCCTTATTTAAGGCACAAAAGAAAATGATGTTATTAGGTATTGCAACTAATAAGAGCGACTATGACACAATCAACTATATTGAAAAGAACGGATTGAAATTTGCCTTCCTTTCTTACACATTTGGTACAAACAGATCAAGTACTAACCGTTATAATGTTAAATTGTTCGATACCGCATTAATCAAAAAAGAAATTGCGACAGCTAAAGCTAATGCGGACTTCGTCATTGTAAGTGCCCATTGGGGTATTGAATATACTTCAACAACCAATGTACTTCAAGATACTTATGCAAAAATATTTAATCAGGCAGGAGCTGATGTGGTAATAGGAACACATCCTCATGTCATTCAGAAGATGCAGTGGCTTACAAGTGCTGCTGGTCATAAGACATTAGTTGCTTATTCACTAGGTAACTTTATGTCAGCCCAGACAACTGAAGCTCGTCTTCTTGGTGGAATGCTGTCTTGCAAGTTTACTAAGAAGAATAATGTAAAGAGCATCAGCAATGTTGAATGGATACCACTCTTTACTCATATTGAAGCAAGCGGTATTTCTTCTGGGGTAATCAATGATATTTCAAATATGAAAATCTACAAAGTAAAAGATTACAATGATGAACTTGCGAAAAAGCATATCTTGAATAAATCTTCTACTAAAGTTACAAAAGCTTCTCTAACAGCATCAACTAAGCGTGTTATTAAACAATTCACAATTGATGTTTAAATGACTTCGATATATAATTATATATAGCGGAAAGGAGTCAACCAATGAGAACTTTTTATCCAGTTTTAGCAACATTAATGGTTATTGTAACGGCATATTTTACATACATGATTATCAATGTTCTCGTAACAATGATTAAAGCAAAAAGGAAAGATCATTCACTTAAAATATGTCTTACAACTGCTGGTAAAGCATTCTATATCATTATTACAATCTTATATATTCTTCTCGTAATCGGCGGCGCAGCTTTCGGTATTCATAGTGCCTTAAATGGCTCAAACTTGTATCTTAATGGTATTAGTACCGTAGCTCTAGCATCACTTCTATACGCCTTCCAGATTGCCAATATTGTATTAGTTGGAAAGAAGAATATATTGATTGGACGTCTTCTTGTAGATTATCGTAAGATGAAGAAAGTTGACTTAAACAATCGTAGAGAAATGACATTTGTCTACGCACAAAAGTCATTTAGTTTCTCAACAAGATGGGTAGATATTGCTTTACTTAGACGCTCCATTTCAAGAAGAAGCTAAACAAAAAAACTGTGACATTTCGTCACAGTTTTTTTATTTAATTGGCTTATGACAATGAGGACAGTGCGAGATCTTGCCGGCATGTTTTAATGGAAGATATTGCTGGCAATGAGGACAACGCCAATAGAATAATGATAATATAATATAAGTTACAACCATTAATGCTATTGCACAAATGATAATATATGCACTGAACTTATTGCCAGTTACAAAGAAGAATATCGCAATGATAGCTAGCGCCAGCCAAGTCTGTGGAAGAATATCCATCAAAGTCTGTACTGTCTTTATATTTTTCATAAAGCACTCCGTTTATAAAAGAGTCAACAAATGTTGACTCTTTATTATTCACCAATAATTTCCATCATTGCCTTCTGGAACTTCTCAGTCTTTAGAGAGGCATCATTTGCATCTGTTCCCTTAATAGAGAAGTAGAATTTACATTTTGGTTCAGTACCAGATGGTCTAGCAGCAATCCAGCTTCCATCTTCTAGATAATATTTTAATACATTAGACTTTGGAAGATCAATTGTAGTTCCATCACTGCGTGTGCTGTTAGCATAATCTTCAGCTAAAGTAACTTTTACTCCAGCAATATCAGTTGGGGCATCTTTACGAAGATTATCCATAATTTCAGCAATTCTCTTGGCACCTTCAACACCAGCTTTAGCAAGTGCGATCTGTGATTCTTTAAATGTACCATGTTTAGCATATAAATCATTTAATACATCAATAAGATCCTTGCCCTGCTTCTTATAGTAGTTTCCACATTCTGCAGCCAATAATACAGCCTGTACAGCATCTTTATCTCTAACAAAATCTTTAACTACACAACCATATGATTCTTCATAACCAAAGATAAACTGTTTTTCACCAGTCTTTTCATATTTTCTGATCTTATCACCGATAAACTTAAATCCAGTTAATGTCTTTTCAACATCTACACCATAGCTTCTAGCAACAAGTTCACCTAAATCAGAAGTAACGATTGTATTGTACATAACTGCATTATCAGGAAGTTTTCCTTTTTCTTTTAACTGAGAAAGAATATATTCAAGATAAACAGCTGCACTCTGGTTACCAGACATAAGTACATATTCACCATTATGTTTAGCAACAACACCAAGTCTATCGCCATCTGGATCAGTAATTGCGATTACATCAGCATCTACCTTTTTAGCAAGTTTAATTGATTCATCATAAGATGATTCAACTTCAGGGTTAGGTGATTTTGTATTAGAATAATCAGGATCAGGAGCACACTGTGATAATACAGGTACAATATCATATCCTAAATCTTTTAATACAGTTCTAACTGGCCAGTTATCAGCACCATGCTGAGGAGAATAAACAATCTTGAAATCAGACTTATCTAAGCCAGGATTAATTTCACAACCCTTAACTGCTTCATAATAAGCTTCATCAATTTCTTCTCCAACCCAGTTAATATAATCATAAGCTTCATCACTGCTAGGTACCTTGACAGCTAATTCATCTTCAACTTCTTCAACGTACTTAGTTACCTGATCAGCCCATTCAGGAATCAACTGACATCCAGTATCATCATATACTTTATATCCATTATATTCTGCAGGGTTATGAGAAGCAGTAATCATGATACCACCAGCACATCCTAAATGTCTTACCGCAAACGATAATTCAGGAGTTGGTCTCAATGATTCCATAATATAAGTTTTAATACCAAATCCAGCTAAAACCTTAGCAGATTCATTAGCAAAGATATAAGACATATGTCTATTATCATAAGAAATTGCTACACCTCTTTCAGCACCATTTGGCTGTTCAAGGATCCATTTTGCATAACCTACATTTGCTTTTCTGATCATGTAGATATTCATTCTGTTAGTACCAGCACCTAATAGACCACGCATTCCGGCAGTACCGAATTCAATATTCTTATAGAATGCATCTTCTTTAGTTGCTTCATCCATACCTTTAAGTTCTGTTCTTAAAGATTCATCAAGTCCATCAAAGCTTAACCATTTTTCATAATTTTCTCTATAATCCATTTGTGTCACCTCTAGAGATATTATAACAAACTTCCTTTACCAAATAAATAGAAATCGGTTTCATTGTGTTTTCATAACGTTATTATATAGAAAAATACTATGAAAACATCATACTATTTCTTTTTCAAAATAATTTTTATTTATTAAATTTTAAAAAAATAGTGATGAATATTCACCACTATTTCTTGTATCCATTAGGATTATTCTTTTGCCAATTCCAAGAGTCTCTACACATATCTTCAAGATTTCTCTTGGCAGTCCATCCAAGAATTTCAGCAGCCTTATCAGCATTAGAGTAACATACTGCTAAATCCCCTGCACGACGTGGACCAATTTCATATTTTAAAGTTAAATCATTTGCTTTTTCAAATGCATGAACAATATCCAATACTGAATATGGTGTACCTGTACCTAAGTTAATAATATCTGTACCTTTTCTTGTTAACGCATATTCAACAGCCTTTACATGACCTTCAGCTAAATCCATAACATGAATATAATCTCTTAGACATGTACCATCTGGTGTATCATAATCATCACCGAAGATAGTTAAATGATCTCTCTTTCCAACAGCTGTCTGTGAAACATAAGGCATAAGGTTATTAGGAATACCCTGAGGATCTTCACCAATTCTGCCTGATGGATGTGCACCAATTGGGTTGAAATATCTCAAGATAACAACAGATAATTCATCATCAGCTTTAGCTGCATCTTCTAAAATCTGTTCCATCATCCATTTTGTCCATCCATATGGGTTAGTACATGTTCCCTTTTTCATAGTTTCATTAAGTGGTGAGGCATTTTCAGCACCGTATACAGTGGCGCTTGATGAGAAGACAATGTTCTTAACATTGTTTTCTTTCATAGTTTCAAGTAATGTCAATGTAGTATCAACATTATTTCTGTAATAAGCAACAGGTTTTTCTACAGATTCACCTACTGCCTTTAATCCTGCAAAATGAATGACACAATCGATATCATTTTCTTTAAAAATGCGATCTAATGCATCATGATCTTTTACATCAGCTTCATAATGCTTAATAGTGGAATGAGTAAGCTCTTCAACTCTTCTTACTGCTTCTTCACAACTGTTATCATAATTATCCACAATCACAACATTATGACCTGCTTCAATTAAAGTAACAGCTGTATGAGAACCGATATACCCGGCTCCTCCGGCTAATAATACGTTCATAGTTTTAATACCATCCTTTTTCCTATTGATTCAATTATAGTCTTAATTTTCTTATAGATTTCATTATAGAATCATATATTTATAATATCAAGTGTTGAAAAAACTAAAATTAGGAGCTACTTCAATACTGGTCCCACTTTTGCATTTGTATATTTTACGATATCATTCGCATTAACAATCATCTGATAGCCCCTCTTACCGGCGCTAAGCGCGATTTCTCGATCTCGTAAAATAGACTCATCAAAATATGTTGGATACTGTTTTTTCATACCAACAGGAGAACATCCACCACGAATATATCCAGTCACATTAAGAAGATCCTTCATATGAATCATTTCTACTTTCTTATGTCCTGAAAGTTTAGCAAGCTTCTTTAAATCAATATTTTCCAATACTGGAATGCAACAAACAAGATAAGAACGATCATCATCTGACTGCAATACCAACGTCTTATAGATATCTTCTCCATTTAAGCTTACTTGATCAATAATATGTTCACCTGAGAGATGTTCTTCATCATAATCATATTCTTCTACACGATAAGAAACATGATCACGATCAAGAAGTCTCAAGGCATTTGTTTTTACTGCTTTTTTCTTTGCCATAAATATCACCCGCTGATATTATACACGACTTCTATAAAAAATGTTATAATAAGCGCAAGGATGTGAACAATATGGATATAGAAGCGAATAAAAAACGTTTTATTGCACTTTATAAAAAATACATTACGCGCAATGGCGCAGATCGTTTTCTTTCTTACCTAGAAAATCACAGTGACTTTTTCACTGCACCTGCAAGCACTCGTTTTCACGGTAGCTATGAAGGTGGACTATGTGAACACAGTCTTCAGGTCTACGACTGTCTAAAAGACTATCTTGCAAGACCACGTGTCAATAACATCTATGAAGTTAAAGCAAGCGATGAAACAATTGCGATTGTAGCTCTTCTTCATGATGTCTGTAAAATTGACTTCTACAAGACAGAACAAAGAAACAAGAAAGTCGATGGTCAATGGGTACAAGTCCCTTACTACACAGTTGATGATCAGCTTCCTTATGGTCATGGAGAAAAGAGTGTCTATATGATCAGTGGCTATATGCGCTTATCAAGAGAAGAAGCCTTTGCGATCCGTTATCATATGGGCTTTTCAGGATCTGATCCCGTCAACAATGTAGGAAAAGCTTTTGAAATGTTTCCAATAGCTTTCGCCTTAAGCACTGCCGATATGGAAGCTACATACTTCTTAGAAGAAATAAAAAAGAACGAGGTTACACATGAAGATTACTGATACAATGCTAGAATCTATGATAGATGGAGTTGAAGAACAGATTCAGACAAGAAATCCAATCGAAACACAAGAAACTTATCAGCTCCTTTTAAACAATGGCTATTCTTCAAAAGATGCCAAAAAGAAAATCGCAGTTGCGATTGCGGTTGAATCTTTCGCAATTATCAAGACAGGAAAACCATTTAATCGCGAAAGATATATTCAGAATCTAAAAAGAATACAGAACGGAAAAGAACCAATCGAGTAGATTGGTTCTTTTATTCATACTGTGCCATCATCTTCTTAATCTCTTCTCTCATCTCTTCTACATATTCCTGAGGCTCAAGCACCTTCACCCATGATCCTTGAGACAGCAAGAACATATTAACCCCCTTGCCGTAGACATCCGCTTCAATAATATAAGATTTTCCCTTCTTCTCTACAATACAAGCAGTAGGAATCTTATCTAAGATAGCCTGAACACTATCTCCACAAAAAGAAAATTTAATATGTCTAGAAACACCAGGATACATATACTGAATTTTGCTTTTTAGTTCTCCTTCATCAAAGGATGCATTAAAACTTTTTCGATGTTCTACCATGTCGACAATACGATCTACACGATAATGGTGAGGCACATCATCATGATGAATATCATAGGCAATCAAATAGAAATAATATTCAGAAAAAACAATGGATAATGGACGAATACGTCTTTCGACTTCTTCTCCATTCTGTTTAAAGTAGCTGATCGTCATTTCATGTTTGTTTTCAATAATGTGAACAAGCTGCCAGATATTATCAATCACACTTTTTGAATGATGAACAACTTGCTTATAATGATACATTTCATTGGATATAAGATCATTCATTTTTCCTCTATCTTCATAGGATGTCATACCCTTCAGTTTACGAATAATCTCTTCTAGCTCATTCTTACTGAACGCTCTTGTCCCAATGAGCACTTTTACAATGGACATCAGTTCTTTTGATAAAAGAAAATGATCAAAAACCAATGAATAAGCTTTCTTTCGACGATTATATACAAGTTCTGCATTTCCTACCTGTTCCCTGTTTTCAGCCAAGAAATTTCGAATAAAGCTTATATCTCTTTTTATTGATTTTGTAGACATATTATACTTTAAAGAAAGCTGTTTTGCGGTAAACTCTTCCCCTTTAAATGCTCTATAGAATATATCTAATATACGATTATACTTATTCTCTCTTTTCATGCCTCCGCCCCTCTTTCTGTTTTTATTATATCATCATTAATGGGACATCATTATGTCCCACTTCTTCTATATGATAAGAATATAAGGAGTGTATACTATGATCGATAAAATCTATGGACAGGAGCTTAAAATTAAAAACATTCATTTTAAATTATTGACTGCATCGCTATTCTTATCAGATATCATTTTAGTTATTGGCTGCTTATTGCCACTGTTTATGACAAGCCAAACACCTTATATCCATACAAGACACGGCCAGTATTTCTTATTGATGACACTACTATCCAATCTGCTTTATCTATTCAAGAAGAGAGGCTTTGCGGTAATAGCGGTTCAACTGAATCATTTTTTCATATTGAGCTGATAGGCAATTGGATCAATCTGTTAAATATTGGCGGATGGCTGATTCCTAACATAAAAAGAACCGATTCAATCGGTTCTTATAAAATGACGATACTAGGATGAGGTGGAGCAATGAAAAATATTGCGAATGGAGCAAGAAATAGAAATAGAAAAATAGCAGCGATAATAAAACAAATATGAATGAGTTTTTTACTTGTCATTTCTTACGTCCTCCTATTTATTATATATATTTTAATGCCAATATTTTTTATAATCAATAAAAAGAGTCGATTGAATCGACTCTTTTAATCTTCTGCATAGTAATGTGCGCGTTCTCCGCCAATGTATTTCGCTCTCGTACGGGCTGCAAGAAGAATGGCTTTGCCAATATGATCTACGCCAAGTCTTACTGGTACTGCTACATCTTTGAGATGCATGCCAATAAGTGTTCCCCCAATGTCCAATCCAGCATGCGCCTTGATATGTTCTACAGCAACAGGATCACTCATACCTTCATAACAGTTGACTGCCCAGCTGCCACCAGCATGAGGCTGTGGAATCACATTCACTTCCTCATAGCCAAACTTTTCAGCTGCTTCACGTTCAATAATCAAAGCACGATTCAAATGTTCACAGCACTGCGCTGCAAGATAGATGCCCTTCTTTTCAAGAACTGGGGCAACACTCGAATAGAGCGCCTGTGCGGCGTCCATAGAGCTGTCCTTGCCGATGTGTCCTCCGACACACTCGCTGCTAGAGCAGCCGATTACGATAATCTGACCGGCTTTTACATGTCCTACTTCAATAAGTTCTTCAATTGCGATTTTTGCTTGTTCACTTATTTCTTCGTATATTCTTTCCATACCCTCACCTTCCTTCACCTTCACATTAACACACACATCCTGTTTTTACAAGGTGCACACTGACCATTATTATTTGATGTAAACTGGCTATTTTCTTATATCCAGTATCATGGTAATCTATTGCACAAGAAGGAGGGATTTTATGAAAAACACACACACAAGAATAAGATGGATGTTTATTGTTGCTTTATTTATGGCATTCACCTTAGTACTAAGCACCTTTAGTATTCCTGTCCCAGGAGGTCATTTCTATCTTAATGATATCGTCATTGTCATTGCAGCTGTACTGCTTGATCCACTTGGTGCCTTCCTTGCCTGCGGCGTAGGAAGTTTCCTAGGCGATGTATTCTTCTATCCTGCTCCAATGTTTGTCACTCTAGTCACTCATGGTCTTCAGGCTATCGTCATTTCGTTAGCGGTAAGAAAGATTGAAGGCAAAAAAGGATTGGCTATTGGCCTTCTTATTGGACAGATCATTATGATTACTGGCTATACTTTAGGAAGAAGCTATGTATATGCAACACCAGAATATGCAATGTTAAAACTTCCATTCGATTTTGCTCAGGCCATCATGGGCGCTGTTGTTGGTCTTATTGTCTTACGTAAAGCGCAATTACAAAAGAAATACGACAAACTTATGGCTTAATTTAAAAGAGCCGTAATGAAGGGTAAGTTCAAATGAACAACTCTTCGTTACGACTCTTTTTTCATTATAATATTAATTAAGCTTCTGCAACTTTCTGTTCGATTACAACTTTCTTGATTGAATCGATTGCATCTTTTTCGTCATCGCCTTCAGCCTGGATTTCAACTGTAGCTTTAGTTGGAACACCTAAAGACATAACACCCATGATTGATTTTAAGTTAACTTCTTTTCCGTTATATAATAACTTAACGTTAGAAGCAAATTTGCTTGCCTGGTTAACTAAGATAGTAGCTGGTCTAGCATGTAATCCAACTGGATCGATAACTGTAAAACTAAATTTTTCCATTGAAAATTCCTCCTTAAATATATTTCTATTATATCATATTTTCGATTCCTTTCAATGTATTTTTTAAACGCTTTCATTAATTTATAGTTTAGAAATTAATAATATAAGTAATCGAAAAATGACCATTGATTTAAGTCTTCCCTAAAATTGTCCCATTTATCACTATTTTTTACATAGTATAGCGGACAAAGTTTTCCTGTCACATCATAATGACGGATAACTTGAGAAGATGAGAGATTAAATTTTTTCATGAGTGCTCTTGTTAATAACACAAGAGAACGATAAGTCTTGCGGTTAAATTTACCAGAAGCATCTTTATGACAGCACTCAATAGAGATCGTATCCCTGTTACGGGAATTGGATGCATAACTCATTTCACGAGTAGGAATGCACTGAATAATTTCTCCATCTAATCCAATAATAAAATGACAAGATGCCTTGGTCTTATGGGTGGTCGCAAGAGAATTAAAATAATCTCTATTCTCCTTGGCAGTTGCACCTGGATTAGCAGTGTAATGAACAACAATCCCATTTACCTTCTTTAAGGCTCTTCCGGATCTTGTATAAGGGCTTAGCGAGATAAGATTGACTTCAATAGGAAGCTCATCAAGCGACTTTGTCGCCATCACTGTTTTCTTATACTGATAGAAAATAACACCTACCGCCAAGAATAAGACAAGTGCGATAATAGCAAACGTTCTGCTATTTTTTCGCACCTGTTTTTGATGTCTAGGATGATAACTATTTCTTGAATAATCCACCGAGAACATCTCCAATTTTGTCTGTACTTACATTAGCAAGTACTTTCTTGATTACTTCGTCAACTTGCTCATCTGGAAGATCCACACCGATCAGCTGTTCAATTGTCTTAGTTGGGTGAGCTGTCAACTGATCTAAAAGCTTAGGGTCTTTTTGAACTTTAGTGATGAGCTGCTGAACCATTTCATTCATGTTCATTGTCTTTCTCCTTCTTCGCTACAATCAAGAAGCGATATGTTGTCATTTCATAAAAACCATTTTCTTTAATATCCTGTAGCGCCTTCAAATAGAATGCCTTATACTTTTCAGGATTAGCTGCTACATCTTGCAATACTATCGTGAAATAAGTATGCAGCTGTGAAAGATTCTTAAATCTTACATAGCCATAATCTTCATAGGCTTCTTCTACTTTAAAGTTAATAGATTTCAATGTCATCTTGCAAGATTCAAGATCCCATACACCTTTTACACGAAGGTACATATAGACATTAAGGAACTCTCTTAGATTGTGAGAGCCATACTGATTGACGATGAAATAGCCATCATCTTTAAGAACTCTCTTGACTTCATCTTTATTGTAGTTGGAATACTGATTCATCACAACATCTAGTCTTTTATCCTTAAACGGCATCTGTCCATTTGGCGTAAGCGTTGTTGCACGAACTGGTGTTCCTTCAAGGTTTTTTTGTACATCTTCTACAGGAGAGAAAGAATCCACATTATAAGTAGCTTCTGGATAATCTCCAAAGTTCTTTGCGAACTCTCCTCTATCTACACCGATGAAAGAAAGATGATCTTCTTTCGTGATATATTTTTTAGCAATTTCTTTTTCATCGTATTTAGCAGAAGAAACTACATAGTCATAATCTTCAACAAAATTCATAGCTTCACTAAATTCATCTTCTAAAGATGTAGCCATACGAATCATCTTGCGACATCGGATCTGGGCATACTTCTGGATAATGAACTGTGTCATCGCATCTGCGATGACTCCACATGCGACAAAGAGAATCAAGTAGACTATCCATTCTAAACCTGAAAGGTCTCCATGGCCTGTTAACAGATAAGTTAACACACAGATGAAGATCATTGAACCTGTTCTAGTATAATTATAGGGTTTACTTAAAGTAGAGAACCACGCATAGTTCTTAACACTAAGAGCCTTCGCTCGACTCATTTCAAAAAAGACAAGATTGAATATCAGCAACATTCCAATAAATCCTGCCAAATATATAAATAACGCGATCATTGTGTCCTCCTTATTCATTATTATAAGTATACCACGGTGAATATGAATAGAAAGTGAATTTCCATAAAAAAAGTAGCCTAAGGCTACTTTCTAGATGTACAATGGTGCATCTTCTACGTTATATTCTTTTTTGTCTTTTGTAGCAGCTACATAATAAATTGAACCATCTTCTGGTTTATAGTAGACATCTAAGTTAGCAAGTGTGTTAAGTTTTACACCCTTAGCCTTTAAATCTTCTTTAACGGCTTTTTCGATGTCATTTACATTTACATCTTTATCCTGGAACTGCACTTCAATCTTTGTTTTCATGCTTTGCATCCCCCTATTATTATTTTAAGCATGTTAAAACCACACTTAATGAAAATAATATAACACTAAATAAGAACACTTTCAATAAAAAACAATGATTTATTCATACAAAAATGATTTATAGCTTTTCAATAACATTAAAATGATAACCTTTTCTTTTTTCTATAACGATAACTATTACATATGTAACAAGAAGAAAAACAAGGATATAAATCAAATAGACAAGACCTACTGCCAAGACTGATCCATTGATTAAACCTGGCATTACACCTAAAGCTTCAGAAAAGGAAACCTTGATTTTCCAGTTGGCCTGAAAAGCATCAACAACATCGTAGACATAACGAACTGATTGACCTAAAAACATTGTCACTACAGCAGTCAGAAAACTTGCACATATACCCTTCTTGTCCATGTAATAGCCTAATTTCTTATAGCCATAATAAGCAAGTAAACCATAAAGAATACCCACTGGAGCAATCAGGTAACCGATATGTCTTGAAATAATAAATAGGAATGTAGGAATGATGCATCCAATAAGAGCACCGAGAATGCCTCTTAATAGATGACTAGAATGTTCTTTGTACTCTACCTCTTGAAGACATTCTTCACATGATATTTCAATGTTGACATCATTGTAGAAGAATGCAAGATCTTTTCTTTGATGACAATGAAGACAGATATTTTCAATATGATTGTCTTTAAAGAATGCGATGATTTCATCAAGAAGAAGTTCTAATGCATTAATGTCTATTCTATTTAAGACAACACCAAATTCATTATTGATAATATATGAACGTTCTACATATTGATTATGGATCACAAGTCGATCAATAAATTCATTAAGGGGACCTTTTTCTTCAATGACACTTAATAGGCCATATTTAAATAGTCCTAATGATTCAAGTACAAATAAATAGCCATCTTTTTCTAATGTATAAAAGCCCTTTTTGGGTGTCTTCTTAAATAAAGTCTCAATTTCTTTTTTCTTCATATTGAGTGCTCCTTTGAAAAAAGGGTAATGGATCCCATTACCCTTCATTATTAACCATTTTTCGCTCTGTAAGCTCTCTTACGTTCGATTTCAGTTAAGTATTTCTTTCTTAATCTTACGTTTAATGGAGTTACTTCTACTAATTCATCTTCGTTGATGTAATCAAGACATCCTTCAAGGTTGAACTGTCTTGGACGTTTTAATACAACAGTTGAATCTTTAGTAGATGAACGTGTATTTGTCATCTGTTTACCTTTAGTAACATTGACAACTAAGTCGTTATCTTTTGCATGTTCACCAACGATCATACCTTCGTATACATCTACACCTGGGCCAACGAACATAACACCACGTGATTCAACACCACCTAATGCATAAGCAGTTGTCTGTCCAGAATCGATTGATACTAATACACCTAACTGTCTTTCTCCAACAGCTTCTCCATCTAATGGACGGTATTCTTTGAATGTATGGTTGATGATACCATAACCTCTTGTCATTGTTAAGAAGTTAGTCATGAAACCAATTAATCCTCTTGATGGAACAACATATTCAATCTTAGTCATACCATTGTCAGATTCCATGTTACCCATGATACCTCTTCTTAATCCTAATGATTCAATGACACTACCGATACAGTCATCTGGTGCTTCAATATAAACATCTTCGAATGGTTCACATTTCACACCATCGATTTCTCTGATGATAGCATGTGGTCTAGCTACCTGTAATTCGAAACCTTCACGTCTTAATGTTTCAATCAAGATAGATAAATGTAATTCACCACGTCCTGATACGATCCATTCTTCGGCATTGTTGATTCTTTCTACTTTTAAAGAAACGTCTCTATTCGTTTCTCTTAATAATCTCTGTTCAAGTTTTGAAGCAGTAACAAATTTACCTTCTTTACCAGCAAAAGGAGAAGTATTTGTACCAAAGATCATCTGAATTGTAGGTTCATCTACATGTAATAAAGGCAATGCTTCTTCAGTTGCAGGATCACATACAGTTTCACCTACTCCAATATCAGCTAAACCTGCGATAGCTCCGATATCACCAGCAGATAATTCTTCAGTTTCAATTCTATGAAGACCTAAGAATGTAAATAACTTCTGTACTCTAAATGTTGTTTTAGAACCATCGGCTCTTAAGCAGACAACATTATCATTAACGTGTACTGTTCCTCTCTGTACTCTACCGATACCAATTCTTCCAACATAATCATTGTAGTCTAATAATGCTGGCTGGAACTGTAATCCACCTTCTACATCTACAAGTGGTTCAGGGATTTCATTGATGATCATATCAAATAGACAATCCATATTTGGAACCTGTGTAGATAAGTCTGGATCTAATGATGAAGTACCATTTAATGCTGAAACAAATACAGTTGGGAATTCTAACTGATCATCATCAGCACCTAATTCCATGAATAATTCAAGGACTTCGTCCATAACTTCATCAATTCTAACAACTGGTCTATCGACCTTGTTGATAACTACGATTGGTTTTACATGCGCTTCTAACGCTTTCTTTAATACGAAACGAGTCTGTGGCATTGTTCCTTCATATGCATCTACAACAAGAAGAACACCATCCACCATGTTCATGATACGTTCTACTTCCCCACCGAAATCGGCATGGCCTGGTGTATCCATGATGTTGATTTTATAATCTTTATAGTGAATCGCCGTAGTCTTAGAAAGAATGGTAATACCTCTTTCTCTTTCAAGATCATTGCTGTCCATTGCTCTTTCAGCAATTTCTTCATGTGCTTCTAATGTACCAGATAATTTTAATAGCTGATCCACTAAAGTTGTCTTACCATGATCGACATGGGCGATAATAGCGATATTTCTAATATCCATTAATATTTGCACCTCTCTTTTAACAAGGAGATTATATCACATCATCTTTCATTTACAATAAAAAGTTTCATGTAAAAAGCACTGAAAATCATGCCCTTTTTTCAAAATAAAAAAGAAAGCAGATCGTCTGCTTTCACTTATTCATTATCACAGTTCTCCACAATCTTTAAAAGTGCCTTTACCTTATGTTCATCAACGTACTCATAAGCATCATTTCTTGTGTAGGCAAATGACATCTGAGAAGAGCTGGTTGTCGGATCTCCCTTCCATGATTTACATGTAGAATGAATAGCCGGAACACCCGTCTTCTTTAATATCTCTTCAGCATTGCGCACATTTACTCCTGCCGCTGCAGTAATCTTGATTTTATCACCATATTGTTCCTGCATCTCTTTGATGATAGAAATCCCCTCTTGTGCAGTTGGAAAACATCCACTTGTAAGAATGCCATCTACACCATGAGAAATGAGCAGTTTCGCATTATGCAATGGATTTCTTAATACATCAAAAGCACGATGGAAAATAGCTTCTTTTCCATAGCTGTGAATAAGAATTGTCATCTGTTGGATTCTCGTATTATCCAATGAGAAATCTTCGTCAAGAAAACCAAATGAAATACCATCAGCTCCTGCTTCAAGAAGACATTGAGCAGCATGCATCATCTGTTCAAATTCGAGATCATCATAAATAAACCCCGCTCCACGCGGTCTGACTATGCAGATAACTTCTAAATCTGTTTTTTTCTTAATAAGCGTCAAAGCGCCAACACTTGGAGTAATGCCACCTAAAAATAAAGAGCTACAAAGTTCTATACGTTTTGCGCCAGCTTTCCATGCTCTGATTGCATCAGCATATCCACCGCAGCAAACCTCTAATTGTCTCATATTTATCACCACTTTTTATTATAATATAGAGACAAAAAAATAGAAACAAGTTTTCACTTGCTTCTATTTTCCAATCATCTGAATCGCAATACATCCTGGTCCACCATGAGTGATGAAAACAGGAGAAAGTTCAATAATTTCAATCTCTGTTCCTGGGAATGCTTCAGAAAGCTGTTCTTTATAACGATTAGCACGATCAAGAGCTCCCGCATGTGTAACATAAATCTTACAGTTTTCATTCACACCAAGACTCTGATATTCTTTAATAATTGCTTTTACAGCACCTTTTTCACTCTTCTTAATCGCAAACTTATCTAATGACTTACCATCTCTTGTAAGTTCAAGAACTGGCACAATCTTTAACATACCACCAAGCTTAGCAGCTAAAGGAGAAAGACGCCCTCCTCTTTTTAAGAAAGAAAAATCTACTGGAATAAGGAACGATTTACTAAATGACATACATTTATGAATCTCATTAATAATCTCCTGTGTTGATTTTCCTTCATCTCTTAACTTAACTGCCAATTCTACTAGATATCTATGAGGACCACATAATGTCATTGTATTAATAACATGAATATTGTCTCTTTCCAATGTATCCTTTGCAGAACAAGTAGTCGCATAAGTTCCAGAAAGACCATCTGCCATGTTTAATACGATAATATCTTCATCATACTTTTCTAAAGTTTCTAGTGTTCTTCCTAAACTTGGCTGTGAAGATGTAGGTACACCACCCTCCTTGATCATTTCAAGAAGTTCATCAGGCATAATATCTTCAAATTCTGTATATGTCTTATTATTTATTGTAATTAAAAGCGGCAATACATCAATACCAATTGCATCAGCTTCACGTTTTGAATAAAGTGCACTTGTATCAGTAATAATTTTCATCATTATTCCTCCCTGCTAATTCAAAGATACTAAATCTCATTCTCAATGTCAACATAAATAGTTTTTAATACTAGATTAATTGACTTTGAATATAAAATTATGTTATTGTTTAACTGGTGAAGATTATATGAACGATTACAAGACTATCCACATGCTTAGATGGGAAGAAATTCCAGACTTCCCTCTTTATATTGATCAAGTCATATCTTTAATTGAAAAGAGTCTGGATTTTCTTAAGATGGATGAAGAAGACAAGATCATTACAAGTACCATGATTAACAACTATGTAAAAAGTGGGATTGTGAAAAGTCCAATTAAAAAGAAATATGTACGTGAACATGTCGCTTATTTCACAGTGATCTGTCTTTTAAAGAGAGTCTATTCACTTGATGAGATTTCCAAGCTGATTCGTATTCAGTTTGACAACTCACCAGTAGAAAAAGCATACAATGCTTTTTGTGATGTATTTGAACGTCAGCTAAACGATGTTGCTAGCGGGGAAGACCTCATTCTTGAAGATGATCAGATTTTAACATTGTTCTATAAGACAATTATGTCCGTTGTCTACACAGTCTATGTACAAAAGACCATCTACCATGAAAAGACACTTTCTGAAATCAAAAAAGAACAAAAAAAAGCAAAAAAGGATAAGAAAAAAGAAGTGGACTCATAGTTCCACTTCTTTTTAGTTTGTAATAAATTTATGATGATTGATATAAGAAGTATCAGTGATGGCCTTGAATGTATAGCCATGGTCCTTATAGAATTTAATGATCTGAGGAAGTGCCTCAACTGTAGTCTTCTTTGCACCTGTATCATGCATAAGAATACACATATCATTAGAATAAGTTCCACAAGCATTTTTTACAAGCTGAGCAACTGGTACATTGTTTCCAGAAGCATCTGTACTATCTACATTCCAATCGACATACTGATATCCTTTAAGCTGAACTTCACGAGTCAATCTCTTCATGATACCTTTATTAAAATGTCTACTAATAGCATTACTGCTTCCTCCAGGGAAACGAATAATCTTATTATTCTGCCCTGTGTACTTTTTAATAACAGCGTTGATCTTATCTAAATCTTCAAAATATGTCTTTTCATCTTTATAAATGCTGAACTGATGAGTATAAGTATGAGCACAGATCGCATTGCCATTTTCATGAGCATATTTCATCATGTTGAAATATCCAGGATATTGTGCAGTAACAAAGAATGTTGCGACAACACCATTCTGTTTCAAGATATCCACAATTGGCTTTGTATTCTGTGATGGTCCATCATCAAAAGTCAAGTAAACAATCTTTTCCTTATGTGGAGGATTGACCTGCTTTTGAGGATCAAGTTCAACAGTGACCTTCGCATTCTTCTTAGCAACATTGCCAGATGCATCTTTAGCGATATAAGTAATCTCATAAGCACCTAACTTATTTTTATTGATCTTAGAAGTATCCACACTTAACTTAACTTTACCGTTAGCATTATCAGTTACCTGAACACCTTCAGTAAAATCACGTTTTTCATGAACCTGAACAACCCAGTCCTTAGTATTAGTAATCACTGGTGCGCTGTGGTCTACAACTTCAACTGTTGTTGTATAATCCTTGCCACCTACTGTAACGACAACCTGATGTTTACCAACAGTCTTTGCTTCTTCTTCAGTTAATCCTTTTTTAAGAACACCTTTTTTATTCTTAAGAAGCTGTTCAACCTTAAGCGTCTTACCAGCTTCAATCTTAACTCCTGATTCAAGTGGTGTATATGTTACACTCTGAAATACAAAAACACTCACTAAAACAAGAGCAATAGCAACCAATGCGATAATAAAACCTTTTACTACCTTTAACTTTCTAATGTCCCCTTCATTTTTTTCGGGGATTGATTCTTTTACTTGTTCATAAATTTCTTCTTTCGTAAGTTTTGCCATAATTTCATCTCCCAAAAACACATTCATTATATATTATTATTGATATAAACACAAGTTAACTGCTAAATAGACTATCTTTTCATATAAAGCGTTTTCCATTATAATATAAGGATAAAATGGAGGTATCACAATGCACATCATCAATGGTATGAACTTTTCAAAAAAAGTAAATTTGCTCGTCAACCTTATTGGCCAGCCAAAAAGAAAAACAATCATATTAACTGAACATAAAGAATATGTTGAAGATATCTTTCTCAATACCCACCCTATTCTCTTTAATATAGAAATAAAGACCCTTAAAGAATTTGAACATGAGCTCTTATTTTCACATCAATGCTACAACAGACAAATTGTATCTGAGTGTGAGCTTACTTATTTAGTAAGACACTATCTTAAGGAAGATTATCATTATCTACGTTATTCAGATAACCCTTATTCATTAATAGGAAAACTTATCACTACCCTAAAAGAAATACATGATTATGATGTCGATCTTCATACCTTCAGTAAAGATCAATTGATTATCAATAAATGTGAAGATATAGCTAAACTCAATGAGAAAATTACTGCGCATTTAGGAAAAGATTTCTTTTTTAACTTAGAAGAAGCCACAATTGATCTTATTGATGATCAATTAAAAGACACTGACTTCTATATCTTTGCGGATGAATATATTACTGCCATGCAAAGACGATTCATTCAATCACTTTCCCCTTATACCAAAGCCATCTTGCTTTCTTTTGAAGATGGTCTTCAAGAAGAAAATCTTCTTAAAGACTTTTATGAAGGAGAATATCTTACATTAAAAGATGAATCAGCACATATCAAGAATCTATCTCTACATCTTTTTGATAATGTGAAAGTAGAAAAACAAGAAAAAGCTAATCTTATCATCGGTGGTCATCCATTACAGGAATGTATGAAGGTAGCCTGTGATATCAAGAAGAAAATCCATGACGGTGCTCATTACAAGGACTTTCTGATTATTACTTTAAGTAAAGATTACGAAGACTATCTCTCATACATATTTGAAATGTGGAACATTCCTACCTCATTGCCTGAAGTCAATGATTTTCATTATAGCTATGACTACAAGGCTATCATGGAAGCACTAGATAAAAGTAAAGGTACAACCTTTAAGGAGCATGTTTCTTCTTTATTAAAATTACCACTTACTTCTTTAAAAGACTATATCTCTTCACTTTCATTTGATGATGAAATCTCTAATGAAGAAATGAAACTATTTATTGAAGCAACATTACCTGAAAGCAAGGAAACAGTTCCTTCTCATGACTGTATTCACTTTTCAACATTTAAGGATAGTCATACACAATGTCCTTACATCTATGTTATGGGAATCAATGAATCCCATGTTCCTGCTGAAATGAGTGATCAGGGGCTTTTATTAGATGAAGATTATCAGACTCTTCCTGTTCATCCTTTATCATTAAACAAACAGCTCTCTTATCATCATGTAGAAATCATCAAAACACTAACACAGCCTTCTCATTTTACTTTCTCATATGCCAAAATGGATATGAGCGGTAAAGAGATGATGCCTTCTACTTTAATGAAAAGACTTGATTCTCTTTATCATCTTCATTTAGTAAAACCTGATCTTAATCTTATCAAAACACATCTTTATTTAAATCATTCTTATATTCCTTCATCTCCTATTAATGAGATGATCAATGAGTATAAAGATAATCAGCCTGTTAAGATTGATAAAGAATATATCAATGCATTAGGAAAAGGCATGAGTATTTCTCGTCTTGAAACATATAATAAATGCCCTTTCCAGTACTTTATCAAGTATGGATTAAAGATCAATAAGAAATCTGATGATCAATTGTTGCCAACGGAATTAGGTTCTTTGTGTCACTATATTATGGAGAAAGCCATTGATGATCCTGATCAGCTTGTTTTCTATGCTCATGAGTACATTGATGAACATTTCAAGGAGAAATATGAAACAAGTGCGTTAAATCAATATTTTGTAGATCAGCTTATTGATAATATGCGTGTGAATGTACAGATTGTAAGAGAACAATTGGAACACAGTGAATTTAACAACACATCTAGAGAACAAGAAGTTAAAGGTTATCTTGGAGATATCCCTGTACAGGGATTTATTGATCGTGTGGATCAATATAAGGACTACGTCCGCATCATTGACTATAAATCAGGGAAAAAGGAATTGAACTTATCTTATGCAATGCAAGGATTTAATATTCAGATGCTTGCTTATCTTTATCTATTGATTAAAGAGAAGAATCTGAAAGCTGGTGCGGTGCTTTATTTCAATATGAAGAAACGTATGTTAAAGGATAAGATTAAGTTCAATAAGGATATTGATGAACATCTTCTCTATAAAGACTATCAGATGAAAGGCTATGTGATCGATGAAGGAAGCTTCGAAGTCATTCATGCCTCCGATGAAGATTCCATTCCTGCTAAGCTTAAAAAAGATGGAAAGTCTCCAACAAAATCAAGTAAACTGATCAGTCAGAAAGAATTAGATATTGTGATGGATCATATTATTGACTATATCAATACACTCTATAAACAGTTGCGTAGCGGTGATATCAGTATACGTCCTACTATTACAGATAATGGATCTGATCCATCCATCTACCCTTGTACATTCTGTGACTATAAATCAGTATGTCTTTATGATGTTTTTGTCAATAAGAACAAAGAAATATCTTCTCAATTAGAAAAAGAAGTATTGAAAGGAGAAGACAATGCCTAAGTACAACAAAGAGCAGCAAGCTGCTATCGATATACGTAATCGCTCCATTCTCGTCAGTGCGCCAGCGGGGTCCGGAAAGACCCGTATCCTCGTCGCTCGTATCGCTGATCTGATTGTGAAGGATCGCTATGATATTTCTGAATTTCTAGTGCTTACTTTTACTGATGCAGCAGGACAGGAGATGAAGCAGCGTCTTAATGATACGCTTCATGATCTTCTCGATGAAGCTGATGATCCTTCTCTCCAGCAACATATTGCTAAATCACTTTCACAATTGCCACATGCCTACATCACAACTTTTGATAGTTTCTGTAAGTCTCTTCTTGAAAAATACGGCTATCTTGTAGATGTCATGCCTGGTTTTGAAGTTAATGCCACACCAAGACTTATGCAATCAGAAGTCTTGGATGAATGCTTCAAGGAGTGGATCAAGGATCCACGCTTTAAAGATTATGCCTCACGTCATAATCTCAAGAACTCCTTTGATGATTTTAAAAGCACACTTTATTCCTTCTTAGATAAGACCAACGCATTCGTTGATTTTCATGAATTCCTTTCTGCTATTCATGATCGTTTCTATGATTTTGATGATTTTAGTGATTCAGAAATCTTCACTTTGATGGTAGATCTTTATAAAGAAGCCTATAAGAAAGCACTCAGTCATTTCAATGTTCTTTCCCTTTATGCACAGTCACATAACATCGATGATTTCTTTGTCGGCAGTGAAGATAAGCCTTCTCCTTCGGAGAGTCTTCTTGATTATATTGATGATCATCTTAAAACATTAAACATGCCTATTACATCAGATATGTTCTTTAAACTACTTAAAGATAAACCTGAAAAGAGTACTACAATCAAATGGAAAGATCTTGGTATTGAAGAAGATGTAAAGAAACAGTTCAACTCATTAAAAACGAAGGTACTTGAACCTATCAGCAAGCTTGAAAAATCTCTTCATATTGACAATATGGAAGACTTCAAGTGCATTCTTCATGATTCCTATAATGATCTCTTGTTTTTGCTTGGTAAAGATGGATTGCTTGATCAATTTCAAAGTGCTTATGATAGGAAGAAGAAAGCTGTTAATCAGCTAGATTTCCATGATCTTGAAGCTTACGCTACTTTATTATTGGATAATCAATATCCTGTAGTAGAAAAGTTAAATCATACATTAAAAGAAATCATGATTGATGAATATCAGGATACCAACCAGATTCAGGAGAACCTGGTTACAAAAATTGCCAATTATGATAAAGAGATTCCTCTCTTTATGGTTGGTGATATGAAACAGGCCATCTATCGTTTTAGACAGGCTGATCCTTCTATCTTCTCTAAGAAGTTTGAATCTTTTACAAAACTTGATGATATGACTGATGAAGATAAGAACATTCGTATTGATTTAAAATACAACTACCGTTCACAAAAATGTGTCCTCGACAGCATCAATTTTATTTTTGATTCCATCATGGATAAAGATGTTGGGGGATTAGATTATATTTATGGAGAAAATGCGATTCTTCGTTATGATTTTTCTGTAAAGAAAGATCCTCCTCTTAATAAATTGAAAGAGATGCATTGTTATGACAGTGAAATGCTGCTGGCAATGACTCATGATGATCATAGCTATTCTAAATCTGAATTTGAAGCACATATGGTTGCTCAGAAGATTATCAAGATGAAAGAAGAAGGCTATTCGTTCAAGGATTTTGCGGTATTGATGAGAAACGCAACTGACTTTATGACGTATAAGAAAATCTTTGAACAATATCATATTGCTTCTAATGTCACATTATCTAAGGGATTATTAACAAGCAATGAAGCAAAAAGTCTTGTCGCTATGATGAAGGCTCTCTATGATCCTTATGATGATATTGCATTGCTTTCTGTTCTTCGTAATCGCTTCTTGTTCTCTTACTTTGATGAAAATACACTTCTTTCCATTAAACAAGAAGGATCACTTTATGATTCATTAAAAGAAAGTGACAACGAGAAAGCCATCCACTTCCTTGAAGTGTTCCATAAGCTAAGAGAAGACGCATTAAAAGAGTCTCCTTATATGACCTTAAAGAACATACTTGCCGCAAGTGATTATCACTGCTTTGTCTCTTCACTTATCAATGGGGAGCAGCGTAGTGCCAACATTGATGCGTTGCTTGAACTTGCTAGAGGCAGTCAGTTTGTCTATCTTAAAGACTTTATTGATTTCATTGACGCCGGCAATGAAGCCTCTCCAGGGTGCATTGCCAGTGATGATATAGATGCTGTTTCATTTATGACAATTCATAAATCTAAGGGTCTGCAGTTCAAGGTTGTATTTGTTTCTGCTCTTCAGCATCAATTCAATATTAGTGATGAAACAGCTTTTATATTGTTAGATAAAGAGAAAGGTATTGCTTCATCATTGCGCAGTTATCAGGATACTCCATCCTATGGACCTGTTCTTTGTGATTTCAGCAATCCTTATCGTGATGTTATTAGTAAATATATTCATAAAGAAGCCTTAAATGAAGAAATGCGTATTCTCTATGTGGCTTTAACTCGTGCTGAAGATAAACTGATCTTAACGGGAGTACTAAAGGACACTTCTACACTTACTTCACTTGCCAGAGAGGTCAAGGCGAATGATAGTGACCCTAATCATAAACGTGGACACAGTGTTGTCTATAATCTTAATATGAGACAGAAGAACAATTATCTTGATTGGATTCTTATGGCCTTATTAAGACATCCTGATTTTGTAGAAGATCTTAAACGTTATAAACCTGATTTCTCATTGAAGCTTTCTCGTTCTTCTTTTAAAGAACTTGAAAATGAAGATACTCAGCTTGCTCGTTTCCACTTATCTATTCACAACAGTGAAGATATTGCCAAGGCAATACCTTCATATGTTAGAAAAGAAGTAGAAAACCAGTATGATCGTTATCAGGAATACTACGATTATACGTATCCCTATGAAGATCAGATGCGCAGTGTTGCTGTAACTACACTACAGAAACAAGAAGATCACGCTATTCTTGATCTAGATGAAACCAAAAGATCCAATGCGGCTTCTTTAGGTACATTGGTACATACTCTTCTTTCTTATCTTAACTTTAAAGATGATGATCTTGACCAATTGATATTGCATCTAAAAGAGAATCAATTCTTTATTGATAATGACTATCAGAGAATCATTGATTATAAGAGTCATCTTGAAGACTTTATCACTAGTGATCTCTATCGCATGATTGCCTCTTCTTCTAAGATTTATAAGGAAAAACCTTTCCGTTATAAGAAGGATCAGATTATTAATGGTATATTTGACCTTGTCTTTATTAAAGATGATCAAGTTTATGTTGTTGATTATAAGACAGATCATATTACAAAAAGAAACTCTATCACTTCTCTTGTAGAGAAGCATAAGGTACAGATTGAACTTTATAAAGAGGTGCTTTTCCATTATTTCAATATGCCAGTGAAGGGGTATGTCTATTATCTTGAAACCAATCAGGTTGTGGAGGTTTAATAATGGTTATTCTATATTATCCGAAGTGTTCTACTTGTAAGAAAGCATTGAAGTATCTTGATGATCTTCATCTTGAATATGAAAAAAGAGATATTATCATTGATCATCCTACCAAAGAAGAATTAATAAAATGGCAATCATTGAATGATAAGCCATTGAAGTCTTTCTTTAATGTTAATGGGAAGAAATATCGTGAACTTATGCTAAAGACTAAGCTTCCTTTTATGGAGGATGATGAAATCTATAATCTGCTTGCTAGTGATGGCATGCTTGTAAAAAGACCATTGCTTATTTTAGATGATAAGCTTCTTATTGGCTTTAAAGTAAAAGAATGGGATCAGGTATTTAAAAACGAGGATTAATCTCCTCGTTATTATTATTCTGTATCAAATTGTGAATAATACAATGTATGATAGAAGCCATTTTGTTTTAAGAGCTGTTCATGTGTGCCCTGTTCTACGATATGTCCTTCTTTCATCACAACGATCTGGTTTGCTTTTTGTATTGTAGAAAGACGATGTGCAACGATAAAGGTTGTTCGTCCTTTCATCATGGTATCAAAGGCATCCTGTATTTGTCGTTCTGTTCTTGTATCAATGGATGAAGTTGCTTCATCTAAAATAAGCATAGGAGGATTTGCCAACATAATTCTAGCGATACAAAGCAGCTGTCTTTGTCCATTAGAGAGATTGGCTCCTTCTTCACTTAACATGGCATTGTAGCCATCCTTGAGTTTTTCAATAAAACCATGTGCATGTGCTTTCTTTGAGGCTTCAATGATTTCTTCTAGAGTAGCATCTTCTTTACCAAAGGCAATATTGTCTTTAATTGTTCCTTTAAATAACCATGTATCCTGTAGAACCATACCATAAAGTGATCGCATATCTTTTCTTGTCATATCTTGGATATTGATTCCATCGATGGAAATTGATCCTAAACGTGGTTCATAGAATCTCATTAATAGATTAATAAGCGTTGTTTTCCCACATCCTGTTGGTCCAACAATAGCGATTGTCTGCCCAGGATGAACATGAAGATTAAAGTCTTTGATTAGTTCTTGATCTTCTTTATATGAGAATGTCACATCTTCAATATGAATGGATCCTCTTGGATTCTCTATTGTTTTTGGATGTGGACATTCTACTAATGGCTGTTCATCGAGAATATTGAAGACACGATCGGCACAGGCTAGTGCGGTTTCTAATTGTGTAAAGACATTAGAAATATCATTGAATGGCTTTGTATACTGGTTAGCATATGTCAAGAATGAAGATAAAGCACCTATTGTCAATCCTCCCCCAAGTACACTGAAGGCTCCAAATATACATACGGAACCATAGACAATCGAATTAACAACACGCGTTGTTGGATTGATAAGGGCCCCTAAGAACTGTGACTTGACGCCTGATATAAATAATCGATGATTGATTTCATTGAAGTTTTCTTTGTTTTCTTCTTCATGAGAGAAAGCTTTAACTACTTTCTGATTACCGATCATCTCTTCTACAAAACCGGAAAGTTCACCACGTATTTTTAATTGTTCCTGGAAGTATTTATATGTCTTAGTCGCAATGATACTTGATACTGCTAATGATAATGGTGTTAATATGATCACTATTAATGCGATTTTTACATTAATCATTAACATGAAAACAATTGTCCCAATAATAGTCATGATTCCTGCAAACAGATTTGTAAATCCTTGTAGTAATCCATCACTGATCAAATCAATATCCGCAATCATTCTGCTCATTAAATCCCCATGTGAAGAGGCATCAATGAATTTTAATGGCAACTGGTGATACTGCTTGAATAAGGCTTTTCTAAAGTCTCTAGTGATATTATATGTCATGGTGTTAGAGAGTCTCATGACAAGGTAGCTAAATAGTGATGTCATTATGACTGAAAAGATGATCATCGCTATTTTCTTATAAAGAATCATGAAGTGAACTTCATGTTTACCTATCATCTGATCAATAGCCTGCCCGATAAGGACCGGTGTCCACAATGTAAAGATGATATTGATAGCACTACATAATAATGCCATATAAAGAAGAATCTTATAGTCTTTTATGAAAGAAAGGAGTCTTTTTAATGTGTTCTTATTTTTCATGATGATCTCCTTCACTTTGTGATTGTACAATTTCCTGATAGACCTGACAGTCTTTTAATAACTGATCATGGGTACCAATGCCGACAATTTCTCCATGTCTTAATACGATAATCTTATCCGCATGGGCAATAGAAGAAACACGCTGAGATACGATCAATGTTGTCGTATCAAGTGTTTTCAATGCTTTTCTTAATTTAGCATCTGTCGCAAAGTCCAGAGCACTTGCACTATCATCTAGAATCAGTATTTCTGGATTTTTTACAATAGCACGAGCGATGGTTAGACGCTGTCTTTGTCCACCGGATACATTTTTCCCATAGGCTTCAATAGTGGCATCTAGTCCTATCTTGTCTACAAATTCTTTAGCTTGAGAGACTTCCAAAGCTTTCTCAATATCTTTATTGCTTGCTTTTTTATTCCCCCATAACAAGTTAGAGCGAATGCTGCCTTTAAAAAGCACAGCACTTTGTGGGACATAGCCTATTAATTGACGTAGAGATTTGAATTTATATGATGATATAGGTTTCCCTTTAATATAGATTTTACCTGTAGTTGCATCATAGAAACGAGGAATAAGTGAAACCAGTGAAGTCTTTCCTGCACCAGTTCCTCCAATAATACCGATTGTTTCATTCTTGTTTACTACGAAGCTTACATCTGATAAGGCCTGTCCTTCTTTATAAGAGAAAGACACGTGATCAAAGCGAATCATTTCTTCATTTTGAGTAGGACTTTCATGTCCTTCAATAATAGAAGAATGCATATCTAATACTTCCACAACTCTCTTATAGGAAGCACTTCCTTTTATGTATAAGAGAATTACATTAGAGAAGACATACATTGAGAGAAGAATCTGATTCATATAGTTGATCAATGCAATAACTTCTCCTTGTGTCAATGAACCCGCATTGATCTTTATTCCTCCTACATAAAGAATAAGAATAATTCCTAAATTTACAATCACCGTTGTAGCAGGATTTAATAATGCAGCTAGGTTCCCAGCATGTCTTTGTGTATAAGTCTGACGATCGATAGTCTCTTCAAAACGCTGATATTCTTCTTTTTGTTTATTGAATGCACGTATAACACGAACACCTGAAAGGTTTTCTCTTGTTAATGATGATACTTCATCTAATATCGACTGTATTTTTCTATATAGTGGCTGTGTATGTGACATGATCCAATAGATTGAAAAAGCGATCATTGGAGAAATGATCAAGAAGATTAACGCTATTTGTACATTAATCATAAAAGCTGCCACTAATGAACCAATAATCAAGAATGGAGAACGTGAAACCAGTCTTATGGTCATAGCGACTAGATCTTGTAATTGATTAACGTCATTGGTAATACGTGTAATCAATGTTGGTGTTCCCATTTCATCAAGGTTATCATAGTCATAATCATTAATCGCATTAAACATCTCTCTTCTCATGATTGTACCAAATCCCTGTGAAGATAATGATGCAAAATATTGGCATACTATTGCGCAACAATAGCCCCCTATTGCGAGTCCAAAAAGAACCCATGCCATTTTCATGATCATCTGTGGATCATTTTTTGCGACACCATAATCGATAACACGAGCAACTGCCATTGGAACACATAATTCAAAGAGTGCTTCTGTCATCTTGAAGAAAAAGCCGATGATGGCTTGCCATCGATATGGTTTAATACATTTTTTCCAATACATGTTTTCCCTCCATTTCTTGCACAATTATAACGCGTTTGATATTATATGTATAATATGAATTATATATTTAACATAGGAGAAAAGTATGGAACTTAAACAAATGAGATACTATAAAACCATTGTTGAAGAGGGGACCATCTCGCAAGCGGCGAAGAAGCTGCATATGGCTCAGCCACCTCTTTCTGTCCAGTTGAAATCCATTGAGCAGGAACTTGGATTAGAACTCATCATTCGTGGAAGACGTCAGGTTAGTTTGACCGATGCTGGAAAACTCTTTTATCGACGCTGTGTACAGGTGCTTTCTCTTGTAGATCTGTCTATGAAAGAGATGACCGATGTTATGAAACAGACATTGCGTATTGGTATTACTTCATCTAATTCCGCATTGATCCAACAAAAACACATTGTCAAGTTCATGAAGGAGCATCCTTCATTAAATGTCCGTATCAAGGAAGGTCCTACTTCTGAAATGAAAGACCTGATTCTTGCCCACGATATTGATGTAGGGATTGTAAGAACTCCTTTTGATGCCAACAATGTTCAGACGTTCTACATGAAAAAAGACCCCATGGTTGCAGTGGGGCCAGCCGATGTCGTCAATGATTCAATGGATCATATGGCAGATTATAAATCACTGCCACTCATTGTCCATCGTCGTTACCGTTCTCTCATTGCGGACTACTGTCTTAATTCTATGCAGTTCTATCCTAATATTCATATACAATCTGATGATTGTCGTACTTCACTTATCTGGGCGGAAACATTAGGTGGTGTAGCCATCATTCCACGTACAGCCCTTACCTTTGTTCATAAGGACTTAAAGACTGTCACATTAAAAGACAAGGAACTTTATACTTCAGTAGCCTTGATCACAAGAAAAGATGAAGTCCTTTCTCCTATTGCCCAGGAATTTTTGGATTTATTTAAAGAACGATATTAACAGCCTGCGGTACGATTTTTATACGAAGAACATTGCCTTCATATTGTTCACCATCAATATTCGTGCTGCCTTCTGTATAAATTGTACAGGCTTTGACCTTCTTCACGAAGGTCTTTTTATATTTATGAATAGATTTGCTTAAAATCTTTGCCAGATAATAAGGGGCTCTCCACTTATTGATCTTAGGCAAGATAACAATATCCATATAGCCATCATTAATATAGGCATCTGGCGCAATGCAGAAGCCTCCTCCATAATAACGTCCATTGGCAATAACACAAAGTGTTACCTGTCCTTCATAAAGAATACCTTCTTCATCTTCAAGCTTCACTTCATAGAAAGGATAGCCTACGACATTTCTTAATAATGACTTCACATAGCCACCCTTCTTATCATGAACAGTATTAGCAACAAGCGCATCAAGACCAAAACAAGCCGTATTGATCACATAGCGCTCATTCATCTTAATTACATCTGACTTGATTGTTTCTCTATTTAAAGACATTCTCAATATTTCTTCAGGATCTTTGGAAATATTGATGAGACGAGAAAAATCATTTCCTGTTCCATATGGTATTACAACCAATTCATGGGTCGTATAGATTAATGACTGAATAACCTGATTTAAAAAGCCATCTCCTCCTACACTGTAGAAACGTGCTTTTTCTTCATATTGAGCAATAATTTCACTTACATGTCCATCAAAACGACTAAAATGAATATCATAGTCTTTCCCTTTCATAATAGATTTTATTGTAGAGACAAAAGGATGGATATCTTTTTCAAGAGGCTTAATCAAAAATACATGTTTCATTTTTCTACCTCACATAAAGTTATATAACGCGCAAAGTTCCCTCGTTTATACATACACTGATTTCTAATCACAAATCCCAAAGAAGCGATACGCTCTTTATAATTCTCATGGGTGATAACCACAAGACGTTTACAAAATGATTTTGTAGCATTAATCAAAAGCAGCTGATCATCCACTGAACAATTGCTGTAGACGCCATAAGGAACATCAAGAATACAAAGATCATACTGTTCTTTAATATCATGAATATCCTTCTTTTCAATAAGCAATGGATCATAGCCAAAATGTTCTAGATTCAATCTGGCCTTATAGGAGACCCAACGATTAATATCACTGCCACGAATATTCAATCCCATCGCGAGACCTTCTAGAACAACAGTTCCCACCCCACAACAAGGATCAATAATAGACTGGGATATGTCATTGCCCACCCCTAGATTGAGTGCACATCTTGCGACTTTTAAAGGAAGAGAATGGGAATAGGAATGAGGTTTTACTTCATAGCGATGCCAATCTCTATTACGTTCAAGGAGTCCAAAGTAATAGATATTATTTAATTTAGTAATAGCCAATTCAACATCTGGTTCATGGAGCTTAGTTGTACCAGCAATAGGCTCACTTAATCGATGACATAATGAAAGACGTTCTTCATAAGGAACATGTACTTCATCATTCTTATAGAAGATCACTTTAAAGTTCTCATAATATAAATGAGCATCATTAAGATAAGCAATGATCTCTTTAGGATCATTGCTTTCTTTAAAAATAGTCAATCTTTCCTTAATAAAAACAGATCTCTTATAATCATAGTCATAATCTGTGAAAAAGTATTTTTCATAGGGTTCATGGAAAATATTTTCAAATTCACATAATGCCATTGATTCTTCATATTGAGGATAGTACTTATAGACATACATATATTTCTTACTCATAATCAAATCCTCTTTTCAATAATACAAGCTTTACAAGATAAGATGGTACATACTTTCCTGTTGCTTGAAGACATTCTTCTAATGTCTGTTTTCCTCTTGTTAAAAAGATAACCTTCTCTTCTATTTCTTTATCAACATGAAGAACAAATTCTTCTTTCTTATATTCTTCTATGATAATGTCAACTATCTCATCACAGCTTACACCAAAGAATAGTGAAATATCTGTGATAGATTTTTCTGCCTTATAACTGTAAATTATCGCTTTATTTCTATTATTCATGATCTCTTTTTCCTTCTTGATAACTAATGGATCATATACCAATGATTCTTTGGTTATTCCTCTATTAATAAGATGATTCTCTAATGCTCTTAGCATCTGTAATGTCATCAGACAATCATAAGTTGCACGATGCTTTTGGGGATCTGTAATATGAAATAATCGACAAAGATCTTCAAGCTTATAGCTTGATGTTTTAATATACTTCTTTGCGATTTCTTTGGAATCAATCATATTGTAGAACAGTCTTTTGACTTCACTTTCTTCTATACCATAACGCAGAGCTGTTGAGACAGTTATACGATAATCAAAAGCAACATTATGACCGATTATTCTTTTTTTACCAATGGCCTTCTTTATTTTTCTCCATTCATCCTTAAACAGTGGCTCATGAGCAAGCTGCTCATGATCAAGACCTGTCACCCTGATTGCAGCTTTTCCCATTTTCTTTTCTGGCTTAAAAAGAGAATGATAAAGTTCATGTCCTAACATATCCAATACGGATAGTTCGACAATTTCATCATCCTTATATAATCCTGTTGTTTCTGTATCTAGGATAACACAATCATGGATATTTAATATTGTAAAAGGCATCGGAATAAGCTCTGGTGCTTCATATTCATCAACAAGCTGATATTTCTTTCTTATTGGAGTATGTCTAATGACATACTGTTCTTCTTTAATATAATCTTCTAGCACCTGATCACATACAAGATCATAGATTTCTTCTGGAGCATCAATTTCTTTATTTATTAACCATTGTCTTAATCGCTCTTTTTCAAAATGATATTCTTGATTTATTTCTCTTAATGTCTTCATATTTCGTATTATAATATGTTTTCCTTTTTTATACCAGTTTGTCTTTCCCTATGAATTCATGTAAAATAGAGAACACAGGAGGCTTTTACATGTTTACATTCTTTAAACAGCTAACACGTGAAGAAAAGCTGATGACCATCATGATCATCGCCTTATTTCTCCCGATGATTCCTTGTGCCTTAGTATGGCTTATTCTCACTCTTTATTTATTAAAGACAGGTGATATAAAGAGCGCTTATCAACATATTAAAGGCAGTCGTTTTATCTTATTCTTCACAATACTACAGCTGCTTGTATCATTATTCTATCAGAACTGGATTGGCTTTGGTTTTACATTCTTGTTGGTCATGTTCTTTACTATTTCTCTTTTCTTTAGAGAACATCTGACACCACGTTTTTTTGAAACAATGACAACCCTGATTATTTATTTAAGTGCTGTAGTAGGTATAATCGGTTTTATTCAGTACATGTATATCCTACATACATTTAATATTGATCACTTTGAAATCATTATTTTTAATACACCACCTAATCGTGTTCATTCTGTGTATTTTAATTCTAATTACTATGCCATGATGATCAACTTCTTCGTAGGTATTACATTCTATAAAATACTAAATAAATCCTATTCTATCAAAAGATTAGTTTCTTACATACTCATTACTTTATTAAATCTATTTATACTTTATCTCACAGGATGTAGAACAGCCTGGCCAGCATTAATGGCAGGACTAGTCATCATGTTGCTATATAGTCATCATAAAAAACTATTTGCATTACTAGCTTCATTGTCAGGGGTTGCGGTTGTCTTTTTAGCAACACATCCTCGCTATATTCCACGTATGTCTAATTTCAAGCATTATCTTGGAGTACGATTGAATATCTGGCGTGTAGCCTTATTGAACATTAAGACTCATCCATTATTTGGAGAAGGTCCAATGACATACTGGCATATCTATAAAAACTATCCAAATGCTCATCCCACTCAGCATGCTCACAATGTTTTTATTGATCCCGTTCTTTCCTTTGGGATTGTCGGTATTGCGACAATTGCACCATACTTTGTTGCTTCTACAAAACGTCTTCATAAGCTACATAAATTAGGATGCAATGATAACCTTGTTGGTCTTATTGTAGGCTTCATTCTCATGACCCTTATTCATGGATGTCTTGACTACACAATCTTCTTTGTCCAGACATCAGTATTGTTCCTAATAATCATCGGTAGCTTTGATGCCTATAAGAAAGAAATAGACTCTGCAGATTAATGCAGAGTCTTTTTAAATGTATAATAAGCACCAATTAAATTAGAATCATTGTGGTACTGACATACCGTAATTGGTGGTTTTCTAAATATAAAAGCATGCTTTTCAATTTCAACTAAGGCCTTTTTAATTCCTTCTACAAATAATGGATCTTCACTGATTCCTCCACCAATACAGATAATATCTGGATTGATGATATTATCAATATTATAACAATATTTTGCGATCGCAAAAAACCAGTCTTCTACTATAGATACGACTTCTTCATCACCTTCACGATAGAGTCTCATCATATCTTCTCCTGTAAGAGATTCATCATTCTTTGTTTCTTTTACTTTCTTAACTACAGTCAAAGTAGAATAATCATCTGCCATTTCACGATAAGAATCTCTTCTCATATCTGAAAAGACAGGACTAAATTCACCGGCAATAAGCTGATGTCCACGAATGATATCATTCTTATAGACAATACCTCCACCAATGCCTGACCCAAAAATCATGACTACACTGTTCTCACAATCTTTTGAAGATCCTATCCATGATTCACATAAAGCAGCTGCTTTTGCATCATTTTCTATTGAAATAGGCTTATTATCACATAGCGGCTTAAGATTTTCAATAAGATGGAAACCATCTAAATAGCGTAAAGCACCCCCAGTGATCATAACACCATTTTCACTATCAATGCGTCCTGGTGCACTGATTGCGATTCCTTCTAAGTCTTCATCAAATTGATGATAAAGACCACTAAGAACTTCTAGAATATGTTCCTGTGTATCTTGAGGTGTCGGCACCTTTCCTTTTTGAGAAAGGTGACACTCTTCATCTATTAAACCGTACTTGATAAAAGTACCTCCAATATCAATCGCTAAAGTTTTCATCTTTATCCCCCTTTATACTCTATTTTTCATTATACTTTTCCTATCTCTTTTCACCTTTCCTATTTCACAAAATGAAAAAATAAATGAGTCTGTAGGGGAACAGACTCATTTATCCTTTTCTAAATTTTAAAGGGAAGGGAATTTTATGTTTGTATGAGTGTTGTCGATATCTCTATCGACAAGTACATAATAGTCGAGAAATGTGACGTGAATGTGAACTGTTATATAAATTTGAGGTTAACTTCAAAAAATATTGTACATCATTACAAGATTCTTTTTCATCTGCAGATATTAACTGTTTAATTATTTCTAATTGCTCCCACGGGCAAGCCTGTGGGTTTTACGCCGCAATTTATAACATATAATTATAGAAAGAACATCAAAATTAAAAAAGCCCTTAACAAAGGGCTTTTTTGGTATCTGGTGCCGGAGATGGGACTTGAACCCACAGCCTACTGGTTACGAGTCAGTTGCTCTACCAATTGGAGCTACTCCGGCATGAATATCATTATATCACTAAATGAAGTATTGTTCCAATTTGAATTTAGAACTAATTTGTATATAATAAGAATGAGGTGAGAGTCATGGCAATCAAAGTAAAGGCTAAAGATGAAGATACTTTAGAAGAAGAACTTGAAGAATGGTCTTTGGGTGTTAACTTATTTGACACTAAGCCAAAAGATACCGTAGTTAAATTTAATGCGAGTCACATTAAAGAAGACGACTCAAAACGTTCTACCTACGAAAATGAAGAATTAAAAAATAGTGATTTATAATGAATAGAAAAGCGGCCAAGTGCCGCTTTTCTTATTTTTTCATTAATTGTGAAATATTGTCATTGCTCATAAGACTGCTCATTAAGCAGGCACCATCAGCACCGGTATGGAGAACTTGGGATATATTGGTTTCATTGATTCCTCCAATTGCATAAACGGGTATGTTTACTGAGGAAATCACATTTTGAAGAAATTCCAGTCCTCTTCCTGGTAATCCTTTTTTGCAGTCTGTTTCAAATATATGACCCACAATAATATAGCTACATCCTAGTGCCTCTGCTTCTTTTGCTTCTTCTACACTATGACAGGAAGCACCAAGTACTAGAAATGATGATCTTTCTTTTTTAGACATACTTCGTAAAAGAGGAAGCGGAAGATGAATGGCATTCATCTTAAGAGAAGTGGCTACAGAAGAAAAGCTATGCAAAATACATTTCACATTATACTTTTTACAAATTGATATCACTTGTGATGCTAATTCTAGATAATCTTCTGGAGTCATATCTTTTTCACGAAGTATGATTGCTTTAGGATGATAAGATGCGATATGGATAATTCTTGTTAAGAAGTCTTCTTTACAAAGGTGACGATTGGTGATGCAAACAATATTAGACATCGATATAATCATTTAATACCGGCTGTAATCCTTCACCGGACATATCCTCATACATTTTTTTGAAGCTGCGATTATCATTGATTTCAAATTGTTCATCGCCTTTAGCTTCATTGTTATTTTTACCAGTATACTTCGCTTCATGATCACCAATACCTGTAGAAACACCAGCTGACACCTTTGTAGCTGCAATCTTTACAATCCCATTTCTAAATTCTGCACTTTCACGTGAAGAGACTGTTATTCCTGCAAATGGCAAGAAGATACGATAGGCGCAAAGCACTTGACATAACTGTTTTTCTCCTACATCCAATGGATTGATTTTGTCATTATTGATGATTGGTCTTAATCTTGGACATGATAAAGACATTTCCGCATGTGGATATTTACGTTGCAGATAATAGACATGAAGCGCAGTTGCGAGAGCATCTTTTCTAAAATCGGATAAGCCTAGAAGAGCGGAGAAAGCTACTCCTCGCATTCCTCCACGTAAGGCGCGTTCTTGTGCATCAAAGCGGTATGGCCATACACGTTTATGTCCAAGAAGATGCAATGTTTCATATTTATCGCTATCATATGTTTCTTGAAAGACTGTTACATAATCTACGCCACATTCATGTAGATACTTATATTCATCAGTATTGACAGGATAAATTTCAAGTCCGACCATGCGAAAATACTTTCTCGCTAGTTTGCACGCTTCTCCGATATAGTGAACATCGCTTTGTCCTCTGCTTTCACCAGTAAGAATGAGGATTTCTTCCATGCCAGAGTTGGCTATAACTTCCATTTCATTTTCAATCTGTTCCCTGTTAAGCTTCATACGATGGATGTGATTGTAGCAGTTAAAACCGCAATACACACAGTAGTTCTCACAGTAATTTGCGATATATAAAGGGGTAAACAAGTAAACTGTATTTCCGAAATGTTTACTTGTTTCAAGTCTTGCTTTCTGAGCCATTTGTTCCAAATAGGGCTCTGCCGCAGGCGAAAGCAAGGCCTTGAAATCCTCAATTGAACATGTGTCATGATGTAATGCTCTAAGTACATCTTGTTTTGTATATTGCGTATAATCATAGCTATTCATTGCTTCAATTACTTTTGAACAGACATCTGATTCAATGATTTCCATTCCCGGAAGATATTCCATGTGATTCTTGCGATAAGATGGATCAGTTTCTAGTCTATGTTTTTTCTTGAGCGCTGCGGATGAAAGGTGCTTGGAGTCTACGTAAAATTGATTTTCCATTTTGTCTTCTCCTTAGTCTCGCAAGAATCCTGTCAATGGATCAGAAGCAGAAGCGCCACGATTGATGACACGTCCAAGACCTGACAGATACGCCTTTCGTCCTGCTTCTATGGCCTGATTGAACGCTGAAGCCATCATTGGCAGATCTCCCGCTGTCGCAATTGCAGTATTCGCCATAATTGCAGAAGCCCCCATCTCCATAGCTGCACACGCCTCTGATGGCTTACCGATTCCTGCATCTACGATAATAGGAAGATCAATTTCATCAATAAGAATCTGAATAAAATCCTTAGTCGATAAACCCTTATTTGATCCAATCGGCGATGCCAAAGGCATAATCGCAGCGGCTCCCGCCGCAGCTAAATCACGAGCGACATTAAGATCAGGATACATATAGGGCAACACTACAAATCCTTCTTTCGCAAGGATTTGTGTTGCCTTGATTGTCTCTTGATTATCTGGCAAAAGATATTTTGTATCTCGCATAATTTCTACTTTAATGAAATCACCACATCCTAGTTCTCTTGCGAGTCGGGCAATGCGCACAGCTTCCTGTGCATTTCTTGCCCCTGATGTATTAGGAATAAGAGTTACCCCTTTAGGAATATAGTCTAAAATATTTTCATGTTCCTTCGTATTGGCACGACGAATGGCAAGAGTAATCATTTCTGCTCCTGCATCTTTCACTGCCGCATCAATAAGTTTCATTGAATATTTTCCCGACCCTAATATAAAACGGGAATTAAACTCATGCCCACCGATGATGAGCTTATCATTATTTATCATAAATATACCTTCTTTCTATTCACCTGCAAGAATCCGCAGGATTGTATGCGCCTGATGAGCAGCGCAAAGCATCACTCTAGAAGATACTAATCCCATCGTATTCTTTACATCGCTGACTTCATCACCACATAAATAAAATCTATTTGTCAATTTTCTAGTCTTAATAAGATTAGGTGAGCCCATGCCAGCCATACCAGATGCAGCTACCACATAACAATCAGGTAGCCTTTCTAAAACACCATTGACTAACATGGCCTTACAAGATGGATCATCAAAAGCTTCACACACGATATCTGCATCTTTAAGAAGACTTACAATATTATCTTCTGTAATCTTTTTATTGATTGCCTCAATATCAATATAAGGGGCAACCTCCAAGATATTTTCTAAAAGAGCTTCCGTCTTATTACAACCAATCTGATTCACTTTATAGCACTGACGATGCAGATTCGTCATATCTACATGATCAAAGTCAATCAGTATAAGCTTTCCCACACCTGCTCTCGCTAATGCGATCGCAATATGTGAACCAAGACCTCCTAATCCACAAATCGCAACTGTCGCATTAGAAAATTGTTCATATAAGGAAAGACCAATACGATTGATCAATGCCTCTCTCCATTCTTGTTTTAAACTCATTTACCCACCTCCTACGAAGCTGACAATTTCTACAACATCTTCATCTTTAAGAATGGTCTTATCATACATTGACTTTAAGACAATCTCTTCATTGCGTTCTACCGCAATGACCCTAAGATCGTAATCTGTTGACTTCAGAAATTCAGATATGCTTTCTCCTGCAATATCCAATTCCTTGCCGTTGACCTTCACCATAATTACACCCCCATAAAAAAAGAGAAATATCCTATTTGGACATTTCTCATGATCTACACACAATTCCCTACGCTGGCATTATCCAAATCAGGTATAAGGGTCGAAGTTGATAACTTCCTCTCAGCCTGCACACAAGCTCCCCACTTCTATTGTAAAAAAGACGACACCTTATGATGCCGCCTAAAATCCTAGTAAATAACTTCCTACGACGGCATTATCCGCATCAGGTTATAGGGTCGAAGTTCGATCACTTCCTCTCAGCCTGCTTACAAGCTCCCCTGTATTTCTTTTATATGATATATCTAAATCAGTAAAAAGGCAATAGAAAAGGAAATCCTATAGATTTCCTTTTCATGGTTATTTGTTTTTAAGTAAATCTCTAATTTCTTCAAGTAAAACAATATCGTCTGGTTTTGCTGCTTCATCAGGTTTACTTTCTTCTTCTTTCTTAAGTTTATCCTTTGCTTTATTAATTGATTTAACAATTAAGAAAATACATAAGGCAAGCAATAGGAAGTTGATGAATGAAGATACAAAAGCGCCATATTTAATAGAAACAGTTCCAGCTGGTCCAATTGACATTTTGAAGACAGCTTCATCTAAGCTAGCTGGAATTTTAATAATTCCTGAGATGACACCCATTAGCATATTTACTAATGCAGTAACAACATCTTTTAAAGCACCACCTAAGATGACACCGACTGCCATATCAATGACGTTTCCAGTAAAAGCAAACTCTTTAAATTCTTTCCATAAGTTTTTCATAAAATACCTCCCTGCACATAATTATATCAAATCTTATCAATTTGAAAAGCATTTCACTCTATTAACCTAAAACTACATCTAGAATCATCATTAATGTGAATCCTATCGCAAATCCCATTGTCGCAATATTCGAATGTTTACCAATATTGGCACTTGGAATAAGTTCTTCGATGACCACATAGATCATGGCACCTGCCGCAAATGATAAGAAATACGGCAATAATGGGATAGTAATTGATGTTAATGCAATAACAAGTAATCCTCCTAATGGTTCAACTAGACCTGAAGCTGTTCCCATCAGGAAGGCTTTCATTTTACCTACACCTTCTGCTTTTAATGGCATAGAGATGATTGCTCCTTCAGGAAAGTTCTGTATTGCGATACCAATGGATAATGCCAACGCGGACATAAGTGTCATTGTCGATGTTCCAGACGCAATTCCGGCAAGAACAACACCCACTGCCATTCCTTCTGGGAAATTATGAAGCGTTACAGCTAAAACCATCATTGTGGTTTTCTGAAGCTTAGCTTTTATTCCTTCTGGTTCATCACTTTCAATATGAAGATGAGGTACAATATGATCTAGTACAAGCAAGAATAAGACTCCAAACATGAATCCTACTGCTGCTGGCATGACTTGCCATTTTCCCATCTTTTCTGACATTTCTATTGCTGGAATAAGCAATGACCAGGCTGAAGCCGCAACCATGACACCTGCTGCAAATCCTAGCAATGCTTTTTCTAATTTTTTATTCATAGCCTCTTTCATAAAGAATACCATCGCACTTCCGAGCGTAGTACCCAATACCGGAATAAGAAGGCCTATTAGTATATAATTATTCATAATTTTTTTCCTCCCTATCTCTAGTATAGGGATTTTTGTATTTTATACCAACAATATGCAAAAAAAGAGCATAAATGCTCTTTTATCCTAGATATGCTTCTTTTACACGTGAATTATTAGCAACATCTGCTGCCTTACCAGAAACAGTGATTGTTCCTGTTTCTAGAACATATGCTTTATCCGCAATCTTTAATGCCTTAGAGGCATTCTGTTCTACAAGAAGAACAGTTACACCTTCTTCTTTATTGATTGTCTTGATGATATCAAAGATTTCATTGACAAGAATTGGTGAAAGCCCCATTGATGGTTCATCAAGCAATAATAGCTTTGGTTTACTCATCAAGGCACGTCCCATTGCAAGCATCTGCTGTTCACCACCGGATAATGTACCGGCAAGCTGTTTCTTACGTTCTTCAAGTCTTGGGAATAGAGAGTAGATATGCTGGATATCATCTTCTATCTTGTTGTCATCTCTTAAGAATGCACCCATTTCAAGATTATCTTCTACAGAAAGCTGTGCAAAGATACGTCTTCCTTCTGGTACCTGAGCTAAGTTTAATCCAACAATCTTATGGGCAGGCATTTTAGAAATATCCTTGCCATCAAAGATGATCTCCCCACTCTTGCTTGAAATAAGTGAACTGATCGCATGAAGCGTTGATGTTTTACCAGCACCATTGGCTCCGATTAAAGCAACGATTTCTCCTTCTTCTACTTCAAAAGAGACATCTTTAATCGCATGAATGACACCGTAGTTTACATTTAAATCTTTTACTTT
Source organism: Kandleria vitulina DSM 20405 (assembly GCF_000702065.1). Classification (GTDB taxonomy): domain Bacteria; phylum Bacillota_I; class Bacilli_A; order Erysipelotrichales; family Coprobacillaceae; genus Kandleria; species Kandleria vitulina. The sequence continues at coordinate 113,342 of NZ_KL370857.1, read as the reverse complement.
AAGTAACATGCAATCCCCCCTATTCTTCACTACCTAAATAGGCTGCTACTACTTCTGGATTATTTCTGATTTCATCTGGTGAACCAAACGCTAAAACTGTACCAAAGTTTAATACACAGATTTTCTCACAAATACCCATGACAAGTTTCATATCATGTTCAATAAGAAGAATAGAAATATCAAATTTCTTTCTAATTAAAGCAATTGTTTCCATTAATTCTGCTGTTTCAGTTGGGTTCATCCCTGCAGCAGGTTCATCCAATAACAATAATTTAGGAGAAGTTGCCAAGGCTCTGGCAATTTCTAGCTGACGCTGTTTCCCATAAGGAAGATTGGATGCCTTAACATCCGCAAATTCTTCAAGACCAAATACTGACAATAGCTCTCTGGCTTTCTGATCCATTTTTTCTTCTCCCTTAAAATAGCTAGGAAGATGTAAAATAGATGATAATAATGAATATTCATGAGAATGATGAAGACCAACTTTTACATTATCAATAACACTCATCTCCTTGAAAAGACGAATATTCTGGAATGTTCTAGCAATTCCCATCTGGGTAATCTGCGTTGGTGATTTTTTATTTAGACTTACACCATCAAGTAAGATTTTACCGCTTGTTGGTTTATACACCCCTGTCAACAAGTTGAAGATCGTTGTCTTTCCTGCACCATTAGGTCCAATAAGACCAAATAATTGACCTTCTCCAATTTCAAAGTTGAACTCATCAACGGCTTTAAGTCCACCGAATTGAATACCCAATCCAGATGTTTTTAATAATGGTTTCATAGTGACTCCTCCTTCCCTTTCTTATTCAAGAATGGAATCATACGTTTTAATGCAATACCTGCATCACTATGTTTAAGTAACATTGCTGCAATTAATACGATTGCATAAATTAACATACGATAGTTAGAGAAGCTGATTAATAATGAAGGAACAACTGTTAAGGCGATAGCCGCAATAATTGAACCTGGCAAGCTTCCCATTCCGCCTAATACGACCATAACAAGGATTTCTACTGATTTGTTATAATCGAAATATTTAGGAACAAGAACTGGAATGTAATGTGAATAAAGTGCCCCTGCTGCTCCCGCAAAGAATGCAGAAATAACGAAGGCTAAGATTTTATAGTAAGTAATGTTGATACCTGATAATTCTGAAGCTGTTTCATCTTCTTTTACTGAGATGATTGCACGTCCATGACGAGAATGAACGATACTGTAAACTACAAAAATTGTTAATGCAGCAATCAAGTAAACAAAAGTAAAGTTTGTTTCATGAGGTGTACCAATTAACCCTCTTGAACCATTAGTGATCTTCAAGTTAACAATGATAACACGAATGATTTCATTGAATGCTAAAGTGATGATACAAAGATAATCACCTTTTAATCTTAAAGAAGGAACACCTACGACAATACCGATGAGTGCTGCTGCAAGAGCACCGATAAGAAGTGTCAATAAGAATGGCCACTGATAATAGATACTTAAAATAGCTGAAACATAAGCACCTACAGCCATGAATCCGGCGTGTCCTAATGTCAACTGACCTAAGTAGCCAGTAGCTAAGTTCAATGATACAGCCAGTACAATATTAATACCGCAAAGCATAATAATACCTGACCAGAAACTATTTAAGATGCCAAGTGACATCAGCAATGTTAATACAATATATGGAATCGCCGCCATAAGAAGGGCTAAAATAAGCGATTTTACTAACTTCTTTTTCATACGCTATACCTTCTCTCTTACGTTCTTTCCAAATAAACCAGCTGGTTTAATCAATAAAATAAGAATCAAAATACCAAATACAATAGCATCAGAGAAATCTGATGAGATATATGAGATAGTCAATGATTCAGCAACCCCGATCATAAGTCCACCGACCATGGCACCAGGAATGCTGCCAATTCCTCCAAGTACTGCCGCAATGAAGGCCTTAATTCCTAGCATTGCACCAATATATGGATTAATAAGCGAGAACTTTGCCCCATAGATGACACCTGCTACAGCACCTAATCCAGAACCAATCGCAAAAGCTAAAGAGATAGTTGAAGAAACATTGATTCCCATAAGCTGTGCTGCTCCAGCATCTTCTGAAACGGCACGCATTGCTTTCCCCATTTTTGTCTTATGAATAAAGAATAACAATACGCCAGTACAGACACCTGAAATAATTAATGTAATTAATGTGATATATGTGATATGCAAACCACCAAGATGGAATGAACCTTGTGGCATGATATCAGGGAATGTTTTTCCTGATGATGTAAAGATCAAGTAGAAAACATTCTGTAATAAATAAGAAACACCGATAGCTGTGATCAGTACTTCCAATGATCCTTTACCACGTAGTGGCTTATAAGCTACCTTTTCAGTAATAACACCTAATGCGGCAGTCAATACAACAGAAAGAGCGATTGCTGCAACAGGAGGTAATCCTAAACTTGAGATACCTACTAGTGCAAAATAAGAAGAGGCCATGATGATTTCACCATGAGCGAAGTTGATCATCTTCCCAATGCCGTATACCATTGTATATCCAATTGCAACCAGTGCATACATACTACCGGTTGATAATCCATTGATAATCTGATTAATAAAATCCATAGAGAACTCCTTTCAATAATACTAAAGGGAGAGTATATGCTCTCCCTAATCATACTTCCTTATGAAACAGTGACATACTTTCCATTCTTAACTGTTACGGTAACCATTTCCTTCTGTGGATCATGATACTCATTGTATTTGAATCCACCACATGCTGCTTCATCATTTGTAACAGTGATTTTAGCAAGCTGTTCATTGATCTTATCTGGATCAGTAGATTTAGCAGCATTGATTGCTTTCATCATAACAGTTACAGCATCATATTCCATTGCAGCAAACATGTTAGGCATTGTATTATACTTCTTCTGATAAGCATCGATAAATGCTTTTGCTGGACCAGAAGTTGCATCTTTATTAAATCCTGATACATAGTAAGTATTTTCGAAGTTTTTAGCATTTACACCTTTAACTCCAAGGATACCATCCCATCCATCTCCACCAAATAGTGGAACGTTAATACCAGCATCTCTTAACTGTTTTGTAATAGTAACAACTGATTCATAGTAATCTGGAAGATAAACTGAATCACATCCACTAGCTTTGATCTTAGAAATGAAAGTAGAGAAATCTTTAGTATTGGCATTGTATGCTCCACTATAAACAACATTAACATTCTGGTTTTTAGCTTCTTTTTCAAATGAAGCATCAAGACCTGCAGAGTAGTCTAATTCTTTGTTATAAAGAATTGCAACTTTTCTAAAGTTAAATTTAGTATTACAAAGTTTAGCTAAATAAGTACCAGCATATGAATCGTTTGTACAGATTCTAAATACATTCTTATAAGCTTTCTTTGTAGATGAATCAATAGTAATGTTATCTCCTGTACCTGATGGTGTAAGAATTGGAGTAGACTTCGCTTTTGAAGCATTAGCAACGGCTAAACATGAAGCAGTAGTAACTGGTGAAAGAACTGCTGTTACATTGTCATCATCGACAAGCTTGTTGTAAGCATTGACCGCTTCAGTTGCATCAGCTTTATCATCATAAGCCTTAATAGTAATCTTAGTACCATTTTCTTTGTTATACTTTTCAACTGCTAATTCCAATGCATTCTTAACAGCTGTTCCATACTGAGATGCATCACCAGTCAATGGACCAATAAAACCAAAGATTGGATTCTTTACAGTAGTCTTTGTCTGGTTTGTACTTGAACACCCCACAAGCATTGCTGCCACTGCAGCAAATGCACATAATTTTTTAAATCTCATAACTATCCCCTCTTTTTCTGATTTGATACTTTAATTATAGATACATTCTATCGAATTTCAAGAACTTTGCAACACTTTTTTATAGAATATCTAAAAAAATTAAATAATTTTCGTTTATTGAAACAAAAAAGAGTAGCAATGCTACTCTGTAAAAATTCTTTTTAATTGTATCTTAAAGACTGTTTTATATCCTTCTAATGAATCTAATTCTATCGTACCACCATGTAATTCAATGATACGTTTGGCAATGCTCATGCCTAGTCCTGTCCCTTTTCCCGAAGTTCTCGCTTCATTTGTTGTAACAAAAGCATCGAAGATACGTTCTCCGACCTCTTCAGAGATACCTACTCCATCATCAGCGTAGATGATAGTAATCTTATCATTCTTCTCATTGACACTATAGTAGATCTTGGTACCTACTACATTATATTTCAACGAATTATTTAACAGATTATCCAAGGCACGTGGGAATAGATTCAAGTCTATCTTGGCAAGTTCTATATCATCAGGAATATCTTTTTCAACACGGAAACCTTTAAGACTGATTTCTTCATTTTTAGAGTAGATGTAGTCTCTAAACCATTCATGAAGATCTACTTCGCTTAAATTAAGATGATATTCAGGATGCTCCATTCTTGTATAGGCAAACAATGTATCCATCAAGCTAGCACTCGCATTGGCCTTGACAGCTAGGGTCTGAAGATACTGTTCCTGCTTTTCTTCAGGAACGACATGATCTGCCAATGCTTTTGCATACCCTTGAATGACGGTCAACGGTGTCTTTAGATCATGGGAAAGATCGACGATGACACGCTGTCTTTCAGCATTGGCTTTTTCTTTTTCCTGTTCACTTATTTCTAGTTCATTCATTAAATCTTCGAAGGTATCTACGACATAGAAGAACTCTCTTGGCATTTCATCTTTATCTATTTTTTGTGGTTCTCCTTTTGAATAAGAAAGCATCGCTTTATTTAATGGCTGAATACTCTTCTTGATCTTTCTATCAAAAAGCATTGTCTGAATAAAAATAATGATGATGATCAATAAGATAGGAATAGGAATGAATCTTAGAAGCTTATCTTCTAGGTTGCTATAATCCTCTTCTTTAAATGTTGGATTAATAAACACGAAGACGCGTCTCTTTCCTTTTTTATTGACATACTCATACTTAGAAACAGTAAATTCATTTTTTTCACTATCTATGAATTTACCGCTTATTAAATTAAATTCATAGGGAGAAAGTGAGGACTTATTGAATAAGTTACCTTCTACTACACGAAGATTATTATCTAAAATCGCATATCCTGTCGACTGCAATGTTCCATCCTTGATCTTCTTGACTTTCTGCACATAGAATCCATTCTTATATTTTCCAGATTCATATTGAGTAATGGAGTAGTTGTATCCTGAATTGTATCTTTCAATTAATTCAAGATCAACGGCTCTGATATCCTCTTTTATGGATTCATTGGATGAATAGATGACATCATTATCATCATTGAAGACAATAAAGGAACACTTCTTAAATGATTCAATGGGAATATTTGAAAAATGTTCGGAGATGATATCATCTTTATATTTTAAGACATCATCCATATCGGTGAAGGCGATGTCTAGCATGTAGGCATAAATTAACATGAAGCCCAGAAAAACAGCTAATATTAATACTGAGAAGACTGTGAAATGTACAACACTTGTTCTAATAAAGCTTTTTTTCTTGAAAAAACTCATGTATTATCCTCCTTGCCTAAGATTTCATCTTTAGCATACTGCATACGCTGATCGAGTTCTTTACACATTGTGGCACATGTTTTCATTTCATCTTTTAATAAGATGAGCTGTTCATCTGTTAAATCTTTATGATAGCGTAGCTTATGTTCAAGACTTGCCCAAAAATCCATCGCAATAGTTCTTAGCTGTACTTCTACTTTCATCATCTTTTTTCCTGTAGATAAGAAAATAGGGATTTCTATAAGAAGATGCAAAGAGCGATATCCGCTCTTCTTAGGATTTTTAATATAGTCTTTTCTTTCTACTAGAACAACGTCATCTTGTGAAAGAAAATATGATTCTAATACGTAGATATCTTTTTCAAAAGAACAGATGACACGTACACCTGCTACATCAAAGACATTCTCTTCCATTGATTTTAAAGTTAAAGGAAAACCTTTGCTTTTTAGTTTACGTAAAATACTGTCATATGACTTGATTCTTGTCTTAATGCTTTCAATGGGGTTTCCATCATACAACAAGGCAAACTGTTCATTTAGAACCTTAAATTTTGTTTCTACTTCCATTAAAGCACAGCGATAGTATGAGAAGAGTTCATCTACTGGTTCAATCTTTACTTGGAAGGTTTCAAGAAACCTGTTTAATGCTAAATCTCTAATTATCATTTTTATACCTCTAATCGATTAGTGTCTTTATTTCTTCTTGTTTACAAGAAATAAAACCCTGGATCATCTCTGATGATCCTCCTCCCTTTCCTTTGTGGCTTACAAGCTTATCTAGCAATTCTTTCATATCTAATGAAGCAGAAGATAATATATAGCGATATCCTCTTTGATCATTTCCAACAAATACGCCAGCGTAGCGTGTTGCTTTCTTTTTTAGCTTATTAACAGCTTCACGCTGAATAGCTGTTTCCATCTGTTCTTCAAATAGAAGAATGCTTTCTCCTTCACAATGACTGATTTTTTCTGAAAGAGCATCACTTTGCACTTTTCTGATTTCACTTTCAAGTCTGCTGTTTTTATCTTGTAAGTTCTTTACATGCTTTACAAGTGACTCCTGGTTAGCGGAAAGCATACCATAAAGAGACTGGGCATTTTCATAGTCTTTTCTTATATAGTTAAAGGCTCTTATGCCACATTCTAAAAAGACTCTGATGCCACCTTTATAGTTCATATGACTGATGATCTTCATCATGCCAATTTCCCCTGTTGATTTAACATGAGGAGCGCAACATGCACATAGATCATATCCTTCAATATCGACAAGGCGCACATCGCCCTTGATTTCTTTTTTTGAACGATAATCCAATGTTTCAAGCGTCTTTCTGTCAGGATAAAAACAAGTAATAGTCTTATTCTGATAGATGGCCTTATTGACCTCTACTTCTATTTCTTTTAATGCTTCATCACTTATTGGTCCATTGAAATCTACTGTCATTTCATGGACTCCTAGATGAAAGCCAACATTATCATATCCAAATTTCTTATGCACGATACCACTGAAGATATGTTCTCCACTATGGCATTGCATATTTGAAAAACGAAAATCCCAATCAATCTGACCATGAACATGGTCTCCAACATGAAAAGGATGATTCTTTATTTCATGAATGATCATATCTCCTTCTTCTTGTACATCAGTTACCTTCTTTCCCTCAATAAAGCCTCGATCGGCACACTGTCCACCAGCTTCTGGGAAAAAGATTGTATTATCAAGGATAATATGATCTTGATCACACTCAATGACCTCTGCTTCAAAAGAAGTCTTATATGGATATTTTTCATAAGTTCTAATACTCACTCGTATTCACCTCAGTCCCTATTATACAAAAAACAAGACTAGATAACTAGCCTTGTCTTGATTCTAAGTATTCCCTAATAATGACTCTCTCATCCATTGGATACTTCTTGCCTTTAATTTCCTGATAATCTTCATGACCTTTACCTGCAAGAACAATAATATCTCCTGGTTCACCATGTTCAATAACATAAGCGATAGCTTCTCTACGATCAGGTATTTCTACATACTGACCATCAGTCTTAGCCATACCAATTTCAATATCTTTGATAATATCCATTGGATCTTCGTCTCTTGGGTTATCAGAAGTAATAACTGTTAAATCAGCTAATCTTCCTGAAACTTCACCCATCTCATATCTTCTTAATTTACTGCGGTTACCACCACATCCAAATAATACAACTAAACGATGTGGATGATAGTCTTTCAATGTAGTAAGAAGGCTTTCTAAGCCAAAGGCATTATGTGCATAGTCAATCATTAATGTGAAATCATCTGACACCTTGACCATTTCAATTCTTCCTTTTGCCTTTGCATGAAGCAATGCTTCCTGCATATCTTCTTTATTGACATTAAAGTGAGCACAGATTGCCATTGCGGTTAAAGCATTATAAACACTGAATTTACCTGGTGTTGGTATTTCTACATGAAGATCAATTAACCCTTTCGCATCAAATGAAATACCTAATTCCCCTGGTTTCTTGATTAAATCAAGATTTTCGGCTCTCAAGTCCGCATTTTCATGTAAACCAAAAGTTTCTAGTTCACAAGTATGACCTTCTAATACAGTCTTGTAGTGTGCATCATCACAGTTGACAATACCCTTCTTGCACTGCTTGAACAATAATCCTTTACAATGCATATAATGTTCAAATGAAGGATGTTCATTTGGTCCAATATGATCTTCAGAGATATTAGTAAGGATACCAATCTCAAATGTAAATCCCTGTGTTCTATGCAACATTAATGCCTGGGAAGAGACTTCCATAACAACAACTTGAATACCAGCCTCTACCATATCCTTAAAAGTCTTCTGTAATACATAAGATTCTGGTGTTGTATTCACTGAAGGAATATGTACATCTCCAATAATTGTTTCCACAGTACCAATCAATCCTACTTTATAACCTGCATGTTCAAGAATGGATTTTACCATATAGGAAGTTGTCGTCTTTCCTTTTGTACCAGTAATCCCAATAACCTTCAATGAAGATGCAGGATGCCCATAATAGCTTGCAGCAACAAATGCCATCGCATATCTTGTACTTTCTACCTTAATGATTGTGACATCTTCTTCTACTTCTACATCACGTTCTACAAGAATAGCTTTAGCTCCTTTTTTAATGACATCGCTGATGGCATCATGTCCATCAAAATGAACGCCTTTTACACAGACGAACAATGATCCTGGTGTCACTTTTCTATTATCATAAATGACATCAGTGACATCGCACTCTTCTCCTTTTATAATTTCATAGTTAACACCTTTTAATAATTCTTTTATTGAATACATAGATGTCTATCCTCTCTTTCATACAAAATTATAATACAACGAGAAGAATTGTGAAGTCAAAAAAAAGCAGTGAGAACTCTAACTCACTGCAGCGTCGATAATATTTTAATAGGGAGTTTTTTGATTTTACTGAAGTAAATATATAAAAGTTTTGTGTACACAATATTAACTTAAACAAAAAGACAGAATCTTTTGGATTCTGCCCTTTTGTTTGTCGAAAATATTATAAAGAGAGTCTGAACTTCTTTACAGGTGTTACCATAACACGTCTATAAAAGAAATGCACGCATAAATAGACATTTTTATAAAATGAAAAGAAAAAGGGATTTTTGTACATTTTATCGTAATAATTTAGTTACATTTGTCACTTGATGTAATTAACATTTATCAATTTATTTGATTCCATAACATCTTCAAAAAGCTGCATCACTAAATCTTGATAGGAGGCAGGTAATTCCTCAACATTCTTTATTGTTAACACTGTTGGTTCTCCTATTTCACATAGTACATCATACAAGGCATCAAGATTGTTGCCATAATAGTCAGGAAGAGGCAGTTTTCTAAAAGCATTATGTAGATCTTGGGCTGTATAGACATGATCAAAATTAATAATATACTCCATATTCTACTCCTCAAATGTTATTTTGGTAAAAGTCTGATAGTGATCATCCGTATAATAAATCACAAAATCTTTTGAATAGATCAATCGCTTCTTGCCTCGCGATTTTTTATGCAATGTATCGATATCACATTCTTTATAAGAATCAACCGGAAGACGACGTTCATAATTGCCAAAGCGATCTCCACCTATGCATCCATTTTTTACATAGTAGTCAAGACCACCACCACGCCAGCCCTTTTGTCTGGCTTGATTCTTCGTAATAAAATTCTTTGGCAATTTCCTATAAGTATGAAGATACAGTGACACATCTCCTTTAGATGTGTAGATCCCATCATAATCAATTTTCTCTTTAACTGCTGCTTGACAGGCTGTTAATGCTATAAAGAGACTTAATAAAAGAAACTTGATTTTCATTGATATTCCTCCTTCTTTTATTCTAACAAAAAAGATTTGCGTTTTAAAAGCAAATCTTTATAACATTAAATAGACAAAATAGATAGCGTATGCAATAAGCATTGTGATCCCGCCCCATCTAGAAAGTTCATGGTCTTTAAAGACACATAAATAAAGCAGGACACATGCGCCAATTGCTACAATGCTGTCGATGATAAACTTTGACTGGTAAGCCACCGGTGTAATTAAGGCGCTTGTCCCAATTACGAATAAGATATTGAAGATATTCGAACCAACAATATTACCAATAGCGATATCGGACTTTCCACGTTTAGCTGCAGTAACAGAAGTCACCAATTCAGGAAGAGATGTTCCCAATGCGACAATGGTTAATCCGATAATACGTTCACTTACTCCAAAGTATTTTGCAATACCACTTGCTCCATCAACCGCAAAGTTAGAACCTAGAACAACGATAGCGATTCCAATGACTGTTAAGAATAATAGAATAGGAATAGTACGTAAGTGGGCAATCTGATCTTCCTCTTCTGCTTCAATAAAACCTTTCTTAGTCATTATGAACAAGTAAGACAAGTAGGCAATAAACAATGCCCATAAGATTAATCCACCTTTAATGCCAATGACTTCATTTTGAAGTCCAATAATTGAAAAGATAATAGACACAGCGATCATGAATGGCAATTCATATTTGACAGTGGTCTCTTTGATAAGTAATGGGGTAATACATGATGTCACACCCAAGATGATCAATACATTAAGAATATTAGAGCCAAGAACATTTCCTACAGCGATATCTACGCTTCCCTTTAATGCAGAAGTGATGGATACAGCTGCTTCAGGGGCACTTGTTCCCATCGCAACGATGGTTAACCCTACTACAAGAGCAGGAATTCCTAATCTTTTAGCGATGCCGCTCGCTCCTTCTACAAGCCAGTCCGCACCTTTGATAAGCATTAAAAACCCTAAAATCAAAAGCCCTATGTTTTTTATTAACAGTATCATTTTTCTTTTTCCTTTCCTTTTAACAATGCCATAAGCTGATGATACTCATCACTTATTTCTTCTTTATTTAAAACATATTCATGTTTTCTTTTTTCTTTATAATGTTCAAGATAATAAAGCACTTTTTCATAATAAAACTTAGCTTCCTCTAAATAGCCAAGTCTCATCAGATCATAAGCTAAGTCATGTGTGGATACAGCCAAGTAATGACGTTCTCCTTCATGACTGTGCTTCTTTTCATAATATGCAGAAATATCAAAACATTTTCTAAAGTAATCCAATGATTGCTTTTCATCTAATTCTTCAAGGACATATCCCATATGTCGATAAGCTAAGGATAAAGAGTAATGAGAACTTACACTCTGATATTCATCATGAAGCTTTTCTCTGATCGCAAGATCTTTTTCAAAATACTCTTTAGCTAGATTATATTCTGATTTATTCATATAGACCCAACCGATATTCATATAGGCAATCCCCACTTCAGCTTTTCTGACATAGATATCTGTACGTTTTTCTATATCTAAGTTGAGTGATAGGGATTCTTTATAATAAGCTAAAGCCTGATCTATTTTATGTAGCTTCTCATTGACTTTTCCTAACTTCTTTAAGATAATCGCTACACTAAACAGGTCATCATCGCTGTTGCTTAGAGCGTCTTCTTTTTCTAATTGATAAACTTCTTCATAATAATAAAGAGCATCCTTGTACTTTTCTCTTAAAAAAGCAATATTTCCCTTTTGTTCAGAGGCAATAATATAGCTTTCACGATAGTTAGGATCTTTCTTGTACAGTTCACTAAATAGTTCATAGGCTTCATCATAAAGTAGACTCGCCTGTTTTAGACTATCCTGATCACCTAACTGTTCATAGCGATTTCCCATCTGTCTAAGTGAAATACCATAGTTGTATTTATTATCCAATGATGGATCTTCATCGAGTAACATCTTAAAGATATCTTTTTCTATATTATGATAATAAAGCGATAATTCTATACGCTGATCATCACTATCAATATTATCAAGGTCTTCAATGGTATCAATAGAAGCATAATGTAAACCTATCTTTTCAGCGATATGGGCTTTTTCGTAGTTATTTTCAAGATGACAATCTTCATATTGCTTAAAGAGCGCCAATGTGTAATTGAGTGCTTCTTTTTCAAAGTCATCCCCTAGTTTTTCGTAAACTCTAATGACATCTTCTAAGCCTACTAAAACATTGCGTTTATTATCCTCATTAGGATTATTAATTGCGACTTCTTCAAGAATAGTCTTTTCTCTTAAATAGGGATCAATACTGCGAGAAAGATCCACTTTTTCAAGAAAGTGTCCATATTCCTGATAAGTGATGGCTAAATCGACATTCTCTTCTTCATTGCGATCTTTCTTACGCCATAAGCGCCATAATAATTCACAATAGAGATCATCTATTTCTTTAATGAAAGACTGATTTTCTAATGAAATATAGTAGGTGATGAGTCTTTCATTTAAAAGCATATCTTCAATTGTAAGAATGTGATCGAAGCTATCATTAAGATAATCGTGAAGTTCACTTAATGACATAATATCGATAGGCTCTTCTCTGGTTTCCTGATCACCAATACCATTTGGTCCTACCCATGCATAAGTAATGAGCAGTTTATGGTGAGTGGGATCAAGGGTAATCATATTTAATTCTTTTACTAATGTTGGATTTGTATCTATATCATTGATAAAGAGGATAAATTCTTCCATATATCTCACCTTAATGTATATAAGTCATAATCAAATATGCCACGTAACAAGCAATCATGCCTGATACAGCTACGAATATGAGACTCTTATTGCGAAATGCAAAATAGAAAGCGACAGTGGCACCCGCAAGTGATTCATAAAGATGAGGAGTCGCATGAAAAATACCTGGGAATGTCAAGGCACCAAGAGCTGCATAAGGCAGATAATAAAGCAAGGATTGAAGATATGGTGATTCAATTTTCTTGCGATAAAATGTAAGTGGCAGAAATCTTGGAATATAGCTAAAAGCCGCCATAATCAATACTCCAATTAAATAGTAGATCATACATTCTCCTCCTTTGGATAAAGCTTAGCACCAACTGCGGCAGAAATAAGTATGGATGTGATCAACTTAAATCCATCTCCCATAAATGCAAAAAGTGGTACGTAGTGCAATAGACAATGCAATGCAACTGATAACACAACAACGATTGCAACCTCTTTTGATTTACGTGAAGGAGGTACAATAAGCGCTAAGAACATGCCGTATAAAGCAATACCCATAGCTCCTTGTACGCTTGCTGGCAACAGATCCATAATAAGTTCACCACATAATGAACCCAATCCCCACCCTAAAAATGGTAGTGTCATCAGCCCCGCCATATAGGAAAAAGTAAGTGGCTGGGACTCTAGACTGGCAATGGCGAATGTTTCATCGGTTACGACAAATGAGATGAGAAGACGTTGTAATGTTGTCATCTTTTCTTCAATCTTCTGGGAAAGAGAAAGTGACATTAAGAAATAGCGGGCATTGATCATTAATAATGTTAACGCAATTTCAAAGTATGTGGATTGACTTAACATTAAGTTCACTCCCGCAAACTGCCCTGAAGATGTAACGTTTGTAAAAGAAATCAATGTTGCAAGTCCAAGGGGCAACTGATGTGAGACGCATAGTACGCCAAAAGAAAATGAGACTGGGAAATAGCCTAATGCAATAGGAATTCCCTTTTTTAATCCTGTTTTATATGTAAGCATAATTATTCACCTGTATAAAATATAGAGGAAAAGCATCTATTATGCAAGAATCTTATTTCACCATTTCTAACACATCTTCTAAAGAAGGGACAACCGCAATGAGATGCTCTTCTTTCATTTCACTTAAATCAATAAGATCAGGTACTCCAATGACATCAATGCCAGCGGCATTGGCTGCTTTGATACCGTTTTTTGAGTCTTCTAATACAACGCATTCTTCTGCTTGATGATTGTATAAAGAAAGAGCCCTCAGATATATATCTGGATTGGGTTTAGAGTATTTGACATGATCACCACAGACTTTCTTATCAATCCAATGCGAAAGATGTCCTTTCGCAAGGGCTCTTTCTACTCCTTCTTCAAAAGTAGAAGAAACAAGGATGATATCATAATCATGTTCATATAAATAAGAAAGCAGCTTTTCTGCACCTTTCTTTTGTTTTAAGTCATGATTTTTTAGATAGTCTTTAAGCATAAGTGCTTTTTCTTCTTCATGGCGATTAAGAAAATCTGGATCACCAGTCATCTCTTTAGCAATCATTCTTGCCTGATCACCCGATGTTCCAATTACTTTGGTGATAAGGTCTTCATGTTCATTGAGATGATATTTATCAAAGATCTTATGCCAGAGTTTTACATGTAAAGCTTCTGTATCTAAAAGCAGTCCGTCCATATCAAATAAAAATACGTTTTTATTTTTTAGCATACTTTTCTCCTTTAAAAAGAAGGAATCTTATTCAGATTCCTTCTTATCAATGATTCCTTCAAATTGAGGATTATAAATGAGACGATCTTCTTCTTCATTTAATAATTCCTGATATTTGATATTTAATTCATTATAGCCTTTTACAAGACCATTGTATTTATTCTGGAATAATTCCAATGCGCCAATGTAGTCATCCATCTTATCTGTAACATGGTCAAAGGCACCTTGTACTCTTGCCAATGAAGATCTGATCTTCTTGTTTTCTTCATCAATGGCCTGTTTTTCTTCAGTGATCTGTGAATAACGAGATTTGATGTTTTCAAGTTCTTCTTTAAGAACAGGGTTTTCCTGCTTGAAGGCATCAACTTGTTCACCTAGAAGAGATACTTCACTTCTAAGTTTCTGATTCATTTCTCTAAAGCGCATATTGTTCTTGGCAGCTTCTTTGTTGCCTTCTTCCAATTTAACATTTTCATTCTTTAATTCTTCATTTTCTGTCTTTAATGAATCATTTTCTTTTGATAATGCTTCGTTTTCTTCTTTAAGTTTAGCATTTTCACTGTCAAGTTTAGGCTGACGTACTTTAAATGCCTCATTATCCTTAGATAACTCTTCATTTTTAGACATAAGTGATGTATTCACGCTTACAAGAGAAGCATTCTTATTCTTAAGATCCGCATTCTCTTTCTTTAATTCTGGAACCTGCTGGTTGAAGGCCTTGTTGGCTTCTTCCAATGTTTCATTAATAGATTTTAACTCTCTATTGTCGCTATCGAACTTATGGTTCACTTCAGCCAATGACTGATTTTCTTCTGCCATACGCTCAATATTGCTCATAGCAGCAGTCTTTTCTTCTTCTAATGTAGAAACCTGGTTTTCTAATGTTTCATTTTCTGCTTCTAATTTAAGCTTTAAGGCATTAAGATCCTGTGTTTCTTTAGATAATTCTTCATTCTGACTTCTTAATAATGAAAGCGCAGCTTCTTGTTTTTCTTTTTCCTGAGATAAAGACAGATTATTATTCTGTAAAGCTTCTACTTCTGCTTTTAACGCATCCAATGTATCAAGCTGTTTATGTCTTTCTTCTTCTAAAGCTGTTTTTGCAAGAGTCAATGATTCTACTGCCTCTTCCTGTTCTTTCTTTTCATCAAGCAATGAAAGATTGCGACTCTTTAATGTTTCTTTTTCTTCTTCAAGAGCCTTTAATTCTTCTGTTGCCTTTAATACATCTTTACGAGCAGTTTCTAATTCTTCATTTGCTTTTTCTGCATTAGCTTTAATCTCTTCATAGTCATTTTCTAATGCACTATATTTATCCTGCACTTCTCTTAATGAACGCAATTCTTCCTTATTAGCTCTCACAATCTGATCAAGCATTGTGTTCTTTAACTTTAATGCATTGTTTTCTGAAGTAATCTTAGCAACATTCTCCATTAATTCAGTATTCTTGACAACTGTTGCTTCAGCACTCTCTTTCATTCTTTCCATTTCTTCATGGGCAGAACTCTTAGATTCATTTAATTTTGCGTTTTCTTCTTTTAATGTAGAAATCTGTTCTCCAAGATTTGTCATTTCTTCAGTAGCTAAACGCTTATCTGTCATAAGTTTATCGTTATCTACTTTTAAAGTGGACATTTCATTTTCTAATGAAGTTAACAGTTCATCTACACTTTCTTTATCCGAAGATAGTTTTTCTTTTTCTTCTTTTAAGGAGGCTAACTCCTGTTCTAATGAAGCTAATGCATCATTTGTATGTTGCTTTTCTTCATTTAATGATGAAAGTTCTTTTTCTAATTGAGATAGACTTTCACTAGACTGTGTATATTTTACAGATAAAGATTCTTTTTCTTCTTTCAAACTAGCAACTTCTGACTGTAAAGCTGATAAAGATTCACTTGCTTTCACATTTTCAGATGAAAGTGACTCATTTTCTTCTTTTAATGAAGAAACAGTACTTTCTAATTCAGACACTGTTTCACTTGTGTGACTTTGTGAAGATGTAAGTTTATCATAATCTTCCTTTAATGAAGAAAGCTGTTCTTCTAATGAAGCACTCTTCTTTAAGGCTTCTTCTTTTTCTTCTTCAAGGGAAGAAATCTTTGATGTAGCCTCACTATTAGTAGACTTGGCATCATCATAGCTTGCCTTTAGACTATCAGTTTCTTTGTATAAAGAATCATACTGATCCTTTAATGACTGGACCTGATTTTCTAATGATTTAAGCTGTTCATCTTTTGATGCATTTTCTTTTTTTAATATATCCAAGGAAGCTTCATCTATTTTTGGCTCATTCTTAAGAGACTCATATTCTCCTCTAAGATTTTGTACTTCAGCTCTTAAATCCTTATTTGAGTTCTCTAAAAGCGCCTTATCATCTTCTAATCTCTTATTGGCAGCTTTCAGGATATCATTCTGTTGCTTAACTTCCTGTACTTTTTTAGTAATATCTTTAAGACGTGCTCTAATCTTTGTTTCAAAATCTTCTGGTGCCATAATGAGTTCCTCCTCTTATTTTTAACCTATTTACCATAAAGTTAGATTCATTATATCAAATAATCCATTAATAATCAAAAAAGACTCTTATTGAAATAAAAGCAGTGATCATCGATTAAATTCATCTTCCGTCCATCGTCTTAATAGAAGCGAACCGCTGGTATCCTGCTTTTTAGGCTCAAAACGATAGGCTTCGCCTACGCTCTTTTTTAGATTGTAGAAATCAGACATGAGTTCATCTTTTAATGTGTGCATTGAAATATGACTTGTCCACTCATAGATCATATGTCTAATTGTTTCATTGCCTTCTTTATATAATTGAATAAGTCGGAAGATGCATTCTGTAGATGTAATTCTAATTTCTACAATATCATAATCATTTAGAACGAGAAAAATGTATGTCAATAATGTAAAGACATCACTGTAGCGTTTCTCCTTCATAAGAAGGGGGATATGCTTTTCCATAAATTCATAGAAATCATGATGAAATTTCAAAGATTTCTTAAAATCTAATTGAAACGGATATTTATTGAGTATCTCTTTTATCATTAATAAATACTGATCAATTGTTTTCATACACTCCCTCCTTTCTCTTTATTATATCAATAATAATGCATTCTTCCTACAAAAATTGATTTTAGTATTTCAATACATAGCGTACATGACTATGCAAAGAGGTAAAATGTTCTGGACATTGATTATGTTTCATATTAACAAGAAAAGAAGTCGTCTTGCCCCCCTTCCTTAAAATCAGATAAATCTGATGACATTTTCTTTTGATCATATAAGATCCCTGATCTTTTACATGAAATTGCTGGTGTGAAACAATACCTGACTTGTAGTAATCTTTTCCAAAATATAGATATCTCTCACTCCCCTCAATAACACTTGTATAATAATGAAATCTTATTAGCTGCTTCACCTGTTTAGCAGGATCTTGAATAAGACTAAATGCGATCAATACACAAAATAAAAGCAGCCCAATCATAAAACGTTTCCCCATATTATTTTACTTCACTTGTCCCATCTTCATAATGAATTGTAATGCCTGGCTGCACATTATAGCAATAGACACAAAACTGTATTTCCTGATCCTCAACGGATTTCCCTTCTAGCAGCACACCTTTTGCGAGTAGCTGATTGTCCTTATAAATAGGCGTAACCCTATACAAGACATGATGTGCAGTTCTTTTTATATAAGTTGCAACCTTGTTCTCCCATGGCAGCATTCCCTTTATATTAAGATAGCGTGTTCCTGTCATAAGATTCTTCCTATTGGCATTTTCAGCACCAATCTCATAAGCAATCAGGTGACAGCGATTATAAAGATAACCAGCAGGGTTATCAGAATCCCTGATTTCCTCATATCTTCTTTGATGCCATCCTGTTGGCTTTACCATCCCAATACTCTTTCTTTTCTCTTTAGGTAAAGTAGACATAGATGCATTAATAAATGCTTTCTGAACTCTTCCTAGATGATCTAAAGAAGAATATTCTTCAAAGTTCCCTTTACTATAATCTTCTTTACTAAAGAAAGGTTTATTATCATGAATAGTGACATAGGCCTTCCCATTAAAAGAAGGAACCCCCTCTAATGTATAGCTTTCCTGATGAAAACAATAAGGACACTCTTTATATCCTAATAGTTCACATAGAATACGCATGCTTTCTTTCTTGTGAGAAAAAAGATGCTCACAGTATTCACTTTGATGAAAATAGCTTCCTCCTTCATTGTAGAAAACCATCTGCATTTCTTTTACATCATGAAAAAGAAGTCCACCTATCATGATCATCAATGATAAAATTCCCGTTAAAAGTTTTTTCTTCATAAATCTCACCTTGACGTATTCTAATACATCTTCATTAAAAATACCATAAATAAACGTACTTCTATCTACTTGATAAACAATGTATTACTATATTAAAAAGCTAGTCTTTAAATAAAATTTTAAATATTATTCTTTTCACTATTATAATGACAAAGATTTTACTATAATATATTTATACAAATAAAATATAAAAAAGAATTGGAGGAAGAAATATGGCAAAACGTGTCAGTAAGTTTTTTAAGCTTGAAATGGTTCTTCTAAAGATCCTTCAAAACAAAGACAGATACGGTTATGAAATCGTACAGCTGTTGACGGAAGCATCGAATGGAAGAATCAACATTGCGGAAGGTACAATGTATCCTATTCTCTATAAGCTACTTGAAAGTGGTCAGATTACAGGGAAAAAGGTTTTAGTAGGGAAACGCCAAACTCGAATCTACTATCACATTGAACCTGAAGGATTAGAATATCTTAAGAAACTTGAAGGTGAATACAATGCTTTCAAAGAAGGCGTAGATCACCTTATTGCAGAAGTAAACAAGGGTACTTACTAGTTCCTGTTAACACAATTAACAATAGTTCTTCATTTATTCATTGTTTTTTATTAATTCTGTTAACACTTGATTCCATTTTCTTGAACAATTTGTCACAATCAATTATTGTGTAGGTGTCAAAAGAAAGGACGGTACAGAATTATGGATTATAAAACAATTGTAAGAAAGTCTCAGGAATCATATAATAGATTTTTCAATGATATTCACTATCTTCCTAAAGAAGAAGAAATCAGCGATATTACTATAGATATTGAAAACATGCAGGATAAGATTGCAGCAAAAGCTGCACAGGCTAAAGGTCATATCGCTTATCTTGAACAGGTGAAAAAAGAGATTGAAGATCAGGCAAAAGCTTCTGAAGAAGGTATATTTACTAACGAACATAAGGACACAGAAGCAAAGCTTAATAAGATGTATGATGAATATGTAGAAGCAAATAAGAAACTATTTGCTTTACAGACTAAGATTGGTAAATTATTACATAAATAAAAAGAAGAGGAATGCATCCCTCTTCTTTTTATTTTGTCTTTAAATCAATGTATTCAACACATATGTAAAGGTTATGAATGGTATGTGAAAGTGTCTTATGATATTGCTTGTATTGTATTTCATTATCCTTTACATATTGTGTGAATAAACGGAAACTAGCATTGTTTTCTTTTAGCGAATTGATGAGTGCATTATGCATATCATCAAGAAAACTGCGTAATCTTTTTAAAAGATGTATAAGCTCCATCAGTGATTCAGTATTCTGATCTTTGAGAAGCTCTTTCCAGATTATGCCTAAATCATTAAGATGTTCGCTAAATCTTGTATACTCTTTAAATGTCTGATAGCTGTTCTCCCTATTTTCTACTGGAGAGAAGAGACTATGGGCATAAGCATTTCCATTTTCGACATGACTCATGCATGCTTCAAAGACAGGAAAGATTTCAATATCCTTTCCTTGATTTCCCATAATAAGACAATCTGCAACACATGTCCATACAAAATATAAAGCATCATAGCCTGTCTGTCTTTTTTTAAAGAATTGATCAAACCCATTAATCAGTTCCTGATACGCACTTTTTTTCATTTTAGCCTCCTACTCTTTTACAAGTAGTAAATCTTCAAACTTTTTTCCTTCATCCATTGCTTTCTTTAAATCATCGATCGTTAATAGTACACGATCTCCTTCTTCATTTTCAATTTCCAATCCTTCGAATTCTTCGATATCTTCTTCTGTATCATCTTCATCAATTAGATTGAAATATTCTAGTATTTCTTTATTTGACATAATAATACCTCCTCTTCTATCTTACCATGTTCTACTAAAAAGTTCATCTACATGACATATTTTAGGATATAATATAGATAGACCTAAAAAGAAGGGAACGATATATTTATGATATTTGATATTATCCAGACAAAGTCTGGAAAGTATGATGCTGAATTTGAAATCAAGGATAAGAATTGTGAACCCCTTGGTTCTATCTCTTTTAAAGGTGGAGATTTAAAAAAAGGTACATTTACCATTCATTTTAAAGATAAAACCTATCACATGTCTGAAACTGTAATGGAGAAAAATGATGAAGTTGTTCTTTTTCCCTATACAATCTTAGCTGATGATAAAGAGACAGCTACCCTTTATCAGACTGAACAGGTTGAAGAACAGGCTACTTTCTATAAGCTACATACAGATAATCATGTTTATTCTCTATACTCTACACATTTTGGTAAAAGAGATACCGCATTGAATCTTTATGATGAAGAAAAGCAGATTGCTCAGCTTGAATTTGATTATGAGGTAGATGGTGAATACAAATATACTTATCATGTTTACGGTCTTGATCAGGATGATGTAGCTATTTCTTCAATATTCTTCTGCATGTATTATTACATTCTCCATGATTATCTTCCTGGTGATGAAGCACCGCGCATAAGAAATTATTCTAATAAGGTCAACGAGTGGCTTTATAGTAAATATAACCCTCATTTTATAAGTCATATAACTCAGGGAACACGATAGTGTTCCTTGCGTTTTTATTTCTATATACATAATAAATTTATATTGAATTTATCATATAAAATTTATCTTAACAATTTCTTAAGATTTTCTTAATTCTGTTGTTGACATTCTACTAGTTTTTATGAGATACTCTTCTTGTAAATTTTTTTGGAGAAGGACTAGACCATATGAAACACTTAAAGAAATTATCATTAATATTAGTAGTGTTGACAATGTTTGTCGCACCTTATAGCTTTAAGCGTATTAAGGCAAATGCTGCTAGCCAAGCTATTGTAGAAGTCGCAAAAAGTAAGATCGGATGCCGTTATGTATATGGTTCTGGTCATTCAATGAGTGCTGTTATGAATAAAGATCAGAGTACATTTGACTGTTCAAGTTTTGTCAGCTGGGTATATTACCAGTCAGGATATAACATTGGTGTACAGACAACTCAGACATTAAAGAATGTCGGTACTTATGTTTCTTATTCTGAATTAAAACCTGGGGATATCATGTTATTCCCTCATCACACTGGTATTTATGTCGGTAATGGAAAAATGATCCATGCCCCTCAAACTGGTGAATCAGTAAAAATCGTAGAGATTTCAGCACGTCGTAGATCACGTTTTATCATGGGACGTAGAATTGGCGCTTAATGAGAGAATTTATTCTCTCTTTTTTTATACTTGAAAACGCCATCATAAGATGGCGCTATTCTATGTCTTCTACAATGATTTCATCATCAAGAGTCAATATTTCCTGATAGAGAATCTGATATTTGAGATCTATAAGCTGGTCTCTGTGATAATGTCCACAGAACCATTTTCTAAATTTAAGAATATGACATATATGTTCAAAGAAATCTGTCAGATGATCTCTTTCTTTAAGATTAGGAATTTTTTCCTGTATTGATGTTGGTAGACAATGCGTAATCACATAGTCCACTTTATTGTCAGCTAAGATAAGATTAATTAATGCTTCTTTATATTCTGCTTCACTAGGAAGCTCTTCTTTCCACCACGATTTTCCTTCTAGACGAATAAACTTATCAACCGAGGTTGCTCCTCCCATTGTAAAAAAGAGCTTGTCATCAATGGAAAAAATCTGTCCTCGCATAAGATGATAGATGGTATCTCTTATACGATGCACCTTACCCCCATGCCATAAGGCTTCAGGATAATCATTCATCAATCTTTCAAAGTTTTCATGATTCCCATCTACAAATAATGTTGTATAGGGCTGGGTATCTAAAAAATCAAGCCAGTAGGCTTCTTCTTCATTTTCTCCTTCATAATCCCAAATTAATCCGAAGTCCCCACAGATGATTAAATAGTCTCCCTCTTTGACCTTCTTCATGAAACTCTCATCTTTTAATTTAGAAATATCAATATCTCCGTGTATGTCTCCTGTTACATAAATCATCGCATTAATTCCTCTTCAATAACTCTAGAATATCATATTTTAGATAAAGAAGATAGCTACTTACGATGAAGTGTCTCAGAAATCGCTACAATCTTATCCGCTACTACAAGAATATAGCTCTCTTTGTAGCGTGGCAATTTAAGAGTTAATGGAAACATATGTTTTCTAATCATATCTTTCTCAATATCAGTAAGATAATAATCTTCCGAAGCATTTTCTAACGCAATATGAGGATGCTTAAAACCATGTAGACCATGTCCTGGCTCATGCCAATCATATAGAAAATAATCATGCAAAAGAGCTCCTCTGACAAGTGCGCGTTCATTAACACGAACAGGAAGATAATCCGCAATTTTTAGGCACATATTTGTCACATTTAGTTCATGTTCATAGACACTTACACGTCCATGCTGAAGGAAATGCTTTTGTCTTTGATAATTATGAGTACTGATAATATCATGACCGTATTCACTAATTCTTTGCATAAACTCTCCTCTTTTTCTCTAAGATTACCATATTAAAGACAAAAAGAAAAGAGCACATAGTGCTCTTAATTGATTGCATAATCCAATACTTTTTTTACATTCTCTTTGATATCGTCATATGTCATTCCAATATGCGCTTCAAAGATTTTTTCACCATCTACAAAGAAAGAAGGAACTGCCCAATAATCATATTGATCCGCAATAGAAGGCTGTTCATTTTCTTCAATCTTAGTAATTTCTAATGATTGATAAAGCGTATTGTCTGCCATCAGTTCTTCTAAGGCCATATGTGCTTTTGCACAATAACCGCAGTCAGTGAGATAAAACATAGTAATCTTTTTCATGATGATATCCTCCTGTCTTCATCGTACAGGATTTATCCGATAGAATCAAAAGATACGCTTCTGTTTTCTATAAATTAAATCATAGATAGTATATTTTCTTCTTCTAATTTCAATATCCTTTTTAGCTGCAAAGAAATCTTTTGTTTCTTTCACAACAACACCATTTAATGCAAAGATTGCGATCATATTAGGAATAGCCATCAAGCCATTAAAAATATCCGCGATTGTCCATACTGCACTTACAGTTAAATATGGACCAACAAAAACAGCAAGGATATAGAGATAACGGAAAACCTTCAATGGCTTCTTATTTCCTCCTGTTAAATATTCTAAACATCTTTCACTATAATAATCCCATCCTAGAATAGTAGTGAACGCAAAGAATACAAGACAGATCATTAATATAAACGCAGATACCTGTGCTGAGAATGGCAATCCTTTAGCAAAGGCATATGATGTAACTTCAACACCTTCAAGACCTTTGACTTGCCATGCTCCTGTCAAGACGATAGAAATACCAGTCATTGTACAAATAACAATTGTATCAATAAATGTACCTGTCATAGAAACAAGTCCCTGACAAACTGGTTCTTTAGTCTGAGCAGCGGCTGCCGCAATAGGTGCACTTCCTAGACCTGCTTCATTAGAAAAGATTCCTCTCGCAATACCTTTCTGCATAACAATGATCATGCTGCCGATTGCACCACCAGTTACAGCACGAGGATTAAACGCTCCCGCAATAATTGTCGCAACTGCTTCTGGTACTTTAGAAATGTTGCAGATGATAAGTACTACTACTGATAATATATAAATAACTGCCATAAATGGCACAACAATCTGTGAAACCTGTGAGATTCTTTTTAGTCCCCCAATGAGTACTAATCCCACACATAATGATAATACAATGGATGCAATTACTACTGAAATTGAGTAAGATCCTACACCTGGAATAGTGACAAGATGAGCACTGTTTGGATCAAAGAAATTCTTTACTGCACTTGAAATCCCATTGACCTGAGAGAATGTTCCAATTCCAAATAATCCAACACAAACTCCAAAAAACGCAAACATTTTAGCAAGCCATTTCCATGATGTTCCCATACCTTTTTCAATATAATAGAAAGGTCCACCTAAAGCATGTCCTGTTTCAGGATCCACACTACGATACTTTACTGCCAATAGCCCTTCTGCATACTTAGTAGCCATTCCAAAGAACGCTGCCGCAATAATCCAGAATACTGCACCTGGTCCCCCAGCCCCAACGGCTGTCGCAACACCTACAATATTTCCTGTCCCAATTGTCGCAGAAAGTGCTGTACATAATGCCGCAAAGCTTGAGACTTCCCCTTCGCCTTCTGCTTCATTATGAAACATCCACTTCAATGCCAATGGCAACTTGAAGAACTGCAAGAAATTTAATTTTACTGTTAAAAGCAATCCCCCACATAAGATCAGTACCATTAATGGTACACCCCACACAAATTCATCGATTCTCTGCAAAAGCAGATTAATTGCACTCCACATATTTTTTACCCCTTTTCTTTTATGGTCACTCTAAAAGAAAAACCGGGTCTACTGACCCGGTTGTACGTAAAAACAATGTTAACCTGTTAAGTTTTTTTCTATATCTTAAAAGATTAGCATGTTCTCTGTCCTTTTGCCTGAGAGATTCTATACTTGCGTATATTGCCCCTTCGGCACCCGAGTATCGGACTTCTCCAGAGTTGCGATCCATCTACGGTTTTCATTCCAGTGAATACCTGAGAGTGTTACTCCTTCGGTAGACTTTCGTCTTTTCCCGTAAGACTTCTTTTCGCTATGCTCTTTTACTATATAGAATAATGTAGTAAACGTCAACTACATAATTTAAGAAATGTTTTTAGAATTTTCCCATAGACAACGCTACACGTTGTCTTTTTTCATCAATTTCATACACATATACATCGACAATATCTCCAACAGATACAACTTCTAATGGATGAGAGATCTTATGATCAGCCATCTTTGAGATATGTACTAATCCATCTTCATGAAGACCAATATCTACGAATGCCCCAAAGTCAACGACATTTCTTACTGTTCCCTGTAATTTCATGCCAACTTTTAAATCTTTTATTTCTAAGATATCCGACTTAAGAATTGGTGCGTCATAATCATCTCTAGGAGTACGATGTGGTGCTAGGAATGCATCTAAAAGATCATCCATTAAATAATGACTAAACCCTAAATCATTCATAG
The DNA here is from genome assembly GCF_000702065.1 of Kandleria vitulina DSM 20405. GTDB lineage: Bacteria > Bacillota_I > Bacilli_A > Erysipelotrichales > Coprobacillaceae > Kandleria > Kandleria vitulina. The sequence continues at coordinate 87,634 of NZ_KL370857.1, read as the reverse complement.
CTTTTTCTTTATTGAAATCAGCTAAAGCTTTTTTCATCTTGATAGTACCAACATTTGTTTTATCAAGATGAAGATAATCCAATAGCTTCAAGGCATCCTTGTAGTTATCAGGATGAATAGATGTTTCATCTAAAATATTATTCCCATTAAGAATTCTTAAGAACCCTACTGACTGTTCATAGCTCTTTGGTCCAAGCTTAGAAACATTCTTAATCTCTTTACGATCAGTAAATGCACCATTCTCTTCACGATATTTAACAATATTATGTGCTGTTGTCTTAGAAAGACCTGATACATACTGCAATAACGAAGGTGAAGCGGTATTGATATTGACACCAACCTGGTTAACAACCTTCTCTACAACGAAATCAAGAGATTCCCCTAATTTCTTCTGATTCATATCATGCTGATACTGTCCAACAGAAATGGCTTTTGGTTCAATCTTCACCAATTCCGCAAGTGGGTCCTGCAGACGTCTGCCGATAGAGACTGCTGAACGTTCCTCCACCTGATAATCAGGGAATTCTTCCTGAGCGATCTTGCTGGCAGAATAGACTGAAGCCCCTGCTTCAGATACGATTGCGTATGATACATTCAAATGATGTTTTTGAATAAGCTTGGCAATATAGGCTTCACTTTCACGTGAAGCTGTACCATTACCAATCGCAATCAAGTCAATATGATACTGTTCAATAAGCTTCAATAAAAGCTTTTCATCTCTTGGGTTCTTCTTTGGCATTGAGATATAGACTTTATCAATATGAAGAACTTTTCCCGTCTTATCTAAAACAGCTAATTTACACCCTGTACGGAATCCTGGATCAAGACCAAGAACATTCTTGTCTTTCATCGGTGACTGCAATAAGAGATTTTCAAGATTAGCTGAGAACAATGATAAAGACGCATCCTCTGCTTTTTCTGTTAATTCACTTCTGATTTCTCTTTCTACACTTGGACAAATTAATCGTTTAAAGGCATCCTTTACAGCTGATTTAATAAAATCTTCCGCAATAGTCTTATGATTCCAGATGATACCTTTTACAATGTAAGAGGTAAATCTGTCTTCATCAATATCAAATGAAACAGAGATGACTTTCTGTTTTTCTGCTCTATTGATGGCCAAGATACGATGATTAGCTATATATTTGACCATTTCATTGTAGTCATAATACATGGCATAAACCTGTTTTTCATCTTCCGCATTCTTTTTCTTCTTTGTAACAATACGGGCAGTCTTCATCATCATACTTTTAGTAAACTGGCGATATTTAGCAGTATCCGCAATATTTTCAGCGATGATATCGCTTGCTCCCTGAAGGGCATCTTCGATACTTTCTACTTGATCATTGATATATTTTTTTGCCATTTGTTCAAGTGAACCCGTTCTTGGCAAAGCGATAATCGCTTTAGCTAATGGTTCTAATCCTTTAGCTTTGGCGATTGTCGCTTTTGTTTTCTTCTTTTCTTTAAAAGGACGATACTGATCTTCTACTTCTGAAAGCTTTGTTGCTGCCATGATATCTTTTTTAATCTGGTCAGTCATAAGTCCTTTTTCTTCAATAAGTCTGATGACATCTTCTTTTCTTTTTAGAAGATTGACACTGTATTCATAGGAATGAGAGATTTCTCTAATCTGATCTTCATCTAAACCATTTGTTTTCTCTTTACGATAACGAGCAATAAAAGGTACAGTAGCGCCTGATTCTAATAATGAAAGAACAGTTTCTACCTGTATATCCGTAATTTTTAATGCTAGTGCTGTCTTATGAATTAATTCTTTATTCATATTATCTCCTTCTCTATTACTATAGGAATTTTGTATCATTATGATATAATGGTGCCATGGAGGTGTCAAATGTGAAACTTAAAAAAGAGTGGCTCAATAAGCCTTGGATCTACTATTCCATCGCAACTTGTTCGGCCGTCCTTTTATATTATATTTTATCCAATCTGCCAGGGATATTGAATATCTTGAAGGCTATCTTTAAATTTATTTCCCCTGTTTTTTATGGATTAATTATTGCTTATGTCCTTCATCCTTTTGTAGAGTTTTTTGAGGAGAAGGTTTTAGTGAATATTGAAAATAAGAAGAAAAGAAGAAATCTTTCGGTTCTTCTTGCAGCGATCATTGTGATCATCTGCATTTCCATCTTGATGATAGCGCTGATTCCTCAGCTTATTAAGAGTGTTTTAGGTTTAGTTATGAACTTCAACACTTATGCGAAGAGTCTTCAGGCCATCATTTCTTCTTTAACTACTTCTTTAGCTTCTAGCAATATTGATATTTCATCATTGGCTCATGCTGGAAATCAGTTCCTAGAACTGTTGTCGAAATTGATTTCTGCTAATATGAAAAGCATTATCAGCACATCTTTCAATATTGGATCAGGATTATTCAATATTCTTATTTCCATTATTTTAGCTATCTATTTCTTATTGGATGCTACACCATTGCAATCAGGAGTAAGAGAGTTTTCTAAAGCTATCTTAAGTCCTGAGAAGTATAAGAATATTACTGGTTTCTGGAGAAGATGCAACCGTATCTTAGTTAGATATATGGTCTTTGATATCATTGATGGTATCATCGTTGGGTTTGCTAACTTTTTCTTCTTCCTGATTATGGATATGCCTTATAATATTCTTATTTCAGTAGTTGTTGGTATTACCAATCTGGCACCAACTTTTGGACCAATTGTCGGTGGTCTTATTGGGGCCTTTATTCTTCTGCTTGTCAATCCATGGCAGGCTCTCTGGTTTATCTTGTTCACTTTAGTATTGCAGACTATTGATGGATATATTCTTAAACCAAAATTATTTGGAAACTCCTTCGGTGTTTCCTCTATCTGGATTCTTATTACCATCATCGTCGGTGGGCGTATGTTTGGTGTATGGGGAATCTTATTAGCTATTCCTTTTGCAGCGATTGCTGATTATTTCTATCGTGATGTTATCTGGAAGAAGCTTGAAAAGCGTACAAAAAAGAACACCTAACTTTTAGGTGTTTTTTTGTATGACTTTAATTAATTCATCAATCTGATATGGCTTGGTTATGTAATCATTCATACCGCACATGAATGCTTTCTGCTTATCTTCTTCAAAAGCATTGGCACTGACAGCGACAATAGGAACATCTGATTCTTTTCTTATTTCTTTAGCACATTCGTATCCATTCATAAATGGCATCTTAAGATCCATAAGAATGAGATCATAGTGATGTTCTTTAAACATTGATAAAGCTTCTTTTCCATTGAATGCGACTTCTACATGAATACCTTTTTCATCAAGTATCATTTTAGCAATATCACTGTTCATTTTATTGTCTTCTACAAGAAGAACAGATAAGCCTGTCACATCTCTATGAGATGTGACAGACTCTTTCTCTTCTTCTTTATGAGAAAGCTTCATTTCAAAGCATAAGATGACTTCCGTACCTATTCCAGGTTCACTTTCTATATGAATGCTGCCGCCAAGAAGGGTGACAAGACTTTTAGCAATTGTCATTCCTAGACCCGTTCCTGGAATATTGCTTGTAGAAGAGGTTTCACTTCTCATAAATGGTTCATAGATATGCTTTAAGAAAGATTGTTCTATACCAATCCCATCATCTTTAATGCGACATTCAAATGTTTCATACCCGCTTTCTACATGATGGAGCGGTTTGACTTCAAAGAAGATATGTCCTCCTTTTGGTGTATATTTTATCGCATTCTCCAATATATTCTGGAAGACCTGTCTTATTATTATGAAGTCACATTCAACATATGGGTGTGTTATTTTCTCAAATGATGTTTCAAAATGCATATCTTTCTTATTCATTTCTACCATGATCATATCTTTTAGATCACTTAGTTCATCAACTAGATTATAGGAATGCACATCAATCTGATAACCGCCACTCTCTATTCTGGTCACATTGAGAAGATCATTTATCAATGAAAGAAGATGATTAGAGTTCTTTATTATCTGATTAAGACTCTTTTCTACAATTTCTTCTTGTTGAAGATGATTAATCGCAATATCCGCATAACCTACAATAGCGTTCATTGGTGTACGTAAATCATGGGACATATTGGATAAGAAGACATCCTTGGCTTTGTTGGCTTTTTGCATTTGGATAACAGCATTTTTAAGAAACTCCTGTCGATAGAGACGATCTTTTGTTTCCTTATCAACGTTGGTAAAGCCAAATACAAGGATTGGACTTTCATTTGTGCCAACATTGATGATCTTGACTTCATAGTATGTCAACTGATTATGAAGTGTGACTCTAAACTGAAAACGAATGACTTCTCCTTCAGTTTTCATCAGCTTCAAGATATTGTTCTTATCCACAACAGTCTTGAAATTATCTAAGTCTTCCTTATAGACATACTTATCCGCAAATATATCCAATATATCTGCAGAATGCAGATGATCTTTGAGTTCTTCTTTTAATTTTGATGTCATTCTATAAATATGCGTTTTGTTTTTTTCATCAATAAAGAAGATATTTTCATAATCAATAGCTAACCCTTTAATAAGATTAGTGTAATAGCTATCTCTTTCTTTTCTTTGTTTAATGGCAGTATGGTCTCTTGCAAGAATTAAGGCGATAATATGTCCTTCACTGTTTTTAGCATAAACACTAAAGAGTCTTATATAGCGTGAACTCTTTGAGTGATAAATAAAGTGTGTTGTCAGACATCCTTTTTCATACTGTCTTTCAATATATTCTCTGCTTAAATAGTGACGAAATGCATCAGGAGTATCTTCTACATAAAGACTTGCCCACTTTTCTATAAGCTCACTTGCCTTAAGAATATGAATTTGCTTTTCGCTTAAATTATAATCATAGTCAAATTCGACAATAGTGTCGGTTGTAACATCTATCTCTACCATAGCTACTGATGCTTGTCTGATAGCTTCATAATAAAGACTTCTTCTTTCGCTTTCTTGTTTAAGATCATCCATTGCTTTTTGGATAACATCATCTTTTTTGGCTTTCTTGATAAAATACATAAAAGCCTGGGAAGCTTCATCATCATTTCTTACAAAGACAATGTCTTTCCACATTTTTCCTTCTACAGGAAAACGTACTGTGAATGTCTTATTCTTTTTAAGTTCTTCTTGTATATGAAATATACATTGATAATCTTCATTGTGAAACTGTTCTACTAATCGCTGATATTCTTCTTCGATGATTTCTTTAAAGCTTCCTTCTTTTTTATAGTAATTCAAGAATTTCGTATCATCTGCATGGATTAAACGATAGGTATCTTTCTTAAAATCAATGAAATAGATTGTCGCTTCTTCACTAAACATACGCATCACTCCTTCTTTCATTCTATCACTAATTTTATTCCTATTTATCAATGATTTTTGATTTTATATATATTTCACTTCAATATGACAAAAAAGAGAAAACCTTAGGTTTTCTCTCCATAATAGTTTGGGATAAAGCGTGAAGAAAGCTCTGTTCCATGTGTAATAGCATAGTAGACATTTTCTAATTGAACACTTGCTTCTTCAATACAGGCACAATAGCCTTCTTTAATTTGGGATAGATCAATGTCATGATTTCCAATCATGACCATATCCGCATTTTGAAGACGCATAGCACTAAGAACACTCCTGCAAAAAAGCAAGATTGGCTTATGTTTATTGTAAAGAAGCGCACCATAGAACTGAAATGAAGAAATAGACTTTCTTATTAAGATAGGTTCCATATGCATTAATGTCCCAAGGATTTTACATAATGTCTCCCCTTTTGAAAAGCGATCTGCCACACTGGGATTTTTTGGTTGTCTTTCTTCAATAAAGAAATGATCAAGATCTCTTTCACAAGCAAAATGTCTGCCAGTCTTATTGATGAGCGGATGTAAGGCACTATCCAATAAATAATGATTAATAAATCCTAACATGTAGGCAATAGCTCTTTCATCTTGATTCATATGCAAGTAAGCTATCCTTTCTTCAAAGAAAGGATGAGCACTTTCTTGATGAAGCTTCAATCCGTATTCTTTTACCATAGACTGTCTTGTAGGATGAAAATAAAAGAAGAGATCAGGTCCCTGTAATCCTAGATCATAATAATCTTTATGGGACTTGATTAGATCCTGTAACATTGTAGAGAGATGTGGAAGCACATCATCTCCAAAACATTGATGTGTATAGCTTGCTGGCATACTAGAACTGTTTAAGTTTCTCCTCTATTTTCTTGAGTTCTTCCTGTTCTTCATCAATGGCTCTAAAGGTATTGATCAGCTCTTCAGGAATTGTTTCTCCATTCTTGAATGCTTCATAATAGTATTTGCCAATTATTGCGTAATTACGCATTATTTCCTTGGAAATACTTTTAGCCTGAGACTTGATTTTTGTTTCTTCAACAGCGTCTTCTATTTCATCCATTGCCTGTGAGGCAAATGCTTTTAAATCATCAATTATTGGCATTTGATTCTCCTTTTTATAATTAGGGATATTCCCATTAATAATAAACCAGCTATTCCCATTAAGATAAACAGTATAACAGGTCTTTTAGGATTATTTTTAGTCACTTTTTCTTTTTTATAAGAGAGACCATATCCTCTCTTATAGACAATCTGATTTGTAAAAGCTTCTTTGTTTTCATCATAACGATAAATATTAACAGGTAATCTTCCTAGTTTTTCTTGATAAGTAAACAATGTCTCCACACCTGATACAATATTTGGACCATAAGCTTTTTCAGGCATTAGACTTTCAGTAGGATCCATTCCCGTATTGCCATAGACCGCAATGATCGCATCTGCATCATTGTAGTGCGCTACATCATTAGGATTGGCAATGCTCATGATAATCCCGGTCTTCTTTTGAGAAGCTGTTGCCTGCATCATCTGTGTAGGTACTCTTGTCATATAGTGAGAAGACTTCAGATGTTTCGTATTAATGATTTCAGAAATGCATAGCACACTATCATAGTAGCCTACTTTCTTTCTGATTTCTTTTTCACTTGTATCTTCTCCATAAAGCATGTAATCAACTTGAAGATCAGCATGCTTCAATCTTCTTATGGCCAGCTCTACTGCTGGCTTTTCATTTTTATAAGGGAGTGCTACAAGCATTTTCTTGCAGTGTGTCAATGGCAGTACATCTTTCTTATTCTTAATAACAGTGACGGCACTATTGGCAATCTCTGCTTCTAATTGATGATGAGCAGCACTTCCAACAATCTTAGTAGGATCTTTTGAATTCTTTTTACCTAAGATATTTCTTTTCTTCTTTAAAGTTAATACTCTCTTTACTGCTTCATCTATTCTTTTAGATGAGATTGTTCCTTTTTTTACTGCTTTTTCAAGATTATCCAATAAACTTGTAATGGCAGATATATCCTGATCACCATGAACGATTACGGGCATCAATAATAAATCTACACCAGCGTTCAAGGCATGTGTCGCTGCCTCTGTTGGTGAAAAATGATCAGTGATTGCCCCCATGTTTAAGGCATCTGTAACAATGACACCCTTGTATTTGAATTCATCTCTTAAGATCTTGATCATCTTTGAAGATAATGTAGCAGGATAATAGATGCTGCCTTTTTTAGATTGAATCTTTCTCCCATCAACAAGTGGATAAGTAATATGCGCACTCATGATCATATCGGTCTTTGAAGAAAGATTCTTAAAAGGAAGAAAATCACTTTTCATCAATGTCTCCTTGCTTTTATTGACAACGGGCAACCCTGTATGAGAATCAGTATCTGTATCCCCATGACCAGGATAATGCTTGATTGCGGTTAAAACATTATTCTTATGCATTCCCTCAATCATCTTTTCGCCAAGCTTTGTGACAAGTTCAGGATGATCAGAAAAGCTTCGTAATCCAATAACAGGATTATTAGGATTAGTGTTCACATCCACGCATGGTGCAAAGTTTGTATTGATGCCAAGTGCTTCTAATTCTTCACTGATAAGCTCTCCAGCTTTCTTTGCATACTTTTCACTATGAGTAGCTCCTAGTGCCATATTGCCGGGCATTGCACATCCACTGCCAATACGGTGAACGATACCACCTTCCTGGTCCGTTCCAATAAAGAGCGGTATCTTGTTTTTACTTTTTTTCGCAGCTGATTGCATATCATTAGTTAATTTGTATATTTGTGAAGTTGTTGCTAGATTTTCTTTAAAAAGAATGATGCCACCAAAATCATTGTTTTCAATTAATTTTTTTACGGACTCATTCATTGTCGTAAAGTTCTGGTTATCCCATGTACGAAAATCCATCATAATCAGCTGAGAGATTTTTTCTCTTAGCGTCATTTTCGCCATCAATGCCTCCACATTGAGGGAGGCATTGACAGGTACAATATTGACTGCTAATAAGGAGAAAAAACACATCAATATGTATATATTTTTCTTCATAGTTATTCGATCTTTTCAAAGTCACTGACACCATGTTTACATAATGGACAAATGAAATCATCAGGGATGTTTTCACCTTCGTAAACATATCCGCATACAGTGCAGACCCAACCCTTCTTTCCTTCTGTTTCTGGTTTAGGTTTTACATTATTCTGATAATATGTATAAGTCATTGTGTTGGCATTTGATACAACACGCGCTTCTTCAATTGTACAGATGTACATATTATGTGTACCTAAATCTACACTTGATTCTACATGAAGAGACATAATCGCATTAATATATTGTGGCAAGATCACAAGACCATTATCAGATCTTTTTACTGAAAGACCTTCAAACTTATCCACACTTCTTCCTGATTTAAAGCCATATCTTTCAAAGACACTAAATGGTGCTTCTTCTGAAAGACAGTTGACATTCAGTTTTCCTGTCTTAGAAACAATATGGTCAGTATAGTTGTTCTTATTGATACATACTGCTAAACGATTAGGATTTTCAGCTACCTGTGTTACTGTGTTGACAATACACCCATTGTCTCTATTGCCATCATTGGTAGTAATGACATATAAACCATAACCAAGTCTAAATAATGCGGTCATATCATTTTTACGTGGAGCATCTGGCGCTGTTTCTACGTAATCCATACAAAGTGTATCGGCTAATTGAGAAATAGCTTCTCTTTCTTCTTCATGCATTGCGGACTTGATTGTAATGGGTGAAAGAATATTAAGCTTCTTGCATCCTTCAAGTTCTTTTGTCATACATTTCGCAGCCATAGGCGCCCATGAGCCATTTTCAATCATGGCCACTGTACGATTCTGGAAGTTTCTTTCTGTTAAATGATCAATAAACTCTCTCATAAATGGATACATATCCGCATTATATGTCGTAGTAGCTAATACAACCTTACCGTAGCTAAATGCGTCAGCTACAGCTTCTGACATATCACTTCTTGCAAGATCATAGACTTTTACATCCGGACATTTTCTTTCTTTTAAATCATTGACTAATGTTTCCACTGCCTGTTTTGTATGTCCATATACACTTGTATAAGCGACAAGAATTCCATCTTTTTCAATATCATAGCTCGACCATTTGTCATAAAGTCCAATATAGTGCTCAAGATGTTCTTTTAAAACTGGACCATGCAATGGGGCAATCGTTTCAATATCTAATGTAGCAGCTTTCTTAAGCAATGCTTGCACCTGCATACCATATTTACCAACGATACCAATATAATAGCGACGGGCTTCATCATCCCAGTCTTCTTCATAATCCAATGCACCAAATTTACCAAAGCCATCAGCTGAGAATAAAACCTTATCTTTTGCATCATAAGTAACCATGACTTCTGGCCAATGAACCATTGGCGCAAATACGAATGTCAATTCGTGACTTCCTAATGATAAAGTTTCCATATTCTTAACAACAACTCTGTTTTTGGCAAAACCTGCACCAAAGAACTGTTCCATCATCGTGAAGGTCTTTACATTGCCGACTACCTGTACATCAGGATAAACATTCAAGAAATTCTCAATATTAGCTGAATGATCAGGTTCCATATGCTGGATAATAAGATAATCAGGTTTTCTTCCATCTAGCACATTATAAATGTGATCCAACCATTCATGACCAAAGCGAATATCCACTGTATCCATTACAGCAATCTTTTCATCTATAATGACATACGAGTTATAGCACATACCATGGGGCACATGATATTGTCCTTCAAATAAGTCAATAGAGTGATCATTGACTCCTACATATTTAATTGTGTCTGATACATTATTACTCATAAACATTATCTCCTTTCTTTTATGATAAATGAATCACAAGATGTATTCAATGATAATGCCATATTTTATGAAAGTATAACCAGTAGCAAAAACATTTTGTTTTCGGTATACTAATAACGAGGTGATCATATGGAAAACAAATATGGAGGATGGTTTTCAAACAAGTTTCTTAATATTCTCTATCTAAGTACAATTGCTTTTATCTTTTTACAATATATAAACGATGCAACAATTCATAACACAGTTCTCGCTGTCATTCTTTTTGCATTATTCTTGCTTATGCTTGGATTCACCCTATTCCTTAGATTCTGTAACCGTAAGCTAGAATACAAAAACGGCAGCATTCTTGATCATAAGGCAAGATCATTAATGAAAAGATTATCGATCAAAGATAAGAAATGTACTGTTCTTGATTTAGGATGCAAGAAAGGTTTTACGTCCATCTTATTAGCAAAAAATAAGCGTGCACTTATTAAAAGTGTTGATATCAATGATGAATGTCGTTCTCATCTTAAAGAAGCCAAAGTCAATAAACGTGTAGAAGCAATTGCATCTCCATTGACATCATTGCCATTTAAAGATGAAACCTTTGACTATGTCTACTCATTCTTCCCTTCTAAAAAAGATAGCACTGACATTATTAAAGAAGGATTACGTGTCCTAAAGAAAAATGGCTATATTGCCTTTGAAGGTCATTGTGAAGATGTTTCTTCATTTGAAGAGCTAGGTCTTCATGTCATCTATGACTACAAGGATGTCCCAGGATATTTAATGTTGCCGGGGCTATTAAAAGATTCAGTTATCATCTATGGAAAAAAATCTCATTAATCGTTCTTTTTTTCCTGCGGCTATGTTAAGATACTCAAGAATGTGTAGGAGTATTACGAATGAACATAGATAAAATTACTGCGTATTATAATAAATTCAATGAAGACAAACGATTAACAACAAGACATGGCATGGTAGAATTTCTTACTGCCATGACTTATATCCACAAATATTTAAATGATGATACAAAAATATTAGATATCGGTGCTGGAACTGGCGCTTATAGCGTACCTCTTTATCAGGAAGGATACGATGTAACTGCCGTTGAGCTCGTAAAACATAATTTACGTAGAATTCAATCCAAGGCCCCTCATCTTAAAGCATATCAGGGAAATGCGATTGATCTTTCTCGATTTGAAGATAGCACCTTTGATTTAGTTCTTCTTTTTGGACCAATGTATCACTTAATGAGCTTTGAAGAAAAATGTCAGGCTTTAAGTGAAGCTAAGCGTGTATTAAAAGATGGTGGACATATCATGATCAGCTATTGCATGAATGAATATGCGATCATCCAGCATGGCTTTAGAGATGGCTTTATTAAACAGTCTGTAGAACATCATCATGTCGATCAGAATTATCATGTACTACCAAAAGGCAATGAGCTTTATTCATATGTTCGCATTGAAGATATCAATCATCTAAAAGATGCCTTACAATTAAAAAGAAAGAAAATGATTGCGCAAGATGGCTTTGCGGAATATATGAAAAAAGAGATCAATCATATGGATGATGACTCTTTTACATACTTTATGGAATATCACTATTCTACATGTGAACGTCCAGAACTATTAGGTTTTTCTCGTCATGTTTTAGATATTCTTTCAAAATAAAAGACAGAATCAGTCGATTCTGCCTTTTATTTTGTTTTCTAATAAGGCTTTTACTTCCGGTGATGCAAAGGATGCATGAACACTGTTTAATAGAAGCTGTTTTATTTCCTCATCAGTAAGATGGAATATGTCAATAAGCTTATCATATTCTTTTTGTAAAGTCGTATGCGACACAGACATATTATCAGTGTTGATTGTAACTGGAATACCAAAAGATAGGAACGTACGTAATGGGTATTCTTTTAAATCAATGAATATCTGTGTATTTAAATTACTAGTTGGACATAATTCCAATGTCACATTCTGTTCTTTGATAGATTTCATGAGCGCTTCACTTTCATAGGCACGGACACCGTGACCTAAGCGCTTAGCGCCAAAGAGAAGCGCATAACTGATACTTTCGACACCGTCTGCTTCTCCGGCATGAATAGTAAATGGGATTTCATGCGAGGAAGCATAATCAAAGAAGGTTTTATAGAGATGTGTCTTATAGAGGGCTTCTGCTCCAGCGAGGTCGATGGCCGCTACTCCTTTATGGAGATATTTTTCTGCCAATCGGACTGTTTCGAGGTTCTCTGAGGATGTATCGTCCCCTCTCATCAAGCATAATATGAGGCTTGCGGGAATAGGGGCATTTTTCATGCCTTCTATTGCAGCAAGAACGACTTCTTCTTGCGTGAGTCCTCTTTCTTTATGTTTTTGTGGAGCGAAACGGATTTCTGCATAAATTAGACCCTGTTCATGTAATTCTTCAAGCAGAAGTGAAACAGCTGCAGATATTGTTTCTTTTGTCTGAAGATAATATCCTGGAAACTCAAATTTCTCTAAATATTCATCCAGGCTTTTACAGTCTTCACTTACCATAAGTCGCTCTTCTAATTCTTGGTCATTTAGTGTACAGGTTTCATTCTGAAGTCGACTTATCTTTCTGATGATATCCGGTGATAAAGATCCATCAAGATGAAGATGCAAATCAATTAAACAGTTTCCATATTTCATACCAGTTACTTCCCTTCTATCAAACATGTGACATAGTAATCAACTTGATACATTCTTCATTAACTACCATCTTATCATTTTTGCAATAACCAATATCAGCTATTGGATCATGTATGAGCAAATCATTCTCACAATAACAAATTCAAGTGATCTGTATCAAAATCAGACCTAGGAACTTTATTATTAAACGTATAAGACATCCCCCTATGTAAAATACAGATCTTCCCCAAGCTCTTCTAAAGCTGATCTGTCTAAAATGTGATATACGCTTCTCTTCACTTTTTCAATATAGCCAAGAGAAATAAAGTGTTTAATAACTCTTTGTAGTTGACGATAGCTACATCCAATCATCTGGGCTACTTCCACGAAGTTCTCTTCTACAATATCCCCTTGTTCAACAGCTAACATATAAGATGCAAGTCTGTTTTCAACTGGGAAATTAACAGAAATAGAGAAATTCTGCGTTGCTACATGAATACGATTGGCAATAGTAGTACAGATATATGTCATAAAGACGAGGTCTTTCATGAATACATCTCTGTATCTGATGACATCAATGACATAACATTCACAATCAGTCATGGCAAAGACATCATTTTGTACATCCTGACGGCTCATGAATTCTACTTCTCCAATCAATGTCAACGGACTTGAAATTGAATAAAGATGCGTAGAACCATTACTAGTAATATGAGTCGTACGAACCTTCCCCTTAAGTAGAATGTACACCTGTGTTAATTGTTGTCCCTGAAGAAGAAGATGCTCTCCCTTAGGGATTTCTTTCAAATCCAGATATTGATAATAATCGGGAGACATAATGTCCTTCAATAAATATTCATAATTTTGCATTTTTATACCTCGAATGTGACATATGTCCTATTTCGTTTTGAAGCAACTCACTATAATACAACAACGTGAGGTGAACAAATGAATTATTTATATGCGATCCTTTGTGGAACTATTGTTTCATTGATGAGTATATTCAATGGTCAGCTATCAGCAATCACTGGATCATATCTCTCAACAGTTATTATACATTTATCTGGATTGATGACTGTCATTATGTTTATGTTGGCAACTCGTCAATCAATCAAGTTTAATAAAGAGACTCCCAAATTTGCCTATTTAGGTGGAGTCATCGGTGTCTCAACGACACTGTTCCAGGTCATCGCCGTTGGCAGTATCGGAACTGCGGCCATGACTGCTCTTTCTTTGTTAGGACAGATGTGTACATCTATCTTCCTAGAGCAGTATGGTTTACTTGGCGTAACCAAGCAGGAGTTAACTCTTGCAAAGTTTGTTGGCCTTGTTATTGTTGCAGGCGGAATAGGAGTGATGATGTTATGATAGAAGCAATTTGTGCATTACTTAGTGGATGTTCCATTGTATTAAGCAGACAAGTCAATGGCTACTTAACTAAGTACTCAACCCCAACTTTTAGCACATTTATGAACTATTTAACAGGACTCCTCACAAGTATTCCTTTATTTATAGTTAGCCTTTTTATGTATCAACAAAAAATTACGGTAGCTCCTATTGTGAGCCAGCCTGCAGTTCTCCTTGGAGGAATTCTAAGCGTTGTAAACGTCTTTCTCCTGACGATCTTAGTGAATAGAATTTCTCCCGTTAGGCTCACACTCATTACATTTATTGCACAGATCATTAGTGGTATGATATTTGATGCCCTATTCTTGCACATGTTCTCCATCCGCAAGATTATTGGCTGTGCAATCGTAATCGTTGGTATGTTTATCAACAATTACGGTGACCATTTACATATTCGTTTAGTAAAGAAAAATCTTACAGTTGAATAATTGTAAAATTTTAGACCAGAGACAACGTCTTTGGTCTTTTTTTGTCCACTAACAAACTGTTTCATCTTTTTTATCATATTGTCACTCTATTGTCAAACAAAAATGAAGTTGTCCTATCATTTTTTTCATGATATTCTTTCAAAAAGGAGTTTTTTTATGAAAATCACAACATTGATGGATGACCAGCCTTCTTCTTCATTCAAGAATGAACACGGTCTATCCTTTTATATTCAAGCTCATAACACCAACATTCTCTTTGATACCGGTGCCTCTTTCCTATATCTAGAAAATGCCAGAAAGCTATCTCTTCCTATTGAAGAAGTAGATACTCTTATTATAAGTCATGGACACTATGATCATACAGGAGGCCTTAGTGACTTTTTAAAAATCAATAAGAACGCAAAAATCTATATGCAAAAGGATGCTCTATTGCCACATTATCATGATAAAAAATATATTGGCATCGATCCTACTTTAGATCTTTCTTCACGTGTGACTTTTTTATCTTCTAGCAAGAAGATCAATGATCATTTATATCTTCTTTCAGAGTTATCCTATCCACAGGATGGAATGTATGAAGGAGAAGATCATCATCTTGATCCTTTTCTTCATGAACAATCATTAATTATCGATGAAGAAATCCTTATTGCCGGATGTGCTCATAATGGCATCATGCATATCATTAATGCATTTCATGATCACTTCCACCATTATCCACGTCTAGTAATTGGTGGTTTTCATCTAAGAAGTAAAAAAGATCTTGAAGGATGTGAAGAGCTTGCTTATGCATTAAAGAAGACTAAAGCGACTTTTTATACAGGACATTGTACAAGTGATGAAGCGTATAAAAAAATGAAGCCGATCATGAATGATCAGCTTCATCGTTTCCATATAGGTGAGAGTATTAACCATTGAAGACTTTTACACGCTGTGTAATGTCTTCTTTTTCTTTAGGTTCTGCTTCCTGAACAATACCACCAAATGGCATCTGAGCAATTAAGCGATAATGTTCTGGGACATTGAACATTTCTTTTACTGCCTTATCAATAACTGGGTTGTAATGTTGCAATGAGGCACCAACATTAAGATCAGCAAGGGCATTCCAGATTCCATACTGTAACATACCGTTGGCTTGCTGAGCCCAAACTGGGAAGTTATCAGCGTAAAGGGCAAACTGTTCCTGTAGGTTTTCTACAACCTGATCATCAATGAAGTAAAGTACTGTTCCATATCCATCCTTGAATGTCTGGATCTTTTCTTTGCTAACTTTTCCTTCAAATGCATCATAGATGACATCCCATAATGCATCATGGTTATCATTCATTGCGACAATGACCCTTGCGCTTTTCATATTAAATGCATCAGGTGTTAACTCCGTTACATCATTGATAACCTGAATCACTTCTTCATCGGATACAGGCATATTTTTATTTAATTGGTAGATTGTACGTCTCTTTTTTAATGTGTCTAATATTGTCATATAAACACTCCTTTCATAACTCTACAATACTAAAAAGCATTGATGATATCAAACAATATGCTTTCTAATGAAAAATTATAAATAGCTTTAAATTAAAGCTTTTTTCTAATCATAAAAAAATAGTTGGCAAGCCAACAAATTTTATCTTTTTACTGGATTTTTTTTTAATAATAATGTATTGTAATCAAGCACGGGAGTTGATTATGTGATGATTATTATGTCCGGTATGATTGGAGCTGGAAAATCCCAACTCACAAAGATCTTATCAGAACACTTAGGGACTGAACCTTTTTATGAACCTGTAGAAGATAATCCTATTCTTCCACTGTTCTATGCAGATCCTGATCGTTATGCATTCTTATTGCAGATTTATTTCTTAAATAAGAGATTTGCATCTATTAAAAAAGCTATGGCTCATGACAACAATGTACTTGATCGTTCTATTTATGAAGATTCTCTTTTCTTCCATATGAATGCAGAAATGGGAAGAGCGACAAGTCAGGAAGTTGATGTCTATGATTCTCTTCTTGATAATATGATGGAAGAACTTCCTTATGCGGCGCATAAGAAAGCACCTGATCTTCTTATTCATATTGATGTAGATTATGATACTGTCATCAAGCATATCAAGATGAGAGGCAGAGATTATGAACAAGTAGATCATGATCCTAAACTTAAAGAATATTATGAAAACCTAATTGCTCATTATGAACCTTGGTTCAAGGACTATGATGCATCAGAAAAGATGGTCATCAATGGCAATCGCTATGATTTCGTCAATAACATGGATGATCGTCGTTGTGTACTTAATGCCATCGATGATAAGCTATTGGAATTAGGAAAGATTTCAAAGGAAGAATATACTTCTTTACAGGAAAAAATCAGTCAGTTATAAAAAGACAAGATTCACTTAGAATCTTGTCTTTTTAATTCTGCATTGATCCACATCATCAAGAGTTTTACTATTTCATCTACTTCTTCATCAGTAAGTTCTCTTCCTTTTGGAATATGGTGCCATTTTTCAAGACACCCTCTACAGCAACAAGCACAAGCATGCTGAGCGAGAAAGACAGGATGAGAGTTCCTTCTTGTAGGTGTCTGTTTTCCATCATTTTCTATATGTGCTGGTCTTAATCTTTTATTAATAAAATCATAGGCATGTTGCTGGATGAGTTCACTTCCCTTTTCTTTTGCATAGTTTTTCATATTGCGATTAAGATGGAACTGACTTCTGAATTTTGAATGCGATAATGCCTCAAGTTTTTCTTTGGTTATTAGTTTTTCCATAATCACATTATATCACATAATTGATATGGAATATTCCCACATTTATTTACTACACTATCCTTGTAGCAAGTAAAGAGCTACAATCCCTTCATAAAAATTTTCCTAAAAAAGAAACGAGCAGTTGATCTGCTCGTTTCTTTTTTTTACCAGATATGTGTTATATATTGAAGTAGAAGACTTACAATCGTAATGGCCATCCAACATATACCGCCAAGTACAATGGGTTTTCCTCCTGTTTTTATAAGCTTGATCACATTGCTATTAAGGCCGATGGCCGCCATCGCCATAATAATAAAGAATTTACTTAATTCTTTAAAAGGTGCAAAGATATTTGAAGAGATACCAAAATGTAATGCGATGGTTGTTATAAGTGAAGCAATAATAAAATAAATAATAAAGACAGGTAACGCTTTTTTTAATGTAAAGTTTTTCTTATCATGTGATCTGATTGCGGATAATCCTAGCACAATTGGAATAATGGCTAATGTTCTTGTTAATTTCACTGTTACCGCCTGATCCAATGTCTGACTTCCTAGTTTCCACATACTATCCCAAGTAGAAGCTGCAGCTGTCACTGATGATGTATCATTAATAGCTGTTCCTGCAAAGATTCCAAACGCATGTCCGCTAATATGGCTAAAGCCAATGATTTTCCCAAAGATTGGGAAGAATAAAGCAGCGAGCGCATTAAATAAAAAGATAACAGAAATAGCTTGTGCAACTTCATGATCATCCGCATCAATAATAGGGGCTGTTGCCGCAATGGCAGAACCACCACAAATAGAAGAACCCACCCCAATTAAAGTTGAGATATTTCCAGGAATATGCATGATCTTATGAAGAATCCACGCAACGATAAGGGACGTAGAAATTGTCCCAATAATAATGGGTAATGACTCTTTTCCCGTTTGTAAAATAACACTTAAATTCATTCCAAATCCTAATAGCACAACCGCAGACTGTAAAATAAATTTAGATGTAAACTGAATACCTGATTGGGCTTTTCCTTTATTGTTCCAGAACAATGAAATGATCATTCCTAAAAGAATCGCAATGACTGCCCCTCCTACAATGGGAAATTGTTTTCCTAATAACCAAGATGGTAATGCGATAAGAAAACATAATAGGATCCCTAATCCTTTATCTTTAATAAAACTCATATTTTCCCTCTTTTCTTTCATACCGCTTGATTATAGCAACCCATTCTCATAAAATCTAATTATTACTTTTTATCAATTAATAAAATCTATTTATCAAGGAGAACAGTATGATCGATCAAAAACTTATTACCTTTCTAAAACTCTGTGAGCTTATGAACTATCGCAAAACGGCGGAAGCATTACATTTGACACAGCCTGCTGTGTCAAATCAAATCAAACAATTGGAACAGGTCTATCAATGCAAACTCTTCTTATATGATAAGAAGAGGCTACATAAGACTACAGAGGCTGCTATGCTTGAACATTATGTAGAAAACCTTATTTATCAGGAATCTCAATTTATTCAAGCTTTATCTTCACATAACAATAAAAGGTTTCTTCATATTGGGGCAACGAAAACAATTGGGGAATATGTGATTAAGAATCAAGTGTCGCAGTGTGCTTTAGATAACGATAATCAGATCTCTGTCACTATTGATAATACCAAGAAACTTCTTAGCTATATTGATAAAGGTTTACTTGATTTTGCCTTAGTAGAAGGTTTCTTTGATCAAAGCAAATATCAACATATAGAATATGCAAATGTACCTTTTATTGGGGTATGTCATAAGGATCATCCTTTTGCCAATAAAGTTATCTCCTTAAATGATATCTTCTATCAGCATCTTCTTATTAGAGAAGAAGGATCAGGGACAAGAGATATTCTTGAAAGAATGTTAATTGAACATAATCATACTATTAATGAATTTGAGAGAATAACATCCATCAATCATTTTTCATTACTTATTGATGTATTAAAGCGTATTAATGGGATCACGTTTGCTTATGAACCATTAATAAGAAATGATGATGAACTTGCATGTTTTACTATTAAGGGATTGAATATTTCTCATTCTTTCAACTATGTATTTTTAGATAATGATTATTCACGTGATTATGTGTTATACTTTAACTCATTAAGAAAACAATAATAAATTTTTTAGGAGGATATTTTATGAGAATTGCAGTGTCTTATATTAACGGGATGATTTTCCCTCATTTTGGTCATACAGAACAATTTAAAGTGTATGATGTAGAAGATGGGCAAATCATTAAGGAAACAATTGTTAATACAAATGGACAAGGTCATGGAGCCTTAGCGACTTTCTTACAAGATGTTAAAGCAGATACTCTTGTTTGTGGTGGTATTGGCGGATGTGCCATTCAGGCTCTTCATGAAATGGGTATTGAATTATATGCGGGAGTAAGTGGTGATGCTGACGAAGCAGTTGCGATGCTTATAGAAGGTACTCTTCCACAAATTAATGGACAAACTTGTCATTCTCACAATGATGAGCATCATTGTGGTGGACATCATTGTTGTCACTAAAAGCAGGCTTCCTGCTTTTTTTATTTACATAAACATGGAATAAATACCATGAAAAATACCATTTTACACTGTATAATATATATAAGAGGAAAATAAGACTGGAGGAATAATAGTGGATAGAGAAGAGAGATATGAAGAAGCCTTGCAGAAATTATCTTCTGTATCTTTTTTACTAGATAAACTGTTAGAATTAGATCAGACATGTGAATATGAATATTTACGTGTTATTTCTAATGAAGTTAAAGAGGCATTAGATACATTTAGTGACTTACAAGAATAAATAAAAAAGCTGAATAGAGCTTTTTTATTTATTCAGTTTTACGGTATACCGCAACATCAATATAAAGGAGAAAAACTATGAATGAGTTTTTAAGAACAATTCATTGTAGTATTTTTAAGAAGTGGGTTACTTATCAGTTAGAGAATTATCATCTTGAAGAAAATGATGATGTCATTTCTTTTCACAGCAAGAATGCCAATGGCCATATTGGTTTTTATGATAATGATATTATTGAAATGCAGATTGTTTCTACTAAGAGTGAAGAAGTAGAATTCTATCTTCATTTTCAGTTTCAGAACTTTCTCCACACGAAAGATCTGTTTTCTCAGATGAACACTACCCTTCAACAAATAGAGGAAAGCAAAACTATTAAAGTGCTGTTAAGCTGTTCTAGTGCTTTAACCACAAGTATGTTTGCCTCTATGTTAGAAGAGAGTGCTAAAGAGAATCATTTAGATATGCACTTTGAAGCATTGCCTGTAACTGATTTATTATACCAAGGAGATAACTACGATCTCATCATGTTAGCTCCGCAAGTATCCTACCAGCTGCCTAAGCTAAAAAATACGTTAAAAGCAAAAATCATTGCGCTGCCAGCGCAGATCTTTGCAAGGTATGATACGATTGGAGCTTTAGCTCTTATCAATGAGACTTTGTCTCATAAGGAAGAGAAAGAAGAGAAAAAATTATTTACTATTCAAAGACATATATCTGATTTGAACAAGGTACTTACAATATGTTTTATTAGACATTTAAAGAATACGAAGATCAGTTATCGTATTTATGATCATAATAAAGAGATACATGAAGAAAATATGATCTTATGTCATGTGGGTCTTTCTGATTTGAATGGGATATTAGATCAGGTTTTTGATATGCATCCTGATATAGAGAGAATATGCATCAGTCTACCTGGTACGACTGATGGTGATTATATTATAAATACGTATGATGATTTTAAGATGAAAGGTTTTAAGTCTTATCTTGAAAACAAGTATAAGAAGACTTTCTATCTTCTTAACGATACGAATGCATGTCTTATTGGAATTCATGCGACATTAAAGGATTATAAAGATATTGGTCTTTATTATGTAGGAAAAGGCAATAATGTTGGTGGTAGTGCATTTATTTTAAATGATCACCTTATCTACGGGAAGAATGGTTTTGCAGGTGAAATCAGGTATATGCATAAACAATATGAAAATGGATTAGAGATGGTGAAGACTGAAGAAGGGGCTATGCTTGTAGCTAAGAGCTATATCGTTCCTATGATCGCATTTATTGCACCTGCGGTGATTGCGGTTTATTCAGATATGATTCCTAACATCAATGAGTTAAAGTCTCTTATCAGTGAAGATATTCCAGAAGAATATCTTCCAAAATTTATTAAAATTGATCGTCCATTGGATTATATGCATCTTGGTTCATTAATGCATATTTCTTTCTTGGATATGAAGAATAGGAATCTATTAGAATAAGAAAAAGGATATTCACTCTTTTGGTGAATATCCTTTTTTGTTTCACAGTAATTGTTACTTACTGTTTAAAATATATTTTTTAATTAGATAAACAGGTGTACAGCTCCATGCATGACAATAACTATTAACTATTGGTGATCCGTAAGGGGAATAACTTACACGATCTGGATCAAAAGCTTCCCAGAATGTATCTGCACCTAGTTCAATCATTTTTCCCCAATATTTTTTCATTAATGCGATTGCTTCTTTATCTAAATGAGCTTCGAATAATGCTTCTACAATATGATGATACATATATGGAGTGGCAATATTCTTGATTGGGAAAAGCTGTTCAATTGTGTTATTCATTATTTTTTTGTTTGTTTCATCATCCATGACATGTGCGAGTACCATCCATACTTGTGATGCAATATTATATTCATTTTCACCTGTTACAAAGAGGTGTTTTTCTTTATTAAATAGGTGTTCTTTAGCATAATTTGATAATTGATTTAATGCTTTTGTGTAAATATGTTCATCTTCATCTTCTACAAGATGACTTAAAGAGATAAATTGTTTTAGCACGTAGATTGTTTCAGCATGTCCTGCGGTATCTTTATTAAAGGCATTTGACCAATCTACAAAGACAGGATAGTCTTCATCAGGAATAAATTTTCCTTCTTCTGTAAACATTTTTAAAGTAACATCCATTTGTTTCTTGGCAATAGGGTATAGTTCTTTCACAAATGCAAGATCAGGATGTGCCTTATTGTAATCATATAATGTTGAGATGAAGAAGAGGCTATATTCATATAGGAAAGTGTCATCTGGTAACGGTTTAGGTTTTACAAAAACATTTGCGGATATTTTATTGTTTTCTGCAGTCATTCCGGCAAATAGATAAAGACAGCGTTTTACTAGTTCACATTGATCAAATGTTGAATAATTGGCTAATGCCTGTAAACGCAGGTCACCTAACCAAAGGCGTCGATCTCTCTTTGGTCCATCTTCAAAAACATCCTGCATGCAATCTGCTAATGTTTTTAATCCAACGTCATATATTTTTTGTAATGTTTTATCTTCCAATGAAAGTGGTTCTAATCTACTATAATCTGCTGATGTTTCAGTGATGAGTGTTGGATTCTTGATAACTACTTGCCATTTTGGAGATGTATCAATGACTTTTATTTCTACATATCTGAAACTGTATCTTCTTGGTAATTTTAGTGTATATGGTAATTCGTCAATATGTATAAATTCTTCCTGTATCCATGAACGACTTAACCAGCCATCATAGTCTTGTGATTCTGCATTAAGTTCACATGGCATTTCAGCAAATTTTAGGCGTATATATAATGGTGCATCCATAGGAGATCCAACTTGATCTAAGTCTACTGAAAATGATCCTACATAATGATTACCAAAATCTAGGATTAGACTATCATCTCTTTTGAGATGATAGTCTGATAGTTGATCAATATCTTTTTCTAGAATGGAAGTACCAATACCATCTAGTTGTGTCTGATCTTGTATTAGTTTAACAAGATGAAGAGCTTTTTTTGTTTCTTTCTTTATTTCAGGACAACACTCTTCTGCTTTTTTTAATAGTTCTTCATCATGATTGAATTGAAGTTCATTATTTATTTGAAATGTAAATGCCATAATCTCTCTCCTTTTATTTCATTTGAGCTACGCCGTATTTCTTTTGAAGAGCAATCATAACAGTACCAGCGACAGCACTAATTAATACAATTCCAGCAAAGCCATACATTGTTCCTTGAATGCGTGAAGGTGCGACTAAGAAAGGTGTAACCAATGCAAATAGTCCACAGCAGAATCTTGAAAAACCATTTATGAAACCTTGCATAGAAGCTCTTGCGGATGCTGGGAATGATTCCTGTGTCCAAACTTTATAGATTGATTCTCCGGCAAACTGATTACCAATATTATAACAAGCAATCATTGCGACAATTGTAAAGATTGAACCACCACCAAGAGCAATTCCAATCATTGCTAAGGCCTGAATAAAGATTCCAACATAGAAGAATTTATTACGATGTTTACTGCCCGCTGCACTAGCAAACATAATTCCGCAAATAAGTCCTACGATATTAAGAATAATTCCACTTCCTGTTGCTAATGACTGAGAAGCATTTGCCTTAACGAGAATATATGTCTGGAATTGTCCGAATGTGTTAGCTAATAAATTCCAACAAACGTAGAAAATCATAATGCAGGCAAAGAATTTAATAAAACGTGATGAATTTTCTCCTTTAAATAAAGTAGTAAAAGATACTTCATTTGCTTTTTCTCCCTCAGCAGCTCGGTAAGCATTCCCTGCTTCATGGAAAGTTCTAAATGTAGGAGAGAGTGTTCTCCATAAGAATGCGATTGCAGCGAAAGCTGCCAATAATGCAAAGACGATACGTGCACCTGTTGCACCAGATACTGTTGAAACAATAAATGCCATTGCATATGATCCTAATACCCCAATCTGCCAGAATACTTGTGTTGAGGCAACTAATTCAGCTGATGTTTTTTCATCAGGAGCATCATGAGATATTACTGTTAAACTAATAGGAAGATCGGCACCTGACGCAAAGCCTGCAATAATAAGACCGCCTAGAAGTACCATAAATTGATTTGACATAACACAGGTTAATGTTCCAATTAAATAAAAGAGATTCATTGTATTAAATGATTTAATTAATCCAAATTTTTTGGTGATTGTTCCTGCCAATAATGATCCTGCTGCAATAGCAAATGTAAGAGCACCTGAAAGGATACCTACCTGTCCATCAGTTAATCCTAATCCATTTTGCCATACCGCAATTGTTGCTGAAAGTCCAATAATTATACCAGAGCCTAACATTGAACCTATTCCTGCCGCTACAACGAGTGGCATATATTTTTTTGTACTATTTTTACTCATATGTTTTCACCTTTCTTCTTTGAGCGAGTTCTTTTTGAATTTGTGGGAACTGCTTGTCTAATCTATAAAAATACATTGTGATAATTGATAACACTAACAATATAGCTGGAATGTAGATATACATGCTCTTAATAGCGATAAGCGCTTTAGCATTTTGTACTAATGCTTCATTATTGTAAGCACCCCAAGATAGTAATAACCCTGAAATACCTCCTGCTAATGCCTGTGCTACTTTTCCTAAGAAGCCATTTAAAGATGACAATGTTCCTGCAGCTTGTACTCCTGTTTTCCATTCTCCATAATCAACTGGGTCTGCTTGCATTGAGAAATAAATACTTTCTTTAATCCCATATCCTAATGCTGAAATAAAAGCACCAGTAATGATAATAGATGTTTGCAGCTGTCCAATAAAGATAATCAATAGACCAATCAACTGTACAAAAGCAGATAGTTCGTACAAGTTTCTTTTTCCTAATTTTTTTGCTAAAAATGGAAC
The DNA here is from genome assembly GCF_000702065.1 of Kandleria vitulina DSM 20405. Classification (GTDB taxonomy): domain Bacteria; phylum Bacillota_I; class Bacilli_A; order Erysipelotrichales; family Coprobacillaceae; genus Kandleria; species Kandleria vitulina. The sequence continues at coordinate 62,531 of NZ_KL370857.1, read as the reverse complement.
TGTAAAGTTTGCAACCATTGGTACGATTGTCATAATTGTTGCAACAAGAGAGGCCATTGATGTAGATCTAACATAGTACTTATAGTAATAAACCAATGCTGCTGACTGTAAAAAGTATCCCGTCCATTGAAATAAAATATTCAATGCAAATATTTTCCATGGTTTATTTTGTGCTAAAGAAGAAACAGTCTTTTTAAGAGACACACTCTTTGTCTGCTCTTGTAGATTGGTTTCTCTTACTAATGCAAATGTTAAGAAGAAACATATTGATCCTATAATTCCAAACATTCCCATTACAAATCGAAAACCTAAAGCTTCATTTCCTTTACCTACTAAATGAACAAGTGAAAGTGCTGTAGCTGAGACAATAGTTGAGCCTAAAAATGCGAAGAATTTTCTCCATGTAGCCAATACAGTTCTTTCATTCATGTCATCTGTAAGTGCTGGTAATATTGAAGCAAGAGGAATATTTACAACGGTATACATAAATGACAAGAAAATATAAGTTGCATATGCATATACTAATTTTCCAGATGGAGCAATCTGTGGAACATTAAATGCCAAGAATGCTGATAAAGCAAAAGGAACTGCTCCAAATAGGAACCAAGGTCTGCTTTTACCCCATCGCGTTCTTGTCTTATCAATTGCATAACCAACAAGTACGTCTGTAATAGCATCAATAATACGACAAACAATAAACATAACACCGATTGCTTTGGCATCAAGTTTCATTATATCTGTATAAAAATAAAGTAGATATAATGAGATAACTTGCCAAATTAAGTTACAAGCAAAATCACCTAGACCATATCCAAGTCTTTGCTTATACAAATTAAATACTGATTTCATCTATTCATCCTTCCTTTCACTATCATTATAGATTTATCTTTTATTTCTTCATATTGGGAGAATTGACTAATAAATTGACTTTTTTTGATATTTTGTTTTATAATCAGTTTAATAAATGATTATATTTGATATATTTTTTTACAGGAGGTCTATATGAAAAAACATCAATCAATGAATCCTATGATTATCCTTAATAAAGATGAACAATTCTACAAAGAGCTCTATAATGCAAAAAAATCTTCTTCATCACTCAAGACGTTTCTAGCCTCAATTGATAAAGAAGATGTATTAAAAAGACATCTTATTATTCCTGATCTTTTTCCTGAATTCATTCCTTATGAAATGACTGATAGTGATTATTTTCAAGATAAAAGCAGAAATGTCTTCATTACCAAACATAATCGATATACTCCTGCATTTATACATAAACATGATTTTTTTGAAATCATTGCAGTATTCTCAGGATCTTGTGTTCAAAATATCGGTTTAGAGAGAAAACAATTTAAAGAAGGAGATATCATTTTCATTGCTCCTGGCATATTCCATACGATGGAAGTTTTTGATGATTCTTCTATTATCTTTAATATTCTTTTAAAAAAAGAAACATTCTACTTCATGTTTGCCCCTATGATGAAGGGACATGATTTATTAAGTGAGTTCTTTAGTGAAGGAATGTATAAATCTCAACAAATTAAATATGTTATTTTTCATACTAAACAGGAAGATTTTATCGCCTACCAACAAAGAATGATGAATCTTTATAAGGAACAACTTTATCATGATGACTACTCTGATCAAATTTTAATTGGTTTATTGACTTCACAATTTGCCTATATTATGAGAGAAGGTGCTGAAACTATGGAATCTTCTTATTCTTCCCATAACGAAAAAAAACATGATGATTTCAAAGTAATGAGCTATATCCAAGAACATGTCGCTGATGTAACCTTAGAAGGTATTGCGGATCATTTTGGGTTCTCCACTGCTTATTGTTCTAGATTAATTAAATCCCATACTGGTCAGGGGTTTTCAGATTGGAAAAGAATCATACGCATTAGAAATGCTCAATACATGCTTGTCAATACACAAATGTCAGTACGTGAAATTGGAAACTCTTTAGGATATGAGAATCCTGAAACTTTTATTCGTGCTTTTAAAAAACAAACTCATACGACACCTGCTAAATACAGAAAAGAAAATATTTCTAATCATTAAATGTGAACTTAAAAAGGATATTCACACTTTTTGTGAATATCCTTTTTATATATTTATTTCAAGTATATATAACTTGTTTTTATCAGTTTGTACATAGATCTTATTTCCATCATTTTCTTTGATCAAATAATAACCCGTTGCCTCTTTTGGTATTTGATTGTTTTTATAACGAGATGAAGTATATTCTTCTAATGCATTACGTATTTCATTCGCTGTAGTTCCCTTTTTAAACTGACTAAAATCAGCTTTATCACTAAGTTCATAAACACTGTATTTTGTATCAATGGCACTCAACGAAAAGATATGATCCTTTACACTAGGTAAATCGATATTCCAAAACTGTTCATAATTTTCAATTCCTATTTCATTGTACTCTATATCCCTACCTTGCGATGGATCTTGAAGTGCCTTGTAGAATACAAAAGCTATTAATACTACTAATCCAATCGAAAATATTACTACAATATGTTTTACTTTCTTATTCATAATCTTTTCCTCTCTTTATTTCAATTATATATATTTTATAGATGTATATAAAGAAAAATAGTGTAATTCACAATAATTGTGAATTACACTATCTATTCACGATAAAAGTGAATAATTATAGTTCATTATACTTGTCACTTTTTCCTTTTGCTTTTTCTACTGGATACTTTTCTTCATTCATCTTCATTTTCATCTTGATAATATCATCAGCTCTTACTCCGATTTTATCACACATCTGTAAACAATAAATCATCACGTCAGCTAATTCTTCTTTTACATGTTGGTGATCAAAGTGATCATTATCCCATTGAAAACATTCTAATAATTCAGCACTTTCAATTACAATACTTTTAGCTAAATGTACTGGTGCATGGAATTGATCCCAGTCTCTATCATTTACAAATTTATTTACTATTTGTTGTAGTTCGTCCATTATAATAACTCCTTAATCACATGATTAGATTTATTATATACCTCATTTTCTTTTCTATTAATAATTTTTAAAATCAATTTCAAGTTCATCAATTATTATTGTGTTAATCATCATTTTTTAATGAAGGGCTACGATAGCCCTTCATTAAATACATCAACAGATTAATATACACCAATACATTCATGATTGCATAATAAGACCATAAACATCAAACTTAAATTTTTAAAATATTAATTTGTATAAATATATATACGTTTATTGTTTAGAATAACACAACTCTAAAACTAGCCGGTGACCGGCTACATACTTAATTGGGTTATGTATCTGTTCAAAATAACACAACTCTAAAACAAGTATATGATTATCCAAATGCACAAATAAGTTTTGTATCTGTTCAAAATAACACAACTCTAAAAC
>NZ_KL370857.1:0-56802 GCF_000702065.1 Kandleria vitulina DSM 20405 | reverse complement strand
TTAGCGATGTTTTGTATCTGTTCAAAATAACACAACTCTAAAACCCTTTCTAAAGAATATCTAAGACTACATACGTTTTGTATCTGTTCAAAATAACACAACTCTAAAACCCTGATGCTTTAAGTTCACAACCAATAAATGTTTTGTATCTGTTCAAAATAACACAACTCTAAAACCTCAAATTAGGGTTTAGAGTCTATTCGCTCAACGACTGCTAGTCATCTTGAACAAAATCTTCATTGAAATCATTATCAATGATAAAAGTCTTAAAGTATGTGTTTACGAGATTTCTATAAGAATTCTCGATAAATAATATATTAATATGCTTATAATTCTTGTATTTACATAACTCTTCAAGTTGATGATCATCAAAGTAATTAAAGCAATTACACAACACAATAATTATACCTTGATTCAATTCAGAAACAAGTTCTAAGTAATTCATCAATAAATCAAATGTAGAAGAAATAGACTCCTGAGTAAACTTCACATTAATGGATTTTAAATACTGATTAACTAATAAATCATCATTGTATTCAAAATCAAGATTCAAATTATATAGTTCATCTACTAATAATCCATTAATCTTTTCTATATATCTCTTATAACTAAAATCTTTATCTTCATCATGTAGAATTAACTTCTCAATATATTTATAAAGAGATGTAAGCATTGTTTTAGAATTAAGATTAATATTAGTAGGATTAATGATTACATCCATCTCTGAAGGAAGAACGTAGTCTTCTTTATCATTAAGAAGAAGTATTTCATTAGTCTTTAATTTATTATTTACAATACCATTTAGTAGAAATAAAATCTTAGAAAATAATTTATGATCTTCAATAATCAATCTTGTATTCGTACAATCATCAAAGATGATATCATTCTCAAATCCAGCTATACGTAATATCATAATATAATCATTCTTTCTTCTGAATCTTCAATGATGCTTTGCTTTTCACCTACAAGATATTCAATCTTAGAAAATTGTTTTTCCGTTATAACTAGTATCTCCACATCACCTTTCTTGGGTGCATGTGCCTTTAGTCTTGCTTTTACACCATTAACTACTGACATATTCAAAGCAAGTTTACAATAAACACTCTCTTGCATCATTACAAAGCCATCATTTACTAAAAACTTGTGAAATGTCCTATATGCCTTTTGATCTATATATGTCGTTGAAGGTAAATCAAACAATACAATTATTCTCATATATCTATAGCTCATACTCAATGAATTTTAACTCATTGAGATTATGCTTCTTGATTGCCTGAAATACACTCTTTACATATATAGCTATGGCATTAGATACATACTGTTTACTTCTATTAATTACAACCTGTTGATTTAATACATCTATAAGTTTTATTTTCATAGCTCCATCAAATCCTTCATCAATATTATCTCTAACAATTTTATCTATTAATGGTCTAAATGGTTCCATTAAATCAGATGATAAATTATATGGGTTAAACTCATTTCGATGTTTTATTCCTAGTTGAGTAAGATAACCATAAGCAACAATATCTCTATTAAATTGTGACAGAAGAACTGTATATCCATAATTGAGTGCTGCATTTAAATCACTGCCATCATCTCTTTTAAATGACATTCCAAATAATGTATCAAAATATACTTTAGCTGCATGACCTTCTCTATTTGTTTCATCATTGCGTTGAAGTTCTTCTATATAAACATCTAACTTATCTGCATTCTTTTCACCATAATGCTTTAGAATAATTGATTGATTATGAATCTTCTCTTTAATAATTCTTGTCCATACATCAACCGCAAATTCCTTATCCCAATACAGCTGTTCATTTATTCTCTTACTTGAATTATGACATCCATAATATGGCATAATTTCTCCTGCAGGACTTCTTGTTTCATCACAAAATATAATTTTTATTTTTCTTTTGATTAGCTCATTAATCAAATAAGAAGTAATCACAACGGCTGTACTGTTGACAATAACCGTATTTATCTCAGATAAATGAATTCTACGGATATTGTCATTTCGTACAACCAAATAATCATTCTTATATGTTAATTTTGCTTTACTATCAATAACTACTATTCTCCAGCTCATAACTTATATTTCTTTGAATACATTCCTGTCGGAGACTCTGCGATGAAGGAAATATCATCTAATGAAATTGTTCTACCATTTAAACGTCCTATCGTCGTACTAATTTTAAAGTCAGAATACATTATTTTTCCAATAGAAGAATTACAATGCAAAGTAGCTAAAATTTGTTTAATTATATTACACTTTTCTTCAATAGAAATCACTTTTAATTGTTCATATCTATCTTCGAATTTCTTTACTAATTGTTTTCTATATTCCGGATAATATAGTTCCATCTTGTTAATTAGCAATCTATACAAATCAATTATCTTCTCACTATCAAGATTATCGTAATTCTTATATTTCATTGCTTTATATATCTCACAAACTAATTTAGTCTGTGATTCATTTAATATTAATTGTTTTGCATTAATAATTTCAGTAGGCGCAACAATATAATATAATCCACCATCTTTCTCAATAAGCTGATTCTTTAGAATTTCTTTACCAATTTGTACTTCTTCTAAGTCTTCTGCTTGCTTAAGATAGTTAATCTTTATTTCTTCATCTGCATTCTTATACATTAGAGGTATACCAGTAAGCTTATTAACCTCTATTACCTTCTTACCCTTCTTCTTTTTACCCTTAATTGCAACAATAAATGAATTTACACCACTAAAACCACCATATTTATTCACATTACTACGATACTTATTAACAGGTACAGTAGCCAATGTATTGTCTTTATCTGAATTAGTATCATTAGGTAAAACCGTAACATTAAAGAATGTACCATTATTTTCTTCTAACTTCTTTGTCACAAAACAATCTTTATAATAGAAACACTTCTTAATTCTATCAATATAATTAGGATCCCAAACGATTTCTCCTGTATCCTTATCTGCATAGATATTTCTCATACTATTAAGGATAAATCCATCATTGTTTTTCTTCATTTCTTTACCCTTATTCTTCTGATTTCTAAATATTCTCTTATACTCACCATAAATATATTTAGCATCCAATGATTCAAATCTATGACCAATATAAGTTCCTAGAATTGTCGCAATATATGCATCATGTGCATGATGGAAATCATTAATATCTCTATTCTTATAGATATGATAACGTTCTCTAAATTGATGAGATAAATCAGCTCTTACTGTAACAACTTTTGTATTCTCATAATGATTATCAATAATCTGAGCAACATGTTTAGTAATCTGTCTTGTCTCTACAATCTGTCTATTAATAAAACGTTCTTGATCCTTTTCATTAAATTCTGTCTTAATTAATGAATAGAACTTCTTAGGACTTATAATCTTATTATTAAATAATTTTTCCCAGAATCCATACATCTTATTTCTTATACTTGAAGGAATAACCAAATCATCTAATTTTCTTTGATTTTCACTTGATAATACTAAAACCTTATTATCAATACTATCATCCTTTAATAAAGACTGAGGTACAATATGATCCACTTGATATGTATCTAATCTATCAATATCCAATGATTTACCTGTATACATACATTTCCCCATCTGAGTATAATAAAGCTTTAATCTTTCCGATCTTATCTTAGATTTTGCATCTTCACCTTTAAGATGTTTATTTGCTTCTTTCTCTGTTTCATCTTCAAAATCATAATCTTTATAAAGCTTCAACATCTGATTAACAAATGAATCTTTTCTTTCTTTTTCATCTTCATTTCTTGCAAATTCAATATACACATGAGCAGGCTCATGTTTCATAATCTTCTTAATTTCATCTACAATCAATAAGGCTTGCCAAATACCTCTCTTAATGGCAGGTGAACCTGCTAACTCCTGAACTTCAGCATAGCTGAATTTACCAGATACACTTGTACTGTTTGCATCATCAATAGTCTTCTTGAAGCCAAGTTTCTCATCATTGATAACCTGCATCAAATTCATATTTGTGCGTTCCATTACTTCTAAAACTGTTTCTGGTGTTCTTGTACTATCTTTATATTTTGTCTTGATTCCTGATAACAATTTCTTAGATAATCTTGACCATCCACTATATTTTAATTTAAGAATCTTCTTAATCTTTTCTTCATCTAAGTCATATTCTTTTTTTAATCTTCTTCTCAAGATTTTCTTATCTTCAAATACAGTTACATCATAAATAATCTTTTCAATGAAATCATAGTTAGATTCATTTATTTTTCCAAAAATCTTAGTGAAATCGATCCATGGAGTTAATGATGTAGAACAAGCATTTTCTTTTTGGAAACCTTCAATTTTAATATCATCCGTATTACTAAAATACTGATTCTTAACTAACCATTTCTTCATTGCATTAGCTGAAATAGATTTATGATCCATAAATAATGTATGTAGCATCTTATCTTTCATATCACGTTTAATAAGATGATCATTAATTCTTAGTTTATTAATTTCATTAAGAACTTCATACTTACTAACTGTTAAAGAATTCTTTGCCATAACTGGTTCATCAGGGAAGTATGTACAGAAGTTTCTCATTCTTTTAATAAATTCATCAGCAGTCTTATCTACATCTACTATTTCATTCGCATTCCAAGGGAGAATTCTTTCATTTTCTTTTCCTTCTTTTTTAATAATCCAATCAAATTGTCTGTCTTTAGTTATATTAAGTGGACCAAAATAATAAGGAATTCTAAAAGTAAGAATAGATCTAATCTTATCTTCATTATCTTTTAAATCAGAGTAATAAACTGATTGATTCTCTAAGATTTTATTTAATTCATCCAGCTGCATCTGATAAGGAACAGCACCATTTGTACGTGAATTTTGTTTTAACATGAAAGATTCTAATTCAATCTTATTAAGAATTGTCTTTACATCAGGATCATCAATCTTCTCAATCAGTTTCTTAATATACTTGTAGAATTCATCTACCGGTGTCTTTGATGGATGATTAATGTAGTTACAATAGTTATTCTTCTTACTCTTTTCATCTCTAAAGACTTCAAAATATTTCTTAGGTAAATACTTACGGATAACATCTTTTAATAACTTTAAATCATTCTTGTGATCCTCATATCTCTGTATCATAGCTGCAGAAATAGATGGTTCAGATGTGTGTGCTGAACCTAGTATATTTTGTAACTCTACCCAACTATAGATATCATGTAATAAATCAATGAATTCTACACAATCACCTAATAATGGTTGTTTTTCTACAAAGGCATCATCAAAAGTGGCATCACTGAATTTAAATGAAATATCCTTTTCATCCTCATCATGTAACTCTGCTTCCTTTAACATTTTTGTAACATTAAATTTATTTCCTGCCAAAGCAGCACAAAGTTCTTTATAAGCAGCTTTATTATCTTTAGTAGTATCAAACAACGCAAATGCTTTCTCAGCTTTATGTTTCTTTGATAGTGGTTCCTTCAATACATTAAGTACTTCATCAATTTTCTTTCTATCTTCTACATATTCAAACAGATTAATTTCATTAAATTGTCTCAAAACATCAATCATCTTATCTTCAATATTAGAAACATCCATAGAGAACTTCTGGCCTTCATATAAGAAATTTCCTCTATATTTCACAATATGATGTAAAGCAAGATAAATTAATCTTGGATCTTCTTTCTCTTTTGATTCACATAAGTGTTTTCTTAAATGATAAATAGTAGGATATTTATCATAGTAAGTCTTATCATTAAAATCTTTATCTATAAACAAATTGTAATTTGAATGATAATTTTCTTTTAGATAATCTTTCTTATCTTCCTGATCAAGAAATGATACATTTGCAAGTCTAATGAAGAATGTTGGATCCACATCCAATACCATATCCTCCATAATTTCTCTTAACAATCTAATACGTTCTCTTCTCTTATTGTAACGTCTTCTTGTAGAACGACTTGATCTTCTTTCTACAGCTGTATTCGCCTGTGTAAATAAACGTGAGCCCCACATATGTTTCCCATGTCTTTTTAATAGATTATAATGCTCATCTACTACAGCCCATCCTACAGATGCATCTCCAATATCTAATCCAATATTATAAATTTTATTATTATTTTGACTCATATCTTGACATCCTCCCCACAATAAATTATTCTAATAGTGACCTAAAACTAAAGTTTTGGTCTGTTCAAAATAACACAACGAGTTAAAATAAAGCTTATGCTTAAATGCTGGTTATCCAGTTGTCATTTAGATGACGTGCATCACTTCGGTGATGCTTTTTCTTTATAATTATAATCCTTTTTCTTTTTTATATGTACTAAACAAAGATATATACAAAAATTTTACAATAATTTCACCTTAACCATTCACACATTATTGTTGATATAGAAATGTCATTCACACTTTCTGTGAATAACGTTTCTATATTTTTTTATTTTCACAATAAATGTGAATAAAAAAATCACTCCCTTAAGAGTGATTAAATTAAGCATAGGCTCTATCAGCACCATAGACAGCTTGATCATATGTAAATCCATCAAACTCCAATTGGTTAATTAATTCATCTTCAGAAAATGACATAAATGACAAATAACTCTTTGCACTTTTATAAGCTTGTTCATACCAATTAGCACCACAATGATCTACTGCATATTGTGCATCTGCTTCTCTAAATTTTTCAAAGAGTAACTGTTTTTTTAGACCTTCCTTTGAAAAAGCCATCAAAGATAAATAACTTTTAGCTTTCCCTAACGCATTTCTTTGACCCGAAGTTAATCTTTTTTTTGCTACTTTCTTAACAGTAACCTTACATTTTAAAGATTTCTTACCAACCTTCGCAATAATAGTAGCTTTACCAGCCTTTAAACCAGTAACTTTACCTTTTTTATTAACTTTAGCTACTTTCTTATTAGTAGATTTCCACTTAACTTTCTTCTTTTTCCCTTTTACTTTTAATGTAAGTGCTTGTCCTACATAAATTGTAGCTTTCTTCTTATTAAGCTTCATTGTGGCAGCATTTACTGGAACAGTTAATGCCATTACAGTAGCTAAAATAACCAAAAATCTGCTTATTGTTTCCTTCATAATACGTCCTCCTTAGATACTAATTATTATAGTTATTCTTATTCACAATTTGGTATGCTCTCAGCATACTCATGCACATATGAGGTGATTACTGTTTTTATATTCACAATTAATGTGAATATAAAAAAGACTGAATCACATACTGTGTTTCAGTCTTTTCATATTAAAGTCTATTTACACCATAGACAGCCTGATCATTAGTAAATTTAATATAAACCAATTGTTCAATCAGATCATTTCTAGAATACGCATATTTAGCATATTCTCTTGCCGATCTTGCTGCCTGTTCATACCAGTTTGCACCGCAGTGGTCTACTGCAAACTGAGCATCGCTATTACTAAATCCATCAAATACAAGTTGATCTTTTAATCCCTGCTTTGAGAAAGCCATTAAATCTAAATAGCTTTTGGCTCTTGCTAAAGCATTTCTCTGTCCTGCTGATAGATTACTTCCAGCAGGTCTTTTCTTAACTGTAAGCTTACATTTTAATGATCTCTTACCAACCTTAGCAATAATAGTAGCTTTACCAGGTCTTAAACCTTTTACTTTCCCTTTTTTAGAAACCTTAGCTACTTTCTTGTTACTAGATCTCCATTTTACTTTTTTCTTCTTTGCACCAATAACATAAAGCTTCAATGTCTGTCCCACATAAATTGTTCTTTTCATTGAAGTCTTTGCTTCTACATTAACAACCTGATTAGGCAACACTACAGTAACTGCAGTTATTAATGCCAATGCGATCATAAATGATTTAATAAATCTCTTCATAATACCCTCCAATTTTCCTATATATACTATTGATAATATAGTATCTTTTTTAGTAAGTATAGTCAAATATATATCTTTCAAATTCTCTATTCATTTTTCTATATAAAAAGGTAAAATGTTTCCATTTTACCTAAAAACTCTATTCACACCATAGAACTCTATTCACACCATAGATGGCCTGTTCAGGACTGTATCCTTCATATATAAGCTGATCAATCAATTCACTTCTAGATAGACTATTATCTTCCATGTAGCCCTTAGCACATTTATAAGCCTGTTCATACCAATCAGCTCCACAATGATCTACTGCATACTGAGCATCCTTTTCACTATACTTCTCATAACGAAGCTGACTCTTTAATCCTTCTTTTGAAAAAGCCATAAAACTTAAATAACTTTTAGCACTTTCTATTGCATATCTTTGAGCTGCTGTCATTTTTGAAGCTATCTTTCTTACACTCACCTGACATCTTAATGATTTCTTCCCAATTCTTGCAATAACAGTTGTCTTCCCTACCTTTATTCCTGTTATTTTACCTTTATTATTAAGTTTAACAATATTCTTATTTGTTAACTTCCACTTCACTTTCTTCTTTTTAGCACCTCTTACTTTTAATGTAACAGTCTGTCCTACTTTTATTGAAAGTTTCTTTCTACTTAACCTAATTGAAGCTGCTTCTACATTACAAGTAAACATCATTAATAATATCAATGAAATAAAAACTGACTTCATTGTTCTTCCCATAAGCTTTCTCCTTAAAATAAATTTCCCAATAAACAATATAAACAGTTTATCACATATATTGTGAATTATCATTTTTGATTCACAATATATGTGTATAAAAAAAGATATGAAACAATGTTCCATATCTTATTTATAAGCTCTATTTGCGCCATAAATAGCTTGTTCACGAGTAAATTTAACTCTTACAAGACATTCGATCAACTGTTCTTTAGATAATGTGTATCTATTCACGTAGAACTGAGCGCACTTGTATGCCTGTTCATTCCAGTTAGCACCACAATGATCTAATGCATACTGAATTTCTTGTGAATTATATTTATCTGCAACAAGCTGATCCCTTAATAATTCTCTTGATACTGGATAATTCTGAAGAACGTATTTAGCTCTTGCTAACGCATTTCTCTGTCCAGCTGTAACTGTTGGTTTTCTCTTCTTAACAGTAAGCTTACATTTTAATGATCTCTTACCAACCTTAGCAATAATAGTAGCTTTACCAGGTCTTAAACCTTTTACTTTCCCTTTTTTAGAGACTTTAGCTACTTTCTTGTTAGTAGATCTCCATTTTACTTTCTTCTTTTTAACACCAATAACATAAAGCTTCAATGTCTGTCCCACATAAATTGTTCTTTTCATTGAAGTCTTTGCTTCTACATTAACAACCTGATTAGGCAATACTACAGTAACTGCAGTAAGTAATGCTAAAGCAACAATAAACGATTTTAATAACTTCACAAATATTCCCTCCTCTATTTGTTTATTATATGTGTTTTCATAACAATAAACAATTAGAAATTTTTTTGCTTTTGTATTTCTAATTGTTTAAAATTAATTTTGAGGTGTATTTATGATAACTTTTTACTTACTAAATTATTTCATACGTTCACATATAAGACTAATAAATCACGATCTTCCTAATATCAAAAAAACATCACAACTACGCATCATGTCTACCAATCTTCTTGTACGCTATAAGGCTTGGGGCGGTCGCCCAGTCAAGCCTCGCGCTTCACTTTTTCTCTCACTCGTTGATAAGACATCCCCCGATGTCTTATGCGTACAGGAGATGTGTATGTCGTGGTTTTGTATTTTATCAAGGCATCTGCCTAAGCGTTATCGTATTGTTCAGCCTTTACGCTCTTATATTTCTGTAAGAATGACAAATCTCATCTATGACTCTGATCGTTTCATTTTACGTTTTAGCAAGAGTATTCGTTTTAAAAAAGGGCTCATCCCTCAAACAAGACGTATGACATACGCCATATTTGAAGATAAGTCCACCCATAAAACATTTATAGTCATAAGCACACATCTAAGTCTCATCTTCCCAAGAACAATGAACAAAGATCTCAAGATCATGAAATCCCAAGCTAAAGAACTTATAAAGCTTGTATCAGAACTTAAAAAGTATCAATGTCCAATATACATTGGCGGAGACTTCAATGCTAAAGAAAGACTTGGAAAAGAACGATTCGGTGATGCCAGTGAAATTTATGATTACTTATCCTCAGCACTAACGGATGCCCGTTATAACACTACTGAATATCATCATGGAAAAGGCAGAAGACAACACACCCCAATGAGAGATCACATCTTCTCTACAGAAAAGAGTGTCAATCACTTCTATGATTTGTCTATACATGAACTTGATTCAATGTCTGATCATTATCCTATCTTCATCGATACAGATCTATAAACATGTTATAGCATTGGTAAATGTACTTAAGGAGGAAGAAACTTTGAAAAAAATCATAGAAGCATCCCTATTTGATAAAGCTTTTTATTCCCTTATTGTATTAACAATGATAGCTACAATGATCAATAATAACCAATTAGTAGATTCAATCCTTAACATTGTATTATTAACATTCTTTCTAGTTTCACTTGTAAGATGGATTTTCTCCATCATTGAAGAATACAACAAGAAAGGTGAAATAAAAGGAAGAATTGAATTGTTAGTGGTGAGTTTCATATTACTCTTAATGATACTTCTTCCTCTATATTTCATTATCACACTTTAATACGACAACTATTTATTATGAACAAAAAAGAGGTTGTGAAGAATATTCTTCACAGCCTCTATTTAATCTTTACACAATGTTTGTCGTTGATATCCTTAACCTTCTGAACTCTTCTTGTATACTTTTCTTCAGTAAGAGCATCAGTTGTCATCCAAGTTTTAACAATTTCACTTGCCATCATATCTCCGATAATCTTTGCACCAATACAAAGAACATTGGAATCAGTATGTTCACGTGCTAGCTTTGCACAGAATGGATCCTGGCATACTGCTGCGTAAACGCCATTTATCTTATTGGCAATAAGAGCACTACCATAGCCAACACCATCGACAAAGATACCTCTCTCGCATCCACCTTTAGCTACCGCAAGAGCAGCAGGATATACAAAGTCAGAAAGGTCACATGATTCTTCATCAAATGTACCAAAGTCTAATACTTCATGTCCCATATCTTCTAGTAGTTTCTTTACTTCATTTTTCATGCGTGTACCAGCATGATCATTTGCCATCGCAATTTTCATTTCTGAACCACTCCTTTACAAGTCCAATTTTATCATGGATGAGTATCACGTCAAGGAAAGTACCTAAATGAAATTAATTCTTTTGTTCATATTCACTTCACATTCATTAAGTATTATGTACTTGTCGATAGAGAAGTCGACAAATACAAACATAAAATTTCCCTTCCCTTTAATTTATTTAAAATAAAAAAACCCGTTCCCCTACGGGTTTTTTTATTGCTTTATAAACAAAAAAGAACTGATATCAGCATAGCTGACATCAGTTCTTTTGTTATTTAGTTAATTCAACATATAACTCTCTATACTGCTTTGCAGAATTTTCCCAAGAAACATCTTTTGCCATATTTCTCTGAACCATTTCATCAAAGCACCATCTATTTGTGAAATAGAATGTTTTAGCTCTATTAATAGCATCAAGCAATAATCCTGATTCATAACGATCAAATGTGAATCCATTACCTGAGTTATAGTTTACATCATAAGGTTCAACTGTATCTTTTAATCCACCAGTTTCTCTTACGATAGGCACTGTACCATAGTGCATAGCGATTAACTGAGTTAATCCACATGGTTCAAACTGTGATGGCACTAATAATGCATCAGCACCGGCATAGATGCGGTGTGCTCTTGATTCATCATACATGATATTTGAACATAAGTTTCCTTTATAAGCATTTTCATAATATCTGAATGAATCTTCATATGCAGGATCTCCAGTTCCTAAGATAACAACCTGTGTATGTTCATCCATTACCTGAGGAATGATTTCATTAACTAGATCCAATCCTTTTTGATCAGTTAATCTAGAAATCAAGCCAATCACAAACTTGTGATCATCTTGTTCAAGACCAAGCTCTTCCTGTAAAGCACGCTTGTTTTCTTTCTTCTTATCCAATACATTCGTAATATCATACTTACTTGCAAGTTTATCATCAGTAGCACTGTTCCAGATATCATAATCAATACCATTAACAATACCTCTTAATTTACCTGAATGATATCTAAGATGTGCATCTAATCCTTCACCATAGAATTCAGTCTGAATTTCTCCTGCGTAAGTATTTGATACTGTAGTAATTGCATTAGCATATGTTAAACCACCTTTTAACATATTAGCATCCAACCACTTAACAGTTAATGTATCCTTATTGAAGACATAATCTGGTAAATTAGTCCAATATTTGAATGTTTCAATGTTATAGACACCCTGGAATCTTAAGTTATGAATAGTCATTACAACCTTAGAACGTGATAATGGTGTATCATTAAACATTTCTCTTAAATAAATTGGTACAAGACCTGCCTGCCAATCATGACAATGAATAACATCAGGAGTCCAATTCATATAGTTTAATGCAGCTAAAGCAGCTTTTCCAAAGTAACAGAACTTAGGAATATCATCTACTAAGTTAGTATATGGATTACCTTCAGTAAAGAATTCCTGGTTATCAATGAAATCATAGACAACTCCATCCCATACATATTCCATAATACCAACATAGTATGATTTACCATCAGCACATAAATCCATATCAAATGATCCTCTATAGATCATCTTATTCTGATATTCTTCTGGAATACATGCATATCTAGGTAGAATAACCTTTACATCACAGTTCTGTTTAGCAAGTGCTTTAGGTAATGCATACATAACATCTCCTAAACCACCAGTCTTCACAAATGGATAACATTCAGATCCAATAAATGCCACACTTCTTCTTGGCTGAGGAAGTTCTTCATGATATTCTTCCATAACTGGTTCCACCTTAACTTCTTCAACTACTGGTTTTTCTTCTTTTTTAGTTTCTTTTACAGCCTTTTTAGCTGGCTTTTCTTCTGCCTTTGTTTCCTTTACAGTCTTCTTAGCAGCAGCTTTCTTGGCTGACTTTTCTTCTGCTTTTGTTTCCTTTACAGTCTTCTTAGCAGCAGCTTTCTTAGCTGGCTTTTCTTCTGCCTTTGTTTCCTTTACAGCCTTCTTAGCAGCAGCTTTCTTGGCTGGCTTTTCTTCTGCTTTTGTTTCCTTTACAGTTTCCTTAGCAGCAGCTTTCTTAGCTGGCTTTTCTTCTGCCTTTGTTTCTTTTACAGTCTTCTTAGCAGCAGCTTTCTTGGCTGGCTTTTCTTCTGCCTTTGTTTCCTTTACAGTCTTCTTAGCAGCAGCTTTCTTGGCTGGCTTTTCTTCTGCTTTTGTTTCTTTCACAGTCTTAGCAGCAGCTTTTTTAGCTGGCTTTTCTTCTGCTTTTGTTTCTTTCACAGTCTTAACAGCAGCTTTTTTAGCTGGCTTTTCTTCTGCTTTTGTTTCTTTCACAGTTTTAACAGCAGCTTTTTTAGCTGGCTTTTCTTCTGCTTTTGTTTCTTTCACAGTTTTCTTAGCAGCAGCTTTCTTAACTACTTTTTCTTCTTTTTTTGTATCTAATTTATCTTTAACTTCTTTAAGTTCAACTTTTGTTTCATTCGCTTTAGCAGAAACTGTCTTAGTTTCAGCTACAGTTTTCTTTTCAACGTTTGTCTTTTTCTTTGATGCTTTTTTTCTTGGCACGATAGACACCTCCCATTTGTTTTGATTATATCACATTTTGATATTTTATAAACGGCTAATTGTATGCGTTCTCAATATTTGAAAAACCTAAGTTAATATCCACTCATTTATGTAAATTCTTAGAATTAGGCTTATAATTATATTTCTCAATAACAGTGGATTTACCAACACGTCTAGGACCTTCAACTAGTAACGCTGTTTTACCCCCTGAAGTCTTTTTCCAATCGAGTAAACTGTCATATATTTTTCTCTTGAACATACTTTTTCACCATCCTTCGCAAATTCGTTGATTTTATTTTACCCATTTACTGCAAATTCGTTAATTTTGTTTTAGCTATTTACCGCAAATTCGTTAATTTTAGTGATTTCATATAAAAGAAAGCTTAATATTACATCTTGTTTAATCATTAAAAACCATGATAACATCAATATATTTAACAAATAAATTTAATAAAAATATTGCATATCACATAACGTGATAGTCTATACTCAAAAGTGTTAGGAGGGATGTACATGTACTTAATAAAGAAAGTCAGTGAAATAAGCGGTGTATCGGTGCGCACGTTACATCATTATGATGAGATTGGATTACTTTCTCCTCGTAAAAATGAACATGGATATAGATATTATACTGAAGAAGATCTGTCCTATCTTCAGACCATATTGTTCTACAAATATCTTGGTTTTACATTAAAAGAAATCAAGGGATTACTTAAACAAGATGAAAGTGAAATTCTTCCTCATCTAAAAAGACAACTGATACTTATGAAAGAAGAAAAACAAAGAATCCTAACATTAATTGACACATTAGAAAAGACTATCGAGTCACAAGAAAGGAGAATTACTATGCCAACAAAAGAAAAGTTTAAAGGTTTAATTTTCCAAGATAATCAAAAGTACAGACAGGCTGCCATTGATATGTATGGAAAAGCTGTTATTGAAAGTGCTATTGAAAAACAAAAAGGTAAAGAACAAGAATTAACTGCCGGTTTTAATGAAATCTTCTTTGCATTCGCTGATAATAAATCTCATCAGTTAGAAGCTGATTCAATTGAAAATATCGCTCTAGCAAAGAGATTACATGATCATCTTTGTAAGTACTCATTTGATTGTCCAGTCAGTACCTTCAAGGATATAGGGTATAACTATGTACAAAATGAAGAATTCAAAGAACAACTTGATCAATTTGGAGAAGGCACTGCTCAATATGTATGTGATGCTATTGTAGAATATGTAAATAAAAATATCTAAAAGGAAGATGCGAACATCTTCCTTTTCTAATTACAATTATTCTTTTCCTCAATCACAATCTTTTCTGGCATAATCCACCAGCATGTTATGATTGCGACAATGACAAAAGAAACAAGTGGATAAAAACCACCAAATAGTGATGCTAAAAGATAGACCAGTAAACTGATTGCATTTCTTTTACTTAATTTGAAGTGTTCACCATTTTCATGAATTATAAAATAGTATAAAAGATGAAAAGCAACACTCGTCAGCAACATATCTGTGAAGTAAATAGAAACTGGTGCTAATGATGTTGGATAGGTACCTACCCAAGCAGTCGCAAATGGTATAAAAGACATGACGAATAGCCAGATTATATTACACCAGAGAATCTTGATATTGATTCTTCTTGCTTTTCTAAAAATCTGATGATGATTAACCCAGTAGATCGCAATAAAAATAAAACTAAGCATATAAGCAGATAATGTTGGTCCTAATGCAATAAAATCGCTAAAACGATCACTTACTGGCTGTTTCATTTCTAATATCATGATAGTAATAATAATTGCTAAAACACCATCGCTAAATGCTTCTAATCTATTCTTCTCCATAACTGTTCCATCCTCTTTATTTCAATTATAGCCAATATTATTTAATAATAAAAAGAAAAAGCATAGTTGATTTAAAATCAACTATGCTTCAGGCTGTTGACAAAATGGACATTTTGTCGTCGGCCTGAAAATGTCAAATGGAATAACTCCATTTGGCATTCTTTATAATACATTCCAAAATTGATTTTCGAATTGAGCACACTTCACAAAAATATCGCAAAGAATTTCTGCTTGATCTGTATCAAGATATCTCGTCATCTCATTGATAAGATCGATCCAATCCTGATTAGCATCAATATATGATCCCATAGAATAAGCATCAAACCAGTCCTTATAAACAGAATGTTCATCATTCCCATAAAGTTTCCATGCCTTTTCGCTAACATAGGCATATCCCCATGAACATTGAAGAAGCGCAATAACGCCTCCTAACATAGTATGTTCTTCAATGACTGATTTAATGTAAGAAATATAATCTTTAATGACCAGTTCAATCTTACAATTAAAAATCTCATTTTGAGTAATACCTACTCTGTTCATATAAGGAACATGTACAGAATATGTTTCATGCATCGTTTCATTGATCATCTTATCTAAATGATTAGTCAAGCTCTCATGTACACACATATTCTTTAGTTTCTTTAAAATATCCAAATAATCTAATAAATAGAAATAATCTTGCATCAAGTAGTTCTTAAAACGCTCTATATCTAAGACGCCTTTAGCCATTTGAACAATAAAATCATTATTTACTTCTTTATCCCAAAGCACTGATACTCTCTTAAAAAGAAGATCAGTAAACTTTAAATTATCACTTCTTCGCAATGATTGCGACATATCCACCACTCTTATACCCTTCCTGAACATCTTCAACTTCTTCATTAGTATACAATGGATTGCGAATTAATGTTTGTAAATATTGAAAATCATTAAAATTAATGCTTTTTAACACATTAATTTTCTCTTCAGTAGAATGCCATACTCCCGATGAAGCTAACGCTAATGGATAAGGTAAAGCTGGCATTACACCATTAAGATAATCATGATCATATGTATTTAAGCTTTTTCCAAGAAGATACATAAATCCAAATGCACTTTCTTTAGGTACATCAAGAAGAATGAGCTTTCCATTCTTCTTTAATGCCTGTCTACATTTCTTATAAATAGGAAGAAGATCTTCCATATAGCTAGAACTACCATTGAAATAGATAATATCATAATGTTCATCAGGAAGATCTACATCTTCAATAAGACCATATTTGATCACATTGACTCCCCTTTTTTTCGCAATCTCTCCCATATCTTTTGAAGGTTCAATACCTTCAATATGACGAGAATCAATATAGCTTTCAAATAAGCCACTACCACATCCTACTGAGAGGATTCTCTTGTTTTCAATATCACCTAATGCTTTCTTGAATAGTTTTAATTCACTCATAAATAAGTTTTCATTCTTCATGAACCATTCATCATACTTTTTAGCATATCCATCAAATTTCTGTTTCATCTTTATTCCCCTTCAAATAGTACATAATTATGAGCCAATGGCCCACTTCCTTTTCCTAGATCAAGCTGTGCTTCTAATGCTTTAGAAATATAGTCTTTAGCATGTTTGACTGCCTCATCTAAGCTTTCTTCTCTAGCTAAAAATGAGGCAATAGCACTAGATAATGTACACCCTGTTCCATGTGTGTTGTTATTGTTAATTCTCTTCCCTTTAAACCATATATAACTACCATCACGATAAAGAAGATCATTTGCATCATTAATTTGATGCCCTCCTTTACAAAGCACATTACAGCCATATTTCTCATAGATGATTCTTGCTGCTGTAATCATATCTTCTTCATTGTTAATCTTAATACCAGATAAAACTTCAGCTTCAGGAATATTAGGTGTAATTACTGTGGCAATAGGTAATAACTCCTTTTTTAATGTTTCAATTGCATCATCACTAATAAGCTTAGCTCCACTTGTAGCGACCATTACTGGATCTACTACTATGTTTTTAGCATGATACTTCTTTAATGAGTTAACAATCGTATGAATCAGTTCACTTGATGAAACCATTCCTGTCTTAACAGCATCAGGATAAATATCAGTAAAGACTGCATCCAACTCTAAAGAAAGAAATTCTGGTGTGACCTCCATAATTCCACTTACCCCCGTTGTATTTTGTGCAGTCAATGCTGTAATGGCAGACATAGCATATACACCATTCATAGTCATCGTCTTTAAATCTGCCTGAATGCCGGCGCCTCCACTAGAATCACTTCCAGCGATTGTTAATGCTTTTTTCATGATTATTCCTTCTTTCTTCGCATTTATTTTATAAAGCGATAGGAAGTGGTGCCCCCAACTTACCGCTTTTAAAAGCTGAGTAATCTTCCAGATAATAATCAGCCATCATTTTTAATTCATACTGGTTCTTTTCTCCATATTGATCAAAGACAGCTATCACAATATAACCAGCTTCCCTCGCTGTCTTTAATGCATAAAGAGAATCTTCAAAAACCAATGTTTCTTCTTGTAAAACATGAAGATAACGTGCAGCTTCATCATAAATATCTGAAGAATGCTTGCTTTTTCCTATTTCACTAGTCGTAAATATTTTTTCAAAATATTCATATAGACCATTTCTTCTTAAAGCTTTTTCAACTTGAACACTATCACTGCTTGTAGCTGCTACAATCTTGATACCTTGTTTCTTAATAAATGCTAAAAGCTCTTTAGCACCATCTTTTTCATGAACTTCATTAACATAGAAGTTCTCAATCATATTCTTGATATCTTCTACAATCTCAACACTGCTTTTTTCTACATGATAATGTTCACTAAGATACCTTGCTCCTTCTTCCATACTCATAGAAAACAAGATATCATTAAGACCTTTTTCAGCTTCTATCCCCATAGAACTTAAATAACGTTTTCCTAGATCATTCCACATTTCCATTGAATCTAGAATCACACCATCAATATCAAAAATAGCTCCCTTAATCATAAAGTGCCTTTCTTGTTTCTTTCTTAAGATCAATGGCTGCCTGTTTAATATCTTCTTTACCAAAGATAGCACTAATGACCGCAATACCGACAATACCGGTGCCAGAAAGCTTATGAACATTTTCTTTACTAATACCACCAATCGCAATGACGGGGATAGATACCGCCTCACATATCTCTTTTAATATTTCAAAAGAAACATCTGATGCATCATCTTTTGAACTTGTAGGAAATACAGCACCTACTCCTAGATAATCAGCACCACCTTTTTCAGCACATAATGCCTCTTCAACACTTGAAGCAGATACTCCAATGATTTTTTCTTCTCCTAAAATACGACGTACATCTTCTACGTTCATATCATCTTGTCCAACATGTACACCATCCGCATTTATTTTTTTGGCAATATCCACGTTATCATTAATCACAAAGGGCACATGATACGCTTCACATAATGACTTAATCTCTTTAGCTTCTAATAGAAACGTCTCTTCATCTAAAGTCTTTTCTCTTAATTGAATAAAGGTAACTCCACCATCTAGACTTTCTTTCACATCATCATAAAGGCGTCTTCCATTTAACCAATGACGATCCGTTACCCCATAAAGCAATAATTCATCGTACATCGTATTTAACTCCTTTATTTAAAGTCTCTTCATCCATATTAAAGATGGCATCAATAATACGATTACGATATGTCGCATTACCATCTCCTTCTTGCATATGATTCCAGGCTATTTCACCAGCTAATCCCATCATACAAACTGAAGCCACTGCTGCTTCTAAAGGATTCTTATTGGCGATAAGAAATGCGGTCATCATACCTGATAACTGACATCCTGTAC
Organism: Kandleria vitulina DSM 20405; assembly: GCF_000702065.1. GTDB lineage: Bacteria > Bacillota_I > Bacilli_A > Erysipelotrichales > Coprobacillaceae > Kandleria > Kandleria vitulina. The sequence goes on along the minus strand of NZ_KL370857.1, from coordinate 37,442 downwards.
CGGTGATTCTGCTCATTTCTTTACGACCATTTCTTATGACAAAACATCTTTCTTCATCACTTACTAGATCAATGGCACCGGTAATCGCAATAATAGCACCTGTCTTTTTTGCAAATGATTTTACAAATGATATAGCTTCATCAAGATTGTCTTCTGTAATGACATCGGCTATGTCTGCATCGACACCCTTGGTCGTTCCACTTCCCAGTGCCAATGTCTTGATTTCTGAAATATTTCCTCTGATTACATCGAATTTGATTTCTTTCAATAAATTCAACGCCGTGTTGGTACGCAGTGCGGAAGCACCAGCACCAACTGGATCTAATAAAACGACATGATGTAATTCATTAGATTTCTTTCCTGCAAGAAGCATTGATTGAATGCTTCTTTTGTTTAATGTACCAATGTTGATATTAAGGCCACCACAGATGGATGTAATATCTTCTACCTCTTCAGCTTCATCAGCCATAATCGGACTAGCACCACATGCAAGCAATACATTGGCAACATCATTTACTGTGACATAATTGGTAATGTTATGGACTAGTGGTACATTCTTTCTGACCTTGTTTAAATATTCCCCCAGCATCTTTTTTCTCCTTATTCTTCCAACAAAAAAGCAGATATACCAACTCTGATATATCTGCTTATACGCAAAAAAACTCTCGCACAATGATATCCCTACGTTGGCATTATCCAAATCAGGTTATGGGTCCGAGCTCTTTTTTACTCTCGTTCTCAGCCTGCCTTACAAGCTCCCCTGTTGTTTCTAATAGATTATCATCATATTAAAGATTATGCAAACTTTTCTTATTAATACATTAATTCATTATCCTTCTTAACATTTTTTACGATTTGTTGTACTATTCTTTTTGTAAAAAGAAAGAGAAAATAAATGAAAAAGTTATTTACATTATTTGTTGCAAGTTTATTGATTTTTACCAGCGCTGGAATAACAAATATTCACGCTGAAGATTCTGCAGTATCAAATAAGAAATGTGTTTCTGCTCTTTTGGATAGCTTAGAAGCTTCCGCTTCTAAAAATGGTATATCACTGAATGAAGAACTCAAAAAAAGAAAATTAGTTCATGGTGGTACATACAATTTTTCCTCTGATACTCAAACTCAAAATTTAGCTAAGTTGCTGAATCAAGAATTAAAAAATAGAGGAGAACAAACATACGCTACTAGTTCACATAGCCAAAATCAAATGTTGTTAAAAGTAAGAACAACCCAAGCTAAAACTAAAGCTAAAACAAAGAAGAAAAAGAAAAAAAAGGGAAAATGGATATATAAGTACACTATTGATCCATTCAGTTTTTATAGAAACAATGTAACTGGTGAATGGCGTACTTTGAAGACAACAAGTACTATTGGTCATCTTGTACACACTGTAATAGAAGGTACAGTTACACATTCGTCAACATATCCAATTCCATACTATAATCCAGCATTTAAGCATTTAATGGGGGCTTAGGAAATGAGAACAAGAAAAGATAAAATTTTATTGTTTCTTAATCAAATTGTTTCAGATAAAGAAATTAATTCTACTGAAAAAGCAGTATTTGAGACGTACTTAAAACAATTAAGCAATAACGAAGATATAAACAGATGTATATATGAACTAAAAAGTAAGCTTTCTAATCTTTCTATGACTAATCAACTTTCTAGCAAAGGATTGGCATATTTTACAGAATTATCAAGAATAGAGCCTAGCACATCTGTAAGTTCCATGTGGAATTTTCTTGTAAGAAAAAAATAGAATTTTGAATTTTTTACTACGGATCTTGCTTATTAAGAATTTGTAAATTGATTTGAAAATATCTCATAAATTAACTATAATAGCGACAGCTAAGAAAGAAATTGTATTCAAGTGGTACACATAAAAAGCTGAAGGTTAGTCCCTCAGCTTTTTTTCTATGGCTCTCTCCATCTTCCATAAACGGCTCTGATACCACCTCAAAGCCCTCTTTCGCGTAATAGCCAATGGCATACTCCTGGGCTTCCAGGTATATTTTCTTAGCCTTAAGCTGCTCAGTGACAAAGATTTCAAATCTTGTCTTTAATATCTGGTACTGAGCTCATTAAAATGCTTAACTATCAAATTCATCCAGGATCCTCATTATCTCCTTGTTTCGCTCAAGCATATTATAAATGCCATCCTCCGATAGCATTCTTTTTTAAACCTCTTTAAACTTCTCAACATCCAATGTCTTGATAACTTTTGCAGGAACACCTCCCACAATAGTGTTTTCTTCAACGTCTTTTGTTACAACAGCTCCGGCTGCAATTACAGCACCGTCACCGATTGTAACTCCTCTAGTGATAATTGCTCCTGCTCCAATCCAGACTCTGTTTCCTATATGTATGGGTGCACACAAAAGGTGCCTGTCATAAGGATTCAAATCATGATCCAAAGTAGCAAGGACAACTCTGTGACCGATCAAGGTATCATCACCAATATAGATACCACCCTGATCCTGAAAGCTGCAACCGGAATTGATGAATACATTTTTCCCGATGTGGATATTTCTTCCAAAATCCGTATAAAAAGGCGGAAACAGCCTGAAATTCTCATCCACTTCCTCACCTGTCAGTTCAGACATGATACGGACGATTTCTTCCGGTGTATGGTATTTGGTATTTAATTCCATGGTCTGCTTTATGGCAGCCTGGCTCTGTCTCATGGAACATTCATGCATTTCTTCTGTCATATCCTCTACTCTGTCCGAATTGAGATATTCTAGTATTTCTTCAATCGTTATCATTATTTCATATTCTCCTTAAAAAAGTTTTCCAGCTTGTCAAAAGGAATATAATCCTTATCCCCGCCATCATATAGATCAGTATGTACTGCATCAGGGATTATCATTAGTTCCTTGTTATCAGTATACTTGCTGTCTTTGATCATATCTGCATAAGCATCCTTTGAGAAATAGCAGGAATGTGCTTTTTCACCATGAACGAGTAAAACGGCACTTCTAATCTCATTAGAGTACTTAAGGATTGGCTGATTAACAAAAGACTCACAGCCAATAACATTCCATCCACTGTTAGAATTAAGACTTCTCTTGTGATAACCTCTGTCAGTCTTGTAGTAGTCATAATAGTCTTTTACAAAGAAAGGTGCATTCGAAGGCACTGGATCTACTACTCCGCCGCCAAGCTTATATTCACCAGCCTTAAGGTCTTCAAGTCTCTGTGCACACATAGCAGCTTTCTTCTGATATCTTGCTTCTTCACTGTCCTCAGAGTCAAAATATCCCTTGGCATTTACCCTTGTCATGTCATACATTGTCATAGCTGCCGTAGCTTTGATTCTTGTATCAAGAGCTGCTGTGTTTACAGCCATTCCTCCCCAGCCACAGATACCGATGATTCCGATTCTGTCAGGATCTACCATTTCATTCAGTGATAGAAAATCAACTGCCGCCATGAAATCTTCAGTATTGATATCGGGTGATGCCATGAATCTTACATTTCCACCGGACTCTCCTGTAAAAGAGGGATCAAATGCTATCGTCAGAAATCCTCTCTCAGCCATCGTCTGAGCATAGAGGCCGGAGCACTGCTCTTTTACTGCTCCAAAAGGTCCACATACTGCAATAGCTGGAAGCTTACCCTCTGCATTCTTTGGAACATACATATCTGACGCAAGAGTGATTCCGTATCTGTTTATAAATGTGACTTTGCTGTGGTTTACCTTATCACTTTTCTTAAAGGTCTTATCCCACTCTGTTACAAGGCTTAGTTCTTCTTTTCTGATCATTTTGTTATCCTCCTGAATACTTTTCTTTCTGAATCCCTTCCAATTTCCATATTAAAACCTTGGCCGGATTTTCGCTAATGAATAAAATAAATATCATGATATTCATTTTTGGAATAACACATAAATAGTCAGCTTTATGGAGGATTTCATGGAAATCAAAAATCTCAAATACTTCCTTGCAGTTGCCAGGGAAGAAAATATGTCAAGGGCTGCCGAGCAGCTCCATGTATCACAGCCTACTCTTTCAAAGACATTAAAAGCGTTAGAGGAAGAAGCTGTTTATCAGGCACAGCTTCAGTATTTCACTCAGTAGGAGTTTCACTTTACACCATTTTTATATTGGCTTCTATATTACTTACATCAAAATATATGAACTTAGGAATTCTCGAAGTCTTGCAAACATAGGGTGTCATCGACTTTTATATTTTTGTTAATCGACTACGATTCCTAGACGTAACAAACCCGCCCAGGCACGTCAATCACCAGAGTAATCTTCTCTGTTTTTGACATACCCGGACGGGTTTATTTTATGTTAATCAAGGCACTTAAGGATAAGTGCCCTTCGTAATCCTATTATAAGAAAGATACCACTAAATTTTGAACAGAATCCATCACTTCATCAAAGCTTAAATCCTCAACATAATAATTATTTTTCTTAAATTGGTTCCAACGTTCTCTCATCTCCATATCAGAACCTATGTCCTCAAGAACCGTTTGCATCTGTTCAGACGTGAACACTGTATCTCTTTTCTCACACGTAGCTAAAAATGCTGTCTTTAATGTTTCTCTCTCAAAAAACTTCTTATGAGTAATCTCGTAAACATCATAAAAGTCTCGCGCTCTCGTATTCGCCAATCCACGACTAAGAATAGTCTGTAATTTTTCAGCTAATAGAGTTTCGATATTGTATGACTGCAATTCAATATCTCTATCTTCAAACATCAATTGATACCCATACTCTACCGCCCGCGGGGTTATTACATCATCAGTCGATATATCAATTTTAATCGGCTGCTTAAGATTATCAAGTTTTCCTTCCATATGAACACGTACACCCGGATAATCAAATTCATCCATAATTGTTTCTATGGATTTGATTTCAAAAGACACATTATCTTCTAACGGAATCCCACCAATTTCATTTACAATCTTTTCAATCTCTTCCTGCGTCAATGGAAGCGCCTGCACGGTAGCATCAATGTCCATTGTTGCGCGACTATTTAACCCAATCAACGAAGAGACAAGCATCCCACCTTTTAACACAAACTGATTCTTATACGCTGATATTGAAACACGTTCCAAAAATCTTTCCATAAAGAATACTCGTATCATAGTCATAGCAACTTTGCTGTCACTACCGGATATATTTCTTATCTTTGCTTTTAGCTGTATAGCAGTTTTTATCATACCATCACCTCAATGTATTTCATGATTTCATCTCGAATTTTTAAAGTTTCTGCATACTTAAGCAAACGCGTTAAGTCCTTGTCTTTTCTTCTCATATAGGACTTAATTGCAGTCTGATAATGTTGAACTTCTATTTTGCCTCTCAGTTTTACAAGATCACAGATCGTCTTTTCTACATCATAGACCCTAACTGTGTTTCCAAAATTTGTTTGTAATTCTGTGATTCCAAGATTATAACTGGTCTCCTGTGCCTGCCGAATCACAATCCCTTCAGACAATAATCTGGTTCGATTAAATCTTGGTGGGACCGTCACAGTAATCTGTGAGTATTCTCTATCAATCATTTCATGAAGATACAGCGCAGTTTCTCCGGAGAAAATAACTTTTGGATAACGAAGTTGGAGAATGTACAGTTCGTCCTTCCATGTGTCCGGCGAAATATAGATTCCTTTTGATACTTTCTCCAGTCCTCTTTCCTTAACATAGCTAGCCAAATACGTTCTGGAGATTCCGGCCTTCTCTACATCTTTTGAAAACAAGTATCCATCATTTTGTTCTAACAACTTATCAATCTCTTCAAACTTAGTCATATATGTCACCTCAAACACACTTTACATTGGTGTATACATTTTACACCATATATACACCAATGTAAAGTGTACTGATGACTATAGTTTTGTCCATCAGCATAAAACAAATTGCGACTTAGCGTTTTTCTGCATATTCAATTTTGCTGATTTGGGGAGATTTATTATAGTTCCGCCGACACTCCCGGGAAGCTTTGTTGCATAATAGTAAAGCCCACTTAAGAATAAGTGGGCTCGTCTACGATTCACATATTTAATTGTAACCCATATCGTTAGGTTTCTTTCGCATGATTTACAGCAATCCGTCAGTTGAGCGTATATTTCTTCATATCAACTTACGAATTTGTTGTAGTTGCATACAACTCATCCTCTAAAACCCTTGATTTTACGGCATTTTATTTGTCTAACTGTTTCATTGCAGGGAATAAGATAACTTCTCTGATAGTTTCCTGACCAGTCAATAACATAACTAATCTGTCAATTCCCATACCCATTCCACCTGTTGGTGGCATACCATATTCTAAGGCTTCTACATAATCCATATCCATTTCGTTGGCTTCATCGTTACCAAGTTCTCTTTCTTTTAACTGGTTAGCGAATCTTTCATACTGATCAATTGGATCATTTAATTCAGTAAATGCATTTGCATATTCATTACCACAAATGAATAATTCGAATCTCTGAGTGAAACGAGGATCTTCTAGGTTCTTCTTAGCTAATGGAGAAATTTCAATTGGATGACCATATACGAATGTTGGTTCTACAATAGTTTCTTCTACATACTTTTCAAAGAATGCATTGATGATATGACCATAAGCGAAATGTGGTTCAACTTCAATTTCATGTTCTTCTGCTAACTTTTTAGCATCTTCAAATGACATATGTTCATTGAAATCAATACCAGTCTTTTCCTTAATTGCATCAGTCATAGAGATTCTCTTAAATCCTGGTGCTAATGAAATCTTGTGTCCTTTATATTCAATATCATAAGTACCATTTACAGTCATAGCTGCATTGGCAATGATACCTTCAGTTAAGTCCATCATACCTTCTAGATCAGAGAATGCTTTATAGACTTCAATTGTAGTAAATTCAGGGTTATGAGTTCTATCCATACCTTCATTTCTGAATAATCTACCAATTTCATAAACAGCATCCATACCACCGACAATTAATCTCTTAAGATTTAATTCAGTCGCAATTCTTAAATAGAAATCTGAATCTAACGCATTAAAATGTGTTACGAATGGTTTAGCTGCTGCCCCACCAAGAATGTTATTCATGATTGGTGTTTCAACTTCTACGAAATGTTTAGAATCTAAGTAGTTCTGGATAGATCTAATGATCTTAGGTCTAGTGAAAGCAACTTTTCTTGCTTCTTCATTCATGATTAAGTCTACATATCTTCTTCTGAAACGTTCTTCAGTATCAGTTAAACCATGGAACTTTTCAGGTAAAGGTCTTAATGCTTTAGATAAATGAGTATATTCATCAACACGGACAGTTAATTCACCCATGTCAGTTACCATTAATTCCCCTTTAACACCAATGATGTCTCCAAGATCTCCACGTTTAACGATTTCATAGATCTCTTCTCCAACAACATCTTTTCTTACATAAAGCTGAATGCTGCCATCACGATCTAATAGATCCATGAAACATACTTTCCCTTTACGTCTTCTTCTAATGATACGTCCTGCAATCTGTACAGAGACTTTCTTTTCTTCTAGTTCCTCTTTAGTGCATGAACCATATTCTCTTCTAATATCTGATGTATATGTTTCTACATCATACTTCTGTCCAAATGGATCAATACCTAAGTTTGCTAATTCTTCTAGTTTCTGTCTACGTACCTGTTCTTGCTGAGTGAACTTTCTCTTTTCTGCCATGTGTTTCTCCTTTCAATATAAAAACTCCCGTCCAAAGGGACGAGAGCATCGTGGTACCACCCTAATTCACTGTATTGCTACAGCCTCTTAGACCTTAACGCGGTCACACGTTATCTTATCAATCTTTATATCCAAGATACGGCTCCTAGTCTTTATTCATTTTACCTTTACTATCTCTTTACACCATCCAGAGACTCTCTTTAAGCAAGTATAAAACTACTCTTCTATTCATCGCCTTTGCGTGTCACATTATATCTATTTTATACTGTATTTGTCAAGTTTTTTACTTATCATTCAAGATAGAATAATAAACCAGATCACAGTAGCTTCCATCTTCTTTCACAATCGCATCTCGAGATGTCCCTTCATATACAAAATCAAGATGTTCTAGAACCTTCCTTGAAGCTTCATTTTCTTTCTCAAAAGAAGCATATATTTTATGCATTCCTACTTCTTCAAATAGAAATCTCACCACTTCTTTTCCTGCTTCACTCGCCAATCCATTATTCCAATATCTACTTGAAATACCATATCCCAATTCAATACTGCTATTAAAGAGATTAAAAGAAAAACCTGAGATAGTCCCAATGATTTCATCATGATAGACTATTACCCATCCAAAGAAGAAAGGATCATCATATTTATCAATATTCCACTTTATAAACTCTTTAGTATCCTCATAACTGCTATAAGGATTCCAGGTAATATACTTATTAATTTTTTTATCACTACCATAGTTTTCATAGAATGGCTTTATATCTTCTTCTTTAAAACGTCTTAATACCAATCTCTTTGTAAAAAGAGATTTTGTCCCTAATTCTTTCATATATCCCCTTTTGCTAATTCATCAAGTATAACTTCAAACAATAGTGTTCCCACTAAATTAAACATCAGTCTAGATCTAAGTTTTTCATGTTTCTTTATTGTATCATACACGTAAATAACACCATCACTAAGCTGTGATAAATACGTGTTGCCTAAACTTGTAATAGAAAGAATCCTTGTACCGTTCTGTTTCGCTGCATAGACAGACTGATTGACTTCTTCTGTTCTTCCTCCTAAAGAAAATACAATGATAACATCTTCTTTTGTAGAAATATCCGCAATACGTTTAATGCTGTAATGTTCAAAGTAATCATTGGACCACAAGTTCACGAGTTTTAATTTTCTATTAAAGTCACTCATGGCCATATAGCTTGAACCTACCCCAATACAGAAGATTCTTCTGGCATTAATAATCTGCTGGGCAAAAAAATGAAAGTCTTCTTCTGAAAGAATAGATAATGTCTGATTAAATTCTAATGTTAACTGCTCCTTTAACTCCTCAAAAGAAGATTGTGTTTTTTGTCCCTGATATTTCGACAATTCCTTAGATAATCGTAGATCATATCTTAGGTCATTGAAAGTATGATACCCTAGCTTCTTGCATGCTCTTACTATCGTAGAAGATGAAAGATAAAGATCTGCACTCATCTTTTTTAATGTTAATGTATCAAGATTTTCCTGTTTCATGAGATAATCAATGACTTCCTGTTCATTTAAGGATAGTTTTTCATAATGATTTTTTAACTGTTCTAAAAACATAATTCCTCCTCAGTCATTTTTTACCCTTCAAGAAAAAAATATTTAACTGCGTAAGAATATTCCAAAACCCTTTATTCAAATAATAGTTTGATAGAATATGAATGTCAAATTCAGAAAGGAAAAATATGTTTGTAGAAAGGGGTTTTTTATTTATGAAGAAAAATAAATTCATATCTGCGTTTGAACAATTTGGACGTTCTTTCCTATTGCCAGTATCTGTACTTCCTGGTGCTGGTATCATCAAAGGAATTGGAACTGCGTTCACAAACTCTAACACTCTGGAAATGTTTCCGGTTTTAAACAATGCTATTTTCCAGTTTGTCATGAAGTTCTTGATTGCCTTGGGAGATGCTGCTTTTGATAATCTTCCTGTCATCTTTGCGGTTGGTGTAGCTGTAGGTCTTGCTAAACGTGAAAAAGGATCTGCTGCTTTATCTGGTTTACTAGGATTCTTAGTTATGCATAATATTCTTAACTTCCTATTAAGTGCCAGCGGCAAGCTTGTAGATACTACCGGAATGGAATCTACACAGGCAAAATTAGCTTTAGCCAATGCCATGCAGACAAAAGTGCTTGGTATTCAGACAATGGACTTAAGTGTCTTTGGTGGTATTATTGTTGGTATTACCGTCTACTTTGTCCATAAATGGGCAGTTAAACAGGAATTGCCTGCAGTCATCGGTTTCTTTAGTGGACCACGTTTTGTCCCTATTGCCACAATGCTTTGCATGTCAGTCGTTTCTGTTGTAATCTTCTTTGTATGGCCTATCGTTCAGACAGGTATCAGTATCATGTCAGTTGCAATCTTAAAATCTGGTCCAGTGGGTACTTTCCTATATGGTCTACTTGAAAGAGCCTTATTGCCATTTGGTTTACATCATGGATTAAACTGGCCAGTTCGTACAACTGAGCTTGGTGGTTCATGGATTATCAATGGTGAACATGTCGTAGGAACAGTCAGTGCCTACCTTGCTTCTCTTGCAGATCCTAAGATTACTGCTATTGATCCAACAATCACTCGTTTCAATGGTGGTAAGTTTGTTTACTTCATGTTCGGTCTTTCTGGTGCAGCTTATGCAATGTATAAATGTGCTGATCCTGAAAAGAGAAAGATTGCTGGATCATTATTATTCTCAGCAGCTGCTACTTCATTCTTGACTGGTATTACTGAACCAATCGAATTTACATTCTTGTTTGTAGCACCTGCTTTATATGCAGTGCATGCAGTATTGGCAGGTTCTGCTTTACTGGTAATGCATCTACTTGGTGCTGGGGTAGCTACTCCTACGGGACATGGCTTTATCAATCTTGTCATATACGGTGTTCTTCAAGGAGATAAGACCCACTGGTGGCTTGTCTTTATTGTTGGAATACCTTACTTCTTCATCTACTATTTCGTCTTCAAGTTTATGATTTTAAAATTCAACTTCAAGACACCTGGTCGTGAAGATAGCGGTGAAGTTCACCTTGCCTCTAAGAAAGAAGCACGTGAAAAGATTGGGGTTCAAATCCAGCAAGTTGGAACTGATGAACCTCAGGAAGTGAAATCATCTTATCCACCAATTGATTTCTCTAAGCTTTCTAAAGAAGAAAAGACTCATGAACTTGCTTTACGTCTCATTGAAGCTCATGGTGGTCCAAGCAATATCACTGATGTCAATGCCTGCATCACTCGTCTTCGTATTGACGTAAAAGATAAATCAGTTGTCGATAAAAATACCATTACATCTCAGCTTGAAGCCATGGGATTTGCGGAAAATGGAATGCAGATGCAATCCATCTATGGAGCTTACGCCAATGTTCTTAAGATGGAAATTCAGGAAATCTTAGGCATTGGAGAATAATAATGTCACAAAAGATACTATGCGTTACTGATCTTGATGGTACCTTTATCAAGGATTCAATCAGGATCAGTGATGAAGATCTTCAAGCCTATCGTAAGCTAAAAACCTTCAGTGATTTCTCTATTGCGACAGGTCGTTCCATTAAAGAAATCGACTATATTACCCACAATAAGGTTTCCTCACATCACTTCATTGCCTTCAATGGAGCGCTAATTGAAGATCAGAACCATAATATTCTCTTTAAGAAATGTATCCCACCCGTCACCGTTAAAAAAATACTTCATTTCTTAAAACAAGAAAAGCTGATCTTTGATGCCCTTGATGGCAATGAACGCATTGGCAACTTCCATCATGAACATCCAGAACGTCTTTGGAATATGGAACTTAAGACTCCTGCTGATCCTTTCCACGCATTAGAACATCTTTCAATCTACAAGTTCAATGTTAGACCTGAAAGAGCACAAACATCCACTTATGTAAAAAAACTTAAAGATACTCTCCCTGAATGCGAAGTGTATCAATCAGGAGGAACACGAATTGAGATTACAGCGAAGAATGTTTCAAAAGGCGAAGCCTTAAAACATATTTCAAGAGACTATGATCTCATCATAGCCATCGGCGATTCTGGAAATGACATCTCCATGTTTGAAGAAGCCTCCCTCTCTTTCTGCATGTCCCATGCTCCAGAAAATGTAAAGGTTCATGCCACATATGTCGTTGATAGTTTTAATGAAGCTGTTGATCACATTTATGAGCTATTAGCACAATCTAGAAAATGTGCTCATACTCCCTTACCTATCTTATAAAAGCAAAGGCTCCAAGAGGAGCCTTTACTTATTTTTGTAGATTGTTTATATTATAAATAAAGGAGAGGTTTTCATGAAGAAATTATTCGCATTATGCCTTGTCTTTTCTCTTCTTCTTGTAGGATGCAGACGTACTAATGACATTCATGTATCCACTAACAAGACAACTGTTAAGAAAGCGAAGAGAAAGACAGCTACCAAGAAAAAAACAACTACTAAGAAAAGTACATCTAAGAAGAAAAGTACAAAAAAGAAAACTGTTAAGAAAAAGACTGTGGCGAAAAAGAGTACAAATGCTAATTACTATATCTGCATTGATGCTGGACATCAAGCGAAAGGAAACAATTCTCTTGAACCAGTAGGTCCAGGATCTAGTACGAAGAAACCTAAAGTTTCTTCTGGTACATCTGGAGTGGCTACGAAAAAAAGTGAAGCAAAACTTAATCTAGAAGTTGCTTTAAAGCTACAGAAAGAACTTGTAAAACGTGGATACAAGGTGCTGATGATTCGTACTACACAGAACGTCAATATTTCTAATGCGCAAAGAGCCATCAAAGCCAATAATGCAAAAGTTGATGCTACAGTGCGTCTTCACGCTGATGGATCTACCAATCGCAATATGCACGGATTCTCAATCCTTCAGCCAGGATATAATAATCGTTATATGAATAAGCAGATCATTACAAAATCACGTCAGCTTTCAGCATGTGTAAACAAAGCTTTTGCCTCTGCCACAAATGCGAAAAATAACGGTCTTTCAACGCGAAATGATATGACTGGGTTCAACTGGTCCAAGGTTCCAGTTACACTCGTAGAAATGGGATTTATGAGCAATCCAAGTGAAGATCGTCTATTAAGCACAGAAAGCTACCAGAATAAGATGGTACAAGGTATCGCTAATGGTCTAGATAACTATTTTAAAAAAGTGTGAGTACTCTCACACTTTTTTAGTAGTCAAAAATTGTCATTTGCTTATCAATAAATGATTCCTGCTTAGCTTCTCTTATATGATCACCCTTTTTGATATGACCTACTAGAATAGGCGACTTAGGATCATGATGTCGCATGTTTCTTTTTACTTGCATCATATCATCATTTGCGTAACAGTATAGACAGCCATGTCCACACGTATTATAGGAACCAATATCATTACCAAGAATGCATCGACATCCTTCTCTTGCATTGTCCAATCCTGTTGGCCAATGCAAGTGCAGACCTGTAAAATGTTCCATTTCTTCTTTAGTAGAACATCCTGATACATCAATATTATAGTCGATTAGAAAATCATCATTCTCAAGACATGTACGAAGACGTACATGATAGCGGTCCGCTATACTCTTGAATGCTTTCGCAATCTTTTTCTTATCGCTTAAAGAAACTTCCTGTACCCCTGGAAAGTTTCTTACTGTTTTTTTATATAGATCAATGTAGCTAAAGATACATTGATCTATATAAGGAGAAAGTCTTTTACACATTTCTTCGAAGATGTGAATATGATAATCCACTGTATATTTCTCACTGATGAAGATGGGATCATAACGCCAAGCGATAGCTTGTTTCCCTACTTTCGACGAAAGAACTTTAATTGCATCTATGATGCGATTTTTATTAGGAACATGGGGTTCTATCTCTTTTCCATAGGGAGTAATGGTGACTTGCCAGACGGTATGGTAAACATCGAGTTCATCAAGATACTTTAACATTGGGATAGGATTCTTCGTGCAGAATTGGATGATATCTACCACTTTAGGAGAAAGTGAGTACTTTGTCACTAGTTCAGGATAATAGGGGTTTCTTGTATAGACAAACCCTTCACGTATACGATTCATAAACCATTCAGAATAATATCCAGGAATATCTGTTCTATTTCCAGTATTTAGTATCATGCTTCCTCCTTCTAAAAAAAGAATCAGGCTATGATTCTTTTTTTTCATATTCTAATAAGTATGTTTCATATTCTTGAAGAATATCTTCTAATTCTTTATATGTTTCAATCTTAGTCAAGGCATTCTTGATATGTGCACTTGAATGTAGACCTTTGATATACCATGGCGCATGTCCACGCATTTCTCTCATCGCATTGCGCTCTCCCATCTGGGCTACAAGTCTTTTCGCATGATCTTTGCATAACGCAAATTTCTGGTGATAATCTGGATCACCACGATCTTCACCTGTTTCAAGATAATCAATCATACGCTGAATAAGCCATGGGTTACCAAGGACTGCACGTCCTACCATCACTGCATCACAGCCTGTTTCTTCTAACATTCTTTTGGCATCCTCTGGTGTTCTTACATCACCATTTCCCATTACTGGGATATTCACTGCATCTTTAACTTGTTTAATATAAGACCAGTCTGCCTGTCCTTCATAGAACTGTGAACGTGTTCTACCATGTACTGCCAAGGCGCTTGCGCCTGCTTTTTCCATCATTTTCGCAAATTCAACACAGTTGATATGTTCTTTATCAAAGCCTATTCTCATTTTAACAGTAACAGGAATATTCACAGCTTCTACAACTGCCTTAACAATATTATAAGCCCGCTCAGGATCTCTAAGAAGATCACTTCCCGCATGTGCTTTTAATACCTTATTTACAGGACATCCCATATTGATATCGATGATATCACAATCAGAATGTTGCTCTACAAACTTGGCAGCTTTAACCATTGATTCAACTTCTCCACCAAATATCTGAATAGAGATAGGATGTTCATCTTCATCCACTTTTAACATATCTATGGTTTTCTGATTCCCGTAACATAATGCCTTATCACTTACCATTTCAGAAACGACAAGTCCGGCACCAAATTCTTTTACTAATTTACGATAAGCCAGATTGGTAATTCCTGCCATTGGTGCAAGAACGATCTGGTGTTCTATTTCTACATCTTTTATTTTCCACATAATAATTCACCATTGTGACTATATCATATTTCTACATGAAAAGACAAATAATCAGTCTTATTGATACAATTCTCAGTTTCTGTCCTACCATTTTTATTCATAACTATGTACTATATATACGAACAGGAGGTCTATATTATGAAACAAGAAGAGATCGGTAAATTTATTGCCCAATGTAGAAAAGAAAAGAACTTAACACAAGCACAGTTAGCTGAACAATTAGGTGTTACAAATAAATCAATATCAAGATGGGAAAACGGAAAGACCATGATGGATCTTTCTCTTTATGAACCATTATGTAAAATATTGGATATACAGGTATCCGAATTACTTTATGCAAAAAGATTAACTACAGAAGAGAAGACAAGACAGGGTGAACAATCCGCATTACAGATTCTTGCCACAAAGAAACAGCTAGAAACACTTAATATTTTCACACAGATTTTAGTCGTAGTGGGCATTATTATCACCATCACTTTTACTAATAAATATGCGCATAAACCAGTAGATCAAATCATAATCTTCAGTATTGGTGCTTTTGTCTGGGGCTTTGCCTTAGTATTAAGAGCACTTATTATGAAAGCTATTAATAAATTGGATCAAGATATTGAATAAGAACCTTTACAAAGGTTCTTTTTTATTGATTAGATATTCAAAACATATCTTTTAAATTTCATATATACATTGATTTTATAATTCTGAAATGCTAATATATAAATACCTAGGCAAAAATATTATCAGGTATACCTATATACTACGAAATACTTATACTACGAAATACTATATTTTAAAATTTTAGGGAGATTATTATGAAAAGAAAGTAATTATCTTTACTTGGTTTTATTTTTATACTCACACTAATGCTTTGTGTACAAACTACACATGCAGCATCATTTAAAACAGCTAGTAATCACCACATATACAAATCGATTATAGGAGTACCAGTTATAAAAATCGGAGTTAAAGGCGATTATAAAGTTTCACATAATAAAATAATAGGTTGGTCAAATGCTAGATGTGATAATGCAACCTATTATCCAGGATGGTCATGTTCAAAAAAACATGCAAAATGGGTATATAAAACAGCAAAATTTTCAAAACTACGTAATAATTCACATTTTTATTATGGACTTCATACACAATGGATTACAATCGGACTCCAAAGTTATGATCTCGAGATAAATAAAGTTGTAAGACCATAATTATTATGACACCAAAAAAAGGATATAGTAAGTAGACTATATCCTTCTATTGTATTTATAGGAGGTTCGTGTGGAAGAACAATATATTATTCAATCACATCATTTAAAAAAATGTTTTCAAGAGAAAGTTGCTCTTGAAAATATCAATATAAAAATTCATAAAGGGGAATTTTGTGGGATATTTGGTAAAAATGGAGCAGGAAAATCCACTCTTTTTAAAATTATATTAGGACTTATTTCTTCATCTGAAGGAGATTTAAAAATCAGTGATCATCTATCCATTGGCTATATGCCTGAAAATATAGCGCTCTATGATCATTTAAGTGTTCATGATAATATTCAAGTTACCGCTTTAAGTGCAGGCTATGAAGTATCCAATAATAAAATGAAAGATATCGTTGAGAAAGTGAATCTTCCCTCTCGTACCCTTGCTAAAAATCTTTCATTGGGGATGAAAAGAAGATTACAGTTAGCTATGGCAACTATGTGTAAACCCGTTGATCTATTGATTTTAGATGAACCAACAAATGGGATGGATGTCAACAGTGTTCTCTGGCTTAAGGATTTCCTTTTACAAATGAAAAAGAAAGGTATTACTATTTTAGTTTGTAGTCATTCTCTTAATGTCTTAGAACAACTTATTGATCATTACTATATTCTTGTAGATGGTCATATTGTTAAAGATGAAGACTGGAACAGTAAACTTCATAATCAGTATATTCTTACTGTTAATGATAATATGAATGAAGAAGAAATATCTCTTATTAAAAATCATTTTTCTATTGTTAAACAGGAAGATGATAAGCTTATTATTCATTCTGATAAAAAGCTGTTAGATATTTCTCGTTTTATTATCGAGAATCATCTTCCTGTAGAAGATATAGATAAAGAACATGAAAGTCTTGAAGATATCTTCTTAGAAAGTGTGGTTAATCATGATTAAGCTATTAAAGGCAGAATATCTTAAACAAAGACATGATCGTACTATCCTTGGATTATGTTTAGGTGTTCTTCTTATATTATCATTTATGATGATATGGTCTACCTGTTTAGCTGATTATAAATCCCAACAAGTCTTACTTGAAGAAAGCGGGAAAGCAGGACTGTATGGGTTATTCTTTTATATAACGGTATTAAGAAGACTATTTGGACTACTATATGGTTATCATGTGATTGATATAGAATTTATAAACAATAGACAGGATTTCTTTATTAAGAATACTGGGAGAATAAAAATAATAATGGGAAAGATTATATTGGGGATGCTTGTACTTTTCGTTATGTCATTCTTATCTTTTATTCTTCCATTTATAATTTCATTACTTATTTTTCATCAGTTTTCATTAGATATTGCTTTAGCTTTTCATCAGATGATTGTTACTTGGCTTATGGCTATTGGCAGTATGCTTCTAGGCATGTTGCTGAGGTTTATTTTTAATGAATTTTTATTATTCACGATCATCATTTCTATGTTAGAGTTCTTCTCAAGCTTTTTTCCACATCAAATCATTGACATTTGGACAAGATGTGATGGTTTCTTCTATCTTTCTCAAGCTTTAGTACCGTTAAAGAATCAATTAAAAGGTTTAAGACATTATCAGATCTATTTACCTCATTCATTTCATTTACTAAATGGATTCATCATTTGGATGGGGATACTTGTATTACTGATCATAATGAATATGTATATTATAAAAAGAAAGGATCTTACCAATGAATAAAAAAGTATTATTTACAATTATCATTATTGTCGTCATCGTAACAGGGGTATTTGTTTTAGGAAAACAGAAAATGAGCTTATCTGAAGGGGTTAGTGAAGATATCACATATAAGGATGAACATAAACAATATATAAGCTCCCTCACTTCAACTTTAGATTACAGCGATAAAGGAACTTATACCAAATCATTTAAAATTAAGAATGGACAAGAAAAATCTTTATTGATTGCGAAAAATACCTTAAATAAAGATTTTCAGCTTATAGTAAAAAACAAAAAAGGAAATGTCCTTTTTTCAAAGACTATCAAGAAGAAAGAAACACTTTCTTTAAACAAGAAATATAAATCAGGTGACTATGTATTAAACTATAAGCTTCCAAAAGATACAAAGGGAACTGTGGAGATTCAGATTAATGAATAAAGAAGAGAAAGCAAGTTTACTTGTCTTTATTCGTAACAAGTACAATCTTTATGTTATTGTGGGAACATTATGTATATTAGGATATAACATATTTGCTGTTGCTCCTGATGATCTGACACCCATTAAAGGAGGATTTTATTCCTATAATCTCCTACTTATTTGTTTTCTTGTAGGAATATTCATTCCTATCTCCGTTGGTGCTTTTATGGGTGGTTATGAAAGAAGTACAAATATGCTTGATTATAAGCTTGTTTCTCAATCCATCATGTCATGGTTAAAGGTACAGTTTACTACTATGATCAAGTTCTTCTTATTAATGTTAATATGTGCATCACTATTTGGTGGTTTTCTAGATCTTCTCCATCATAGCAATATAGGTTTTTATCTTTATTATGCTTTACCAAGATTTCTTATTATCTTCTTCATGTGGATCTTCTGGGGCATCTTATCATTTCTGATTGCCTTATTGCTAGATAGTCACGCCATAAGTTTTATTATCTGTTCTGCATTTTTCTATATAGAACAATATACACATTTAACATTTGGCATCCTCTGGAATCAGAAAAGCATTCTTCGTACACTTTTTAAAAATGATGAACTTCCTTTTGGAATCGTGCAATCTTCTTTTCATTCTTTTTCTTTTAGCATGACTTATATCTGTATACTTCTTATTCTCTTTATCATTGTTATTATTTTCTACTTAAAAAAAGCTTATCCCAATAAATAATTTCCAATTTTGAAAAAATGTATGCGTTTTCTTTTCAGGTACTATAATGTAGCTATGAGGAGACTTAATTGAGATACGACCACACCATCATTTTCATAGTCCATTTACCTTAATTAATGAAACCATCGCATTCCCATCAAAACTGCCTCCTCTTCTTTTAAAAACAAAGAGCACATTACGATTGTAATGTGCTCTTTTTCTTATTTCTGATCTAAGATTTTCTGAAGATCTTCTTCATTAAACTGATAAGTCTTACCACAGAACTGACATTTTACTTCAGCACCATGATCTTCATGAATCATGGCTTCTAGCTGATCACTTGGTAAAGTGATCATAGCCTGTTCAAATTTTTCTTTTGAACAATCACATTCAAAAGAAAGATCCTGTGAAGCTAAGATTTCAAGTTCATCACCGAAGATCATTTCTAGAATCTCTTCTGGTGTTTTCCCTTCGTTCAATAATTCTGAAACAGCTGGGAAATTTTTCATTTTTTCTTCAAGATAAGAGATATCTTCTTCAGTAGCTTCAGGTAGAAGCTGAAGAATGAATCCTCCACTTGATAATACAGTGTTATCATCATCTACAAGTACACCAACTGATACAACTGATGGTACCTGTTCCGATGCCATAAAGAAGTATGCGAAATCATCTCCGATTTCACCAGTCTGTAATGGAACATTACTTGTAACTGGTTCTTTTAGTCCCATATCTCTGATGACCTGCAATGATCCCTGGTTACCGACACATACGCCAACCGCAAGTTTTCCTGAGTCATTGTATGTATAGTGAACATGAGGGTCACCTACGAAGCCTTTGATTTTTCCATCACAGTTTGTAGTAGTAAGTACAGTACCGATAGGTCCACCACCATTGATAGTGACTGTTAATTTATCATTACTTTTATTCATAGCCCCCATCATTAATGTAGCTGACATAGTTCTACCAAGTGCAGCACTTGCACATGGCCATAAATCATGATGTTCTCTTGCTTCATTAACTAAGTTCTTTGTCGTACAGGCAAAGACACGTGTATTTCTTTTGTTGACTAAACCTCTAACTAAATAATCTTTCATGTTATTCTCCTCATCTAGATCGCAATCATCTGTATGAGTGGAATTATCATACATGCTACTAAGAAAGTGATTACGATCAGCGTTATATAACGTCTTTTCATTTGTTTCCCCCGATAAGAAAATAAAGCGCATAGCGCTTTATTTCATTTCATCTAGTAGATCATCATCTGTAGAAACAGGTGTTTCTTTTACTGGTTCTTCTACTTCTTCAGTATTATCACCATCAAATGTTTCAGGCATTTTTCCTGTTTCATAAAGTGCTGTAATCTGTTCAGCATTTAATGTTTCATTTTCAAGCAATGCATTAGCGATAAGTTCAAGCTTATCTTTTTGTGCATTGATGATATCAGTTGCTTGTTTATGAGCATCTTCAATAATCTTTCTTACCTGCTGATCAATTTCAAAGGCAATCTGACTTGAATGGGTATTGCTTAAACGAGAATAATCTCTTCCTAGGAAGACCGCATCCTGTCCACTATCGTATTTGATTGGTCCTAATTCAGACATACCTAATTCAGTAACCATCATACGAGCAATACGTGTTGCCTGTTCAATATCGTTATGAGCACCGGATGAAATATCTCCGAAGAAGATTTCTTCAGCGACACGTCCACCCATAAATCCAGCAATTGTAGCTAAAAGCTGAGTCTTTGTCTGGAAGTATGTTTCTTCTCTTGGTGTCATTAAGTTATAGCCACCAGCTTCTCCACGAGGAACAATAGTAACTTTCTGTACCTGGTTAGCATCTTCCAATGTTAACCCGATAATCGCATGTCCAGATTCATGATAAGCGACAAGTTTTCTTTCTTTTTCAGTATATTTTCTTGAATGCTTAGCTGGACCACCGATAACACGATCAATTGATTCATCCACATCATCCAATGTGATAACCGAATGACCCTGTCTTACTGCTAATAATGCAGCTTCATTTAATACGTTTGCTAATTCTGCACCAGAGAAACCTGGAGTTCTCATCGCAATGTTTTCAAAGTTTACATCAGGTGCAAACTTCTTATTACGTGCATGCACCTTAAGGATAGCTGCTCTTGCACGCTTATCAGGATTTGATACCATAATCTGACGGTCAAAACGACCTGGTCTTAATAAGGCTGGATCAAGAACGTCAGCACGGTTTGTAGCGGCTAAGATGATAACACCTTCACTACCTTCAAAACCATCCATTTCAACTAATAACTGGTTAAGTGTCTGTTCACGTTCATCGTGTCCACCACCGATACCAGAACCTCTCTGTCTTCCGACAGCATCGATTTCATCGATGAAGATAATACATGGTGCATTCTGTTTAGCGTTCTTGAACATATCTCTAACACGTCCAGCACCAACACCGACGAACATTTCTACGAATTCAGAACCTGAGATAAAGTAGAATGGAACATTGGCTTCACCAGCAACTGCTCTTGCCAATAATGTTTTACCTGTACCTGGAGGCCCAACCAATAGGACACCTCTTGGGATCTTAGCACCCATGTCTACGAATTTCTTAGGATTTTTAAGGAAATCAACTAATTCAGTTAATTCTTCTTTTTCTTCATCAGCACCAGCTACATCTGTGAAACGAGTCTTTTCGTTCTTTTCAAGCTTAGCTCTAGAATTACCGAACTCGAATGCTTTCGCATTTCCACCAGCAGCTCCACTGAAGTTTCTAAAGATAAAATACATTGCGCCAATAAGAATGACATATGGTACTACACCAAGAATAAAATTCCATACCATAGAACTTTCTTCTTTGTTTTCATAGTCAATCTTTGCAGAAGAATATTTATCCTTGATCTTCTGATTAAGTGAATCTATTTCCTGTTCAGTCTTAGGAATAATAGTCTTAAATTTGTTTTCTTTTGTCTTTCCATTTGATTTTGAAGTATAAGTACCTTCTACATTAACAATGTAAGTACCTGGCGTCAAAGTCATCTTAGTAATCTTCTTATCTTTGCTTTCTACAACAGATACAAATTCACTATATGACAATGAATCAGATCCACCCACACGATTAAGTGCAGGAATAATGGATGCCAATAGTACCAATACTACAAACCAAGGTAAAATAGCTTTAAATAAATTCTTGTTTTTACCCATAAGTATCTCCTATTCTATTGTGCATAAACCTCTTCTTTAAGAATTCCTACATATGGCAAGTTTCTGTATTTTTCATCATAATCCATACCATATCCAATAACGAAAGCGTTAGGAATTTCAAATCCGACATATTTTGCCTGGATTGGATATTCTCTTCTTTCCTGTTTATTTAATAAAGTTGCAATTTCAACACTTGCAGCACCTTTTTCTAGCAACATGGCTCTTACAGTATGAAGAGTTTTACCAGTATCTAGAATATCTTCAATAATTAAGATATTCTTTCCTGTAATATCGATATCGATATCTTTTTTCACAATAACATTACCTGTTGATTCAACTCCGTCATAAGAACTTACGTCCATAAAATCAAATTCAACATCTAGATGAATATGTTTAGCAAGTTCTGCAAAAAAAGGAACAGATCCTTTTAATAAACCTACAAGTAACACATTTTTCCCTTTATAATCTTTTTCAATGACTTCAGCTAATTCTTCACATCTCTTTGAAATCATTTCACCTGAAAATAAGATTTCTTTACAATCCTTATGCACAATTAATTCCTCCTATAAGTCTTCATTTTATCACAAAAAAATAGGGATTAATAGACAAATACCCTTTTCTTTTTGCAATTTCAGGGACCAATAAAACTTCCCCTTTACAATTTAATACAACCGGCCAGATTCTCCTTTGATTTTTTGGAATCTTAGCATCAATAAACAGTCTTGAAACCTTCTTTGTCCCACCTGCAGTCACAATACGATCGCCTGGTTTCATGTTCCTGATTGTCAAAGGAAAATCCTCTTCTTTTACAGGAATGCCACTATTTAATGACCCTTCGCTCTTAATGGAAAAATACTCACATTCAAAAGTTTCTCCTTGATTTATTTGATATGAGTATTCCTCAACCGCACTGTGTAATTGTATAGTTATATTATTGTACTCTTTTATGAACAAAAAATGAATAGGTAAATTCATTTGTATATTCGGTTTTTCACTCTTTATCTGTTTTTTTATTTCTTCTATCAATGATCTACCGATCATTGTAGAAGGTATGCATTCTTCAAGTAAAGCATACAGGAAGGTATCCATTAAATGATCTTCTACAAGATGAAAATCAATTTTTCCTTGTTTATGATAAAGATCAAGATATCCTTGAATAGCTTCTTCTTTCTCTTTCTGCTTACAATTAATATCCTGTGCTCTTTGATACAATGCTTCCTTTTCTTCTTCACTATAAGTATTTAAGATCGTATTGCGTACACGATCTCTTTCAAAATCTACACCAAAGTTGGTATAGTCATCATGAAAGACAATTCCTTCCTCTTCACAGTATCTTCTTAAATCCTTTTTATGACAAGATAAAAACGGTCTGATGATCTTCATACCCATCACCTGACTTACTTCCTTGATGCCAATAAAATGGCTCTGTGAGCCTCTATTTAATGACATATAGATATTCTCTAAGACATCATCATGATGATGTCCTAATACCACAGCATCCGCCTTATATTGACGCAGTAAGTCCTTATAGAAAAGATAGCGTACTTCTCTCGCCTGTGACTGAAAGTTTCCTTTTCCTTCATGATGTTCTACTTCTTTATAAGCAAACTTTATTCCATATTTTTGACAGTAATCATGAACAACCTGGTAATCAATCTCTGTATCATTTCGTAGATTATAGTTTACATGAGCTACAATACAATGAAACCCTTCTTTTCTTAAGCAATCAAGAAGAGCCATAGAATCGCATCCTCCTGATACACCTACAATATAGGTTCTATCATGATGTAATAATGTCTTATTTAACATACATGCCTCCTAATAAAAAAAGGGAATCATCAAGATCCCCATCCATTTGTCTGTGTTAATCTTTTTATCACCAGACGTGTCTCTATTATTTCTATTATTGCCATGATAATCAATAATATACCAATTATCATAGTAACGCTTAATAGAGAAGATAATGGATGAAGAATCATGATTCCAGCAAATAGTATTTCTACTACAGCTTCAAGAAATAAGAAAGCCCATTTGACTTCTAATGTTCCCACTAACATAAATGAAACCTGAATCTTTACGAGAGCTTTCATCACAATCCAAATCGCAAATACAAGTGGCAGTACCATCATGATATGCATAGGATCAATGCCCATGACTAATCCTAGGATGATGGAGAAGACTCCTATCAATAAATCACTAGAATATGGTCTTAAGTGGGCATCTAGGAAAGCATAATGAATAAGGTGATAGGCACCATCTGCTACTAGAAAGCAGCTAATGATGGTAATAAGAAGACTCATCATCTTTAATGGAAATAAGGTCATAATAATACCAACAATAAGCATAATAAACGCATTTACTATTGTCATTTTTTCATATGCCTTTACATACTCTTTCATTTCTTATTACCTCCCCTTAAGTAGAGAACATATCCTTCATCATGATAGAAGAAGGATTCATCAAACTTAACAAAGCCTAAATCAAGCAGAAGACGTCTTGAACGATCGTTTTCTTTGTAAATATAAGCAATAACTTTATTATGAGGAAAAGTCTCTTTAATATAAGCAAGCAAGCCTCTAACAGCTTCTCTGCCATATCCCATTCCCCAATAAACACTATCTAATGTATAGCCAATAGTAAGACAAGTCTTGCTGAGTGTTTCTAGATGAAGATCACCAATCATAGTCCCATCTTTTAAAGTGACTGCCAACTGTGTCTTCTGCTTAGGTTCCCCTTCATAAGGATGATTTAATGTATAAGTTACAAGGTTTCTCGCTTCTCTTTGCGAAAAGCGTGTCCATGATTGATATTTTGATACTTCTTTCTTATTGCGATATTCATGAAGTCTTACTTCATCACCTAAGCGAAGCGTTCTTAATATCAATCGCTCTGTCTCAATGTTCATCTTTTAGATTATGATAGATAAATAACATTCTATCTTTCCCATTCATATCTTTGATAATTTCAAATGGGGTATCTCCAAAATATTCATGAACAGCTTTTTCCATGATTTCTCTTTGGTCAAAGCCCATTTCAAATCCTAATAAAGCTCTATCCTTGATTACTTTTTTTACATCCTTAAAGATTTTTCTGTAGAAATATAAACCATCTTCTCCACCAAATAAGGCTACGTGAGGTTCATTATCCTTAACCATAGGATCAATATTTTGATCTTGTGGGATATAAGGTGGGTTAGATACAAAGACATCTACTTTTACATGATGATCAATCAAAGGTTCAAGCATATCACCTGCATAGAATGTTACATTTGCACCTAGATCATCATTATTCTTTTTAGCAACTTTCAATGCCTCTTCACTAATGTCAGTAGCGACAACTTTAGCTTTTGGTACTTCTAGATCTAATGAGATACCAATAGCACCTGAACCTGTTCCTACATCACATAGATCTATTTCTTCTTGATCTTTGAAATAATCATCAATACGATATAACAACTGTTCTACTAATTCTTCTGTTTCATATCTAGGAATAAGAACATTCTCATCTACTGAGAATTCTCTAGAAAAGAAGTATTCTTTTCCTTTGATATACTGTACAGGTTCTCCATTAAGATATCTTTCTAGATATTCACTGTATGTCTTATAGATATCTTCTGGGACTTCTTCATCCATTTTAAGATAAAGTTCATGTGGCTGTAGATTGGAAACATGATAATAAAGTACCTTTGGAACATTGCAGTCCTTATTATTGGCATCTAGTTTTTCTTCTGATTCTTTGATCAATTCTCTAATAGTAGGCACTAGTTCTGTTCTCCCTCTAATTTACGTTTCTGATCTTCATTGATTAATGCTTCAATGATATCATCAAGTTTCCCTTCCATAATCTTATCAAGCTGCTGAATAGTAAGCCCAATTCTATGGTCAGTCACACGATTTTGTGGGTAGTTGTAAGTTCTGATCTTTTCAGCACGATCTCCTGTACCCACTTTACTTTTACGTTCTGCACCAGCTTTAGATTCTTCAATTTCTCTAAAATGTTCATATACACGTGTTCTAAGAGACTGCATAGCCTTATCACGGTTATCATGCTGAGAACGACCATCCTGACTTGTTGC
Source organism: Kandleria vitulina DSM 20405 (assembly GCF_000702065.1). GTDB lineage: Bacteria > Bacillota_I > Bacilli_A > Erysipelotrichales > Coprobacillaceae > Kandleria > Kandleria vitulina. The sequence continues at coordinate 11,339 of NZ_KL370857.1, read as the reverse complement.
GACAATTCCTGTTGGAATATGTGTAATACGTACGGCAGAGTCAGTCTTATTGATATGCTGTCCTCCGGCACCAGATGATCTGTAAGTATCAATTCTTAAATCTTTTGCTTCAATCTGTACATCTACTTCTTCTGCTTCAGGCATTACAAGCACTGTTGCTGTTGAAGTCTGAACACGACCCTGTGATTCAGTCTTAGGTACACGCTGTACACGGTGTGAACCTGATTCATATTTTAATTTAGAGTAGACACTATCACCTTTTACATTAAAGGAAATAAGCGAGTACCCTCCTGCTTCACTTGTCTGTGCTTCTTCAATTTCAATCTTCCATCCCTGGTTTTCAATATATTTAGAGTACATTCTAAATAAGTCTCCAGCGAAGATATTACCTTCATCTCCACCTGCAGCACCACGGATTTCAATAATAACGTTCTTTCCGTCATTTGGATCCTTAGGAATCAATTCAAGCTGAATACGTTCTTCTAATTCTGGTCTTTTCTTTTCTAGCTCTTCATATTCCATCTTAGCCATTTCTTTAATATCAGGATCACTATCACTAAGCAATAACTTAGATTCTTCAATTCCATCCAATAGCTCTTTATATTCTTTATACATGCCATAAGCTTTTTCTAAAGAACTCTGTTCCTTAGATGCTTCAGTCATTCTTTTTACATCATTTGCGATGTCTGGATCCATGAGAATTTGTGTCAATTCATCATATCTTTTTGCGACTGTTTCAAGTCTATCTAATAATGTGTTCATAACTTCTCCTCCAAATTCTTACCTATTATAATATATAATTACGCATTGTGCAAAATGATTTGAAAAAACGGTATTTTTTTAAAATGAGAAAATATATGACAAACAAATTAAAAATGTTCTATGATGATACAAGGAGGTAACAACAATGATTAAAGCAGTTATTTTTGACATGGACGGTTTAATGATAGATAGTGAACGTGTCACATTCGAATGCTATCAGGAAGTATTAAAAGAAATGGGATTAACAATGAGTCAATCATTCTATATCTCTCTTCTTGGAAAACCAATTCCAGGCATTCAAACTCGTTTTTATGAAGAATATGGGGAAGATTTTCCTATTAATGAAGTCATCAAAGCTACTCATCAACTAATGGCAGAACGCTTTGAAAAAGAAGGTGTCCCAATTAAAAAGGGACTCATTCCCCTACTTGATTATCTAAAAGAACATAACTATAAAACCATCGTTGCAACCAGCTCAACAAGAGATCGTGTCGATTCCATCTTAGCCAATGCCCACTTAACAGACTATTTTGATGCATCCATCTGTGGTGATGAAGTCACACATGGAAAACCTGACCCAGAAGTTTTCTTAAAATCATGTGAAAAACTCCATGTATCCCCTGATGAAGCCATCGTTCTAGAAGATAGTGAAGCAGGAATACTATCTGCCTATGATGCCAAAATCAAAGTCATCTGTATTCCTGATATGAAGTATCCAGAAGAGTCCTATGCAAAAAAGACGACGCATATTCTAGATTCACTTGATGAAGTGATTCAATTTTTAAAATAAAATATTCTTCATCCTTTTCTCTATTTCTAGTATAATATGAAAGTCAAGAAGGAGTTTGGTTATATGTATAATCAGTATAGAGAAGGATGGCTAGAAGTCATCTGTGGCTGCATGTTTGCAGGAAAAACAGAAGAGCTCATTCGTCGTATTAACGTATTAACTTTTGCTAAAAAGAAAATCATTGTCTTCAAGCCAAAAGTTGATAACCGCTATTCAGAAACAGAAATCGTTTCTCATGCCGGAGCACATGTGCCTTGTATTGTCGTTGACAAGGCCGCTGATATCCTCGAATATATCGAAGAAGATACAGATGTGGTCGCAATCGATGAAGTACAGTTCTTTGATGAAGAAGTTGTCAATGTCTGCGACTACCTTGCAGATAGCGGACTTAGAGTCATGGTAGCAGGATTGGACAAGGACTTCCGTGGAGAACCTTTCGGTGTCATTCCTGATATTTTAACAAGAGCAGAATTTGTCACTAAGCTTACTGCCGTATGTGCTAAGTGCGGTGCACCAGCAACTCGCACACAGCGTATTGTCAATGGCAAACCAGCTTCATTTGATGATCCTGTTGTTCTTGTTGGAGCCAAGGAAACTTATGAACCACGATGCAGACATTGTCATGAAGTTATTGATAAGCCACAAAAATTTCATCAATTTAAAAAAAGAATTCAGGACTAATCCTGGATTCTTTTAATTTTCTCGAAGTGCTTTCTTTTCTTCTTTAATTTCCCAATTAATCAAAAATGTCAACAAGCCCCTTAATACAATGATAGCACCAAGAACACCCAATTCACTCCATGTTCTCGCAATGATTGTTCTAAGTACTTCGCCACCCATCTTAAATGTCAACGATAAGGCAATCCCCTGTGCCAGGTAGAGTCTAACCGACTCATTCTTTCTGATCCAATAATAGAATCCCTTGACAGCAGTATAAACAAGTACACATGTTCCAAACAGCTCCAACATAAAAACAGAAATATTCGCAATTATTTCCAATATTTCATGCATATCAGTAATTAAATGAGTCATAAGTTCACCCCTTTTTTATTATATAATATCAAAAAGAAAAAAAGAATATGAATACTTATCATATCCTTATTTCCATTTTGATATTTTAGAAACCACCTGATTATATAGTTTTAAATCATCCTGATATATAATCACTGCTTCTTTACCTTTAATATCATTATAGGAGTAATCCTTATTATCCTTATAGGCAAAAAGACTTTCCTTCTTGTCTGTATACTTTCCAAGTGCTCCCTTATTGATGTAGTACTTATTTTGATATTTACATTTCTTCAAGAATAAAACATATTCCTGTCCATCATGCATATTTAAATAGCCATCTTCCACAAAATAACTTTGCCATGCTGAAGGTGAAGAAGGTTCATAGATGTCAATGAACTCTCCACATTTTCCCTTATACACCTTAGAAATCTGAAATTCTCTTAAAACTGATTCAAGACGATAGCCTTCTACTTTCTTGCATACGCCTTTTACAATCAAATCAGATGATTCATAAAGCTCACTATAGCTTGTCTTTTTATGTGTCATACTACTTTCATCAAAAGATACATGGGCATTGCGATTATAGACATCATCAAGAGTATAAGCTGGCTTGAAAGACCTCTTTGCGACATATGTCCATCCACACATAACAAGAATACATAATACATTAAGGACAAGTAATAATTTCTTCATCATGCTTCCACCAGATTCCTGTTCTTTAATAGAAGTGTATAATCAGCTAAATCCTGTAAATCTTCTATATTATGAGAAACAATCACTATCGTTTTTCCTTTTTCTTTTTCTTCAAGAACAATCTTTCTGAATATGTCTACGCCATCATCATCCAATGAATTTGTTGGTTCATCAAAAAGAAGAACATCAGGATTTTCCATTACAGCCTGTGCAATAGCTAATCTTTGTCTCATTCCTAATGAATATTTTCTTGTACTCATATCTTTAGCATCATAAAGACCTACTCTCTTCAATGAATCAAGAATTGTTTCCTTATCAATAATCTTTCTAATTGATGCTAGGAAAGAAAGACATTCCATTCCTGTCATATCCTTCCAGAAGATTGGTGTTTCAATGATTGTACCAATATAAGGCTTATAAGCCTTATGATCTTGATCATAGAATGTCACTTTTCCTTCTGTTGGCTTGCTAAGACCACAAAGAAGCTTTAATAACACTGTCTTTCCCGTTCCATTCTTTCCTCTAATAAGATAAATGGATCCATCATCAAATTCACAATTGACATGATCCAATATTTCATTATATCTAAATTTTTTACTTACGTTTTCTAGTTTAATCATAGTCTTTCCCCACTGGCATCCCTATCAAAGTAAGATAGAAAACTAAGACAAGGATGAAAAATAATGTGAAATGTATATTAAAAAATGGCTTTTGAGAAAGTCTCAATACCATATGAGCTGACATTGGATTAATGCTTAATAAACCGTAATCCTTTTCATACATCAAAAAAAATCCCCACGCACAAAGAAGTGTCATAGTCATGATATTCGTACATAATGCAAATGAACCATCCGCAAATCTTCTGATTATTTCATATATCATCATGAAGATAAGCTCTACACAAATAACATTTACTGTAGCTAAAGGAATACTCTGCAATGAGAATGTCATTCCTTTTATCATTCCAATTACAATTATAAGTCCCATCATGATGAACACTTCACTTATAATTAAAAACATAATTCGTCGTATACAATATAACCGATAACTTATTTCATTCTTCATTCTCATGCGAATAAAAAGTCTATTATCATGGATTGTCTGTATATCCAATATTGTAAAAATCATTATAAGCATATAAGGCAATAAATATTTGAGAACATCTGGGATATACCAATAGAGTTCTGTACCTTTATATAGACAGGATACTATAGCTTCATCTATTGTATGACCTTCAATAGTTACAAATACATGAAACATCATTAATACGGTATATAAAATAAATCGTTTTCTCATACATTCTCCTTTTCTGGACATACATAATAGAGAATTAACGCGATTATTGAAACAATAATCCAATAGATCATACAGTTCACCATAACATAGTGAATACTCCATGAATGATCATTCCAAATAATACTGAGCTGTCCTGGCGCAAATACTGAGATTGCGAAAAAGGCAAGTACAAGTGATAGAATAATACTTTTCATATAGTTCATATTGTATACAATGACTGCTAAAGCAAGTGTTAAACAATATAAAAATACAATGACAAGATATTCAAATCTAAAGATAAATAAATTAACACTAATTAATGTTCTAATAACATCACATATCACAATAGCAAGAGAAGAATAGAGAGAAAGACTAACACAAGCAAATATATTTTTTATTTTTCTTTCATGTCTTGTCTCTCTTATTTTTACCATAAGATTTTCTCTATCATTAAGACAGGACACTATAACAAGTGATAACCCTAAAAACAGAAAAACAGTACGGATCTTAGGTACTGTCACAAATGAAGAAAATATAAGTGTCATTATATAGAATAAGACAACAAGCTTTGTTCTATTCCTGTTCATCATAAATAATACCTACCTTAAAAAGTATTCCTAAGATAATTATTGTTAGTATAAAGACAATAATCATTGGCATAAAACTTATCTTTTCATATCTAAGGTCAATAACATTGACATATGCATAATCTGGAAATATCTCACCTATATAAAATGAATTGAATAAATAAATTCCAAATGTAATTAACACGGAAATATATTTATTAAAATATGTGAATAATGAAATAGAATAGCTTATTCCACATAATAGAGCTGTTGCAGTACCAATTAAAATAACATGAAAGAAAAAATAAAAGTTTGGTGCAAACGTATACCAATAACCCATGATCCCTTTGAAATTAGGAGTTAGACCATACGCTGTAGTTTTAAATGTACTATTCACTCCGCCACTTAATGGGTAAGCGATTAGTGATACAAAAAAACTAATTAAAAGCGGTAATGCAATTATTAGAAATCCTGAAATCATTGAAGCAATAAGATGATAATTATGGTATTTATTTTTTTCGTCCCTTGTAGCTATACAAGCTGTCATATTTGCTTCGTAGTCTTCTGCATAGCCTTGTGAACAGGCAAAGCATGCTAATAATGGAGCTGCTATAAGAAACATAACATGTAAACTTGTTGTCAGTGTAGAATGCAGAATCGTGACTTCTGATGCATCAATCTGTGAAAGATATCCATCTAACCCGTAATCCTGTATAATTTCTCTTCCCAATGGCATAAAGCATACAATCATAATGGATAAAAAAGCAATCAGGTACTTTCTGTTCCACATTATCTTTTTAAGATATATTCCAATATTCATTTTTTTCCTTCACTATCTAAAATCTACTTCACCAGAAACATTTGCGTTTTCTCTTGGTTTCTGTGATTTTTCCATCGCCATTCTAATTTTACTTCCTTTTTTCTTATAAGATGAAACAATAACAATGTGTTTGATTCTTTTCATAAAAAATCTCCTAACATAAATTATCCCAATATTAAAACAGCTATTTTTTACAAAGTAGTTGCAACGATATATATTATATTTCCCAACAAAGATAGTGTCAAGAATTTTGCATAAATCCTTGACACTATCTAAACATGACAATCAACTATTAAAATTAAAAGCAAAATTAATAATGAAATAAAAAAGAGCGTGTATTACGCTCTTACATCTCGAATGCCATCACCTGCTTGTGGTGCGCTTTCTGTCGTATAGTTAGAGAAACGTGAGAACTGACGTTCAAAAACAAGTGGGATATCGGCTGTTGCACCATTTCTGTGCTTAGCGATAATGATTTCTGTCAATCCGTTTGTTTCTGCTTCTTTTTCTTTATTCTGATAATCTTCACGATGAATGAATGCGACAATGTCCGCATCCTGTTCGATTGCCCCTGATTCACGTAAATCGGAAAGCATTGGCTTTCCTTTACGCTGTTCTACCTGACGAGATAACTGCGACAAGGCAATGACAGGGCATTCTAGTTCTCTGGCCATGGCTTTTAGCTGACGTGAGATATCTGATACTTCCTGCTGACGTGATTCTCTTGAATTGGCTGGTCCACTGATCAGCTGAAGATAATCGATAATGACAAGAGCTAAACCATGTTCTTGTTTTAATCTTCTACATTTAGCAGCGATTTCTCCAACTTTGATACCTGCTGAATCATCTATGAAAAGATTACATTTTGTAACCTTTTCTGCCGCAGCATAGTATTTAGTAGGATTTTCTTTAAGAATTGCACCGTTCTTTAATGAATCATTGTTTATTCCCCCACTGCAGCAAAGTAATCTATTGACTAGCTGCGCAGCTGGCATTTCTAGTGAAAATACTGCAACAGCATCAGGGCTTTGGAATGATGCATTATGGGCGATATTTAATGCGAATGCGGTCTTACCAACAGATGGTCGGGCAGCTAAGATAATTAAATCCCCTGGCTGGAATCCCGATGTTAATCTATCGATATCACGATATCCTGTCTTTACCCCGGAAATATTTCCACCGTTCTTTTGTAATAAGACAAGACGATCTGTTACTTCCTGAATGACATCATTGATATTCTGGAATTCACCCGCATTACGATCTCTTGTAACATCTAGAAAATTCTTTTCTACTGTAGAAATAAAATCATTCATATCTCCGACTTCATCATAAGCCTGAGAAATAATTTTAGTAGATTCTTGAATTAATCTTCTTAATAAAGACTTATCATTAAGAATATTAAGATAATACTGAGTATGAGCAGTAGTAGGAACTGATTCACTCAACTGCATCAAGTATTCAACTCCTCCAACTTTATCAAGAATCTTCTTATCCATAAGATATGTCGTGAGGGTAGTAACATCTACTGGGACGCTACTATCATGAAGGTATTTCATACCTTCAAAAATCATCTTATGTTTATCATAATAGAAATCCTGAGGCAGAGCCACATTGATGACTTCTGCACAGGCATCTTTATCAATAAGCATCGCTCCTAAAAGAGCACGTTCTGCTTCAAGATCATGTGGATACTCTCTTTCCATAAGATCCCTCCTATTTTTCAGTTAAATGTACATTAACAGTACCAAATACACCTTTATAAAGCTCAATCTTTAATTTAGTTGTACCAAGGTTACCAATTGGATAAGCATTCACAAATTTTCTCTTATCTACCTTGATACCATAATCTTCTCTTAAAGCTTTAACAATCTGTTTAGTAGAAACATGTTCAAAAGTACGACCTTCTTTACCAGTTGCAACCTTGAATTCTACTTTAATATCTTCAAGACGTTTAGCAAGTTCTTCTGCTTCCTTCTTCTTTTCAGCTTCAATAAGAGCTTCTTCTTCCTTCTGTTTAGCTAAAATATTCTTTTGAACTTTAGTAGCCATAACAGCCTTCTTATTCTTGATAAGGAAATTCTGTCCATATCCATCAGCGACATCTACGATGTCTCCTTTTTTACCAACTTTTCTTACATCTTCCAATAAAATAACTTTCATATCTATTCTCCCCTATCTTCTAAATATTCATTAATTGCATCTTCAAGACGCTTGCGCGCTTCTTCGACAGTTATCTCTTTTAGCTGACAGGCTGCCATTGTGAAATGGCCTCCTCCACCCATTAATTCCATGATCATCTGTACATTGATTTCACGTGAACTGCGGGCACTGATAGAAATAACATCTTTTGCGGTTCTACCAATTGTAAACGCAGCCTTAACATGAGAAATGTTAAGCATCTGGTTACTTGTCTTAGCTAATACTACTGAATCATGTTCATCATCATCTTTCGCATATGCGATCAAGATGTGATCTTTAAATTGATATGCGCTCTTAGAAATATTCATGACTTCTACTGTACGATCAAATGAATCTTCTAGGAATTCATAAGCTCTAACAACATCTGCCTGCATTTCTTTAAGCTTAGCGGCTGACTGGAATGTACGTACACCTACACGCTGTCTGAACTGGTTTGTATCTACTAGCATACCAGAATACATAATTGTTGCATCAAGTTCAGTTAATTCTACCTTCTTGCTTACATAACTATAAAGCTCGACAATAAGCTCTGTTGCAGATGAAGCAGATGGTTCTAGATAAGTTAATGTTGGTGAATCAATAAATTCTTCACCTCTACGATGATGATCAATAACAACCTTCTCTTTCGTCTTTTCAAGTAAAGTCTGTGAAATAGAAAGAGATGGCTTATGATGATCTACTACAATCAATAATGAATCTCTCTTTACACGTTCCACTGCTTCTATTGGTGAAACAAGTAGATCATTGTATCTTTCATCTTTTTTGATGATTGACACAACATCCGCTGTCTTTTCTTCTAATGAATCATTATCAATGACAATATGTACCTCTTTATCAAAACTTTTTACTAGTTTCGCAATACCTAAAGATGAACCTAAAGAATCAAGATCAGAATATTTATGTCCCATGACATAAACATTCTCACTTCTCTTAATAATACCTGAAAGCGTCTGTGCAATGACTCTGGCACGTACCTTTGAAGATTTCTCAAAGGTATCTGTTGTACCACCAAAATATCGAACACGATCATTGCTGCTCTTGATTGCAACCTGGTCACCACCACGTGAATACGTAAGATTAAGTGCTGAAGAGGCAAGCTGTTCTAGTTCACCTAATACTCTCGTCCCTCTACCAATACCGATAGAAAGTGTCATTACTTCGCCAAGTTCTAAGATAGATTTTTTAAAGCGATCTAGAATATTGAATTTATCTTCAATGAGTTTCTTATAAATACGTTCATTAAATAAAATGAAATAACTTCCAGACTTGTATCTTCTAATGATCATGCCATTATCACTAGCCCATTTTACAATAACCTGACGAACAACTGATTGAATCTCTACTGATTTTGTTTCATCAACATTAGAGATAGTTTCATCGTAGTTATCAATAGTAATATAGCCAATACACATCTGACCATCATCGAAGTCCTGTTCTAGTACAGTATATTCTGTAACATCTTTTAAATAGATCAGATGAGATTCATCTGAATTGTAGGCTTCAAATTTACGTCCTTTTACATCGATAAGTCGTACATCTTCATCTTCAAATAATGAAGCTAATGTTGGCTGCCACTCTAACAGCTTAACTCCTACAATCTTAATATTTAATGCTAAAAGAAGATCTGATACCCATGTGATGTTTCTATTATCATCATATTGAATAAGACCAATTCCCCCAAAGATTAAAGCATTGCCCATATCCTGATTCAATGCTTCAGAGACACTCAAGGAATCATTTTCTAGAAGTGATGCCATATAGATTATACAGCCAAATATGATGACATTTTTTAATAAAACATATATAGCTAATATGAATAGCACATCCACATTTAAAACAAGATAGAAACTTGTCACAATGACAATTTCTAGCAGTAATGCCAAAGTAAAGATATTTCTCAACGATAACATCTTTTTTGTCATGGCATTCACCTCCTCATTCATTCATTATATATTGTTTTCACATGTTTTTCTATTCTTTAACATCACCATGATTCGCATTCTTCATAATTTCATCATAAATTGTGTTTTTTCTTTGTGTTATTGTATCAATACCCCCAACTATTGCATATAAGACCGGTGTAATTGGGATGATCAATAAAAGAATAAGCAAGGCACTTGCGCCTGGTTTTCCCTGTAATACAAAGAAGAAAGAAAAATATGATAATCCTGCTACCACAAAGATCATATAAGTCAGATAGTAAGTATAATTAACAAATATATTCTTCATACCATTGTTTCTTAATAAGAAAGATACAGCCAGTAAAATGGCACATACCAACCCTGCTTTTCTTGATAATCTAAAGGTAGATAAATGAAAAGATTCAGGAAAAGGAATATGGAATCTCATTAAGATAATCTGTGTTAATGCTAACATGACATAACATTCCATGAAGGAAACACCAAGAATAAAGAGAGGAATCATATTCTTGACTTGAGACAAGCTTATATACTTCTTTAATGAAGGCCAGAACTCAATCGCATTCTTATAGCTTTGTGTCAATTGAGCAATAAGATCTATACCAAATAATCCTGATAACACTTCATATAACATAATATTAGCGATAAAACTGACAATAAACCCTCCCAGCAATATCCATTCTTTCTTTAGTTTTCTTTTTAAAGATTCACCTAAAAACAATCCAAACATTGAGGAATATATCGCAATAAATATGAACATTGGTAATCCTGTAAAGATAACTATTAACACTGAAACAAAGGCAACTATCATATTATCTTTAAGATTATAGCGATAACCATACCAGGCAATAGGAACAACCATAAAATAGCCTACCAATGAATCCATCATTCCTGCTGAATAAGAATTGAGTATTGATACTAACCCAAATAATGCAGCTATCATTGCCCCTTCTACCAATTGTCTTGTCTTCATCTTTATTCCCCCTTCAGTCCTTTCATTTTAGTATAAGATTTCTTATTTGTACAATGAAAATCTAAATTAAAATAAATATCCTCCGGCATAGCCGGAGGTTTTTCAGTTTCGGGCATAGCCCTGCTCCTACTAGCACGGTACGTAAACCGTACTATTACTTCGTACGGCTCCGCCAACTGCCCGAGCATTTATCTTTTCGTTCTTTTATTTACTCTTTTCTTCTCTATTGTGTAGTCCTTGAACGGATCTTCAAAATCCATTGACAGCTGATCATATTCTCTATCTTCCTTCAATTGATTTTGAATATATTCAGCTATTTTCTTTGTATTCT
>NZ_JNKN01000001.1 GCF_000702065.1 Kandleria vitulina DSM 20405 | reverse complement strand
AGTTGTCACGCCAGTGGCACAGCTGGGTAGCCAAGTCCGGAAGGGATAAGCGCTGAAGGCATCTAAGCGCGAAGCCCCCTCCAAGATGAGACCTCCCATTGCGCAAGCAAGTAAGACCCCTCGAAGACGACGAGGTTGATAGACCGGGAGTGCAAGCATGGCGACATGTTCAGCGGACCGGCACTAATAGGTCGAGGACTTGACCGAAGAAGTATGAGAGAGATTCATGTGCGGCTTTGAAGGCTCGGCGGACAATCTGGCGGCGATGGCGCGATGGACACACCCGTACCCATGCCGAACACGGAAGTTAAGCATCGCTGCGGCGACGATAGTCGGAAACGGCAAAAACAGCACGCTGCCAGTCTGTCCGGTCCCCAAGGGGACTCCTTTTTTTTATCATTTTTTTCTAAAGAAGCTACGTTGCTTCTTTTTTTATTATATATATATCTATATCCCTTAAAATCAATTTCTAAGAGCTTTTAATTTATCATATATTCACTTAATAGTATTTTTCTATTTACCTCTTATATCGCCAAATATTGCGGATTTTATTTTGAATATAAATAGAAATATATACTTGCTTACTAAATAAAAAGTAGAGTGCATATCATTGATATCTACTTCTTTTATACAAATAAAAAAAGATCAGTGTGATGACACTGATCTTTACTGTTTTATTATAATCCTGTAGATTCAGAAACTAAGTCTACAACTTCTTCCATTGTAGCACATTCATCTGCACATTTATTTGCAAGAGTCTTACATTCTTCATAAGATAATCCTCTAATACGTTTTCTCTGTGCAAGAATTGAAGTAGCTGACATAGAGAATTCATCAAGACCTAAACCTAATAATAATGGTGCTGCCTTTGCTTCTCCAGCCATTTCACCACACATACCTGTCCATTTACCTTCTTTGTGTGATGCTTCAATTACATTCTTAACCAATCTGATGATTGCTGGGTTGAATGGCTGATATAAGTAGTTGATTGTAGAAGACATTCTGTCTGCTGCAAATGTGTACTGAATTAAGTCATTAGTACCAATTGAGAAGAAGTCAACTTCTTTAGCAAACTGATCTGCTAATACAGCTGCTGCTGGGATTTCAATCATGATACCAACTTCAATCTTATCAGCAACTTTAACGCCTTCAGCGATTAATTTTTCTTTTTCTTCCATTAATACGCCTTTAGCTTCTCTAAATTCTCCAAGAGTAGCAATCATTGGGAACATGATATGAAGTTCACCATAAACAGATGCTCTTAATAAAGCTCTTAACTGTACTCTGAAGATATCTTTTCTCTGTAAGCATAGACGAATAGCACGAACACCTAAGAATGGGTTCATTTCTTCAGGAAGTGGAAGTGCAGGTAATTTCTTATCTCCACCGATATCCAATGTTCTAACTACAACTGGACCATTAACATTTTCTAATACTTCCTTATAAACTTCAAACTGCTGTTCTTCAGTTGGAAGATCATCATTTTCCATGTATAAGAATTCAGTTCTGAATAGACCAACACCTTCAGCACCGTTAGCTTTTACAGCTTCTAAGTCATTTGGTGAACCGATGTTAGCAACTAATAAAGTCTTCTTACCGTCAGTAGAAACACTTTCAGCATCTACTAAAGTCTTTAATTCAGCTTTGTATTCATCATATTCTTTTTTCTTCTTTTCAAATTCAGCAATAGTAGCTTCATCAGGGTTGATGATAACATCACCTGTATCTCCATCTAACACGATGAAATCACCGTCTTTAGTTTCATCAAGAATTGTATTAGTGGCTACAACTGCTGGAATTTCCATTGATCTTGCTAAAATGGCAGAATGAGATGTTCTACCACCGATATTAGTAGCGAACCCTTTAACAAGATTTTTATCTAACTGAGAAGTATCTGAAGGAGTCAAGTCGTTTGCAATAATTACGACTTCTTCATCAATACTGCTAGGGTCTGGTAATTTTTTACCTAATAAGTGAGCTTTTAAACGTGTAGAAACATCTTTAACATCTGCAGCTCTTTCTTTGAAGTAAGCATCTTCCATAGAAGAGAACATTGTAATGAACATTGTAGCTACATCTTCTAATGCTGCTGCAGCATTTAATTTTTCATCTTGAATTTTTGCTTCAACCTGTCCACCTAATTCAGGGTCATTTAACATCTGAATGTGTGCATCAAAGACTGCAGCTTCTTCTTCTGATAAATTTTTTGAAGCCTTTTCTTTGATTTTTAAAATTTCTTGTTCAACAGCTGCTTTGTGTTCTCTAAAGCTTTCAACTTCAGCTGCTGGATCTGCAACAGTATCTCTTGTAACTGTTAAATCAGGCATTTCTAATTTATAAGCTTTTGCTAATGCAATACCGCTTGATGCCCCAATACCTTTAATTGTTGTCATTTTGACCTACCTCCATCTAGCTTACATTTTACATGAAATCGCTTATAAAATAAAGAGTTATGTGGAAACGTTTACTTTTTAAAGCAAAATATAAGTGAATTATTAAAGCATTTTCACAATATGAAAAATTCTCACAACCCTCATTTTTGTAGTACATAATGAGAGTGCAAGGAGGATGCATATGAATATTATTGTTGTTAAGAATTATGAAGAAGCAAGTCAAAAAGCTTTCGAAATTATCAAAAGTTTAGTTATTGAAAAACCGGATGCAAATCTTGGGTTAGCAACTGGGTCAACACCAATTCGTCTTTACGAATTGATGTGTGAAGATCATAGGGTCAATAAGACGAGCTATAAAGATGTCAATACATTCAACCTTGATGAGTATTACGGATTAAAGCATGATCATCCACAGAGCTATTACCATTTTATGCATGAACATCTTTTTAAACACATCGACATTAAAAAGGAGAATGTTCATATACCAATTGGGGAAGGTCATATTGAAGAAGATTGTAAAAGATACAATCAACTTCTTTCAAACAATAAGAGGGACATTCAGCTGTTAGGATTAGGTTCAAATGGACATATTGGATTTAATGAACCTGGTACTTCATTTGATACAAGTACCCACTATATTGCTTTAAAGGAAAGTACCATTAAAGATAATGCTGCACTATTCTTCAATGGAGATCTTGACGCAGTTCCAAAAAGTGCCATCACAATGGGTATTCACAATATCATGGAATCTAAGCATATCTTGCTTATTGCCTGCGGAAAAAGGAAAGCTGAAGCTGTCAAAGGGATGATTGAAGGGGAAGTCACTGAAGAATTACCTGCTTCAATTTTACAAAGACATCCACATGTTACAGTTATTATCGATGAAGAAGCAGCTTCATTACTCACAAAATAAAACGAGAAGAAATTATCTCTTCTCGTAAAAGAAAACCCTGAAAAGGGTTTTTTTAAATGCAAGTTAAATAGGGTGTAATCACATCTACAAGATTTTCAAGGAAGATCTGATCTTCTTCTGTAAAGCGGTCAAAAGAAGGAGAGTCAATATCTAATACCCCAATGCATTGACCATCTTTTATTAATGGGACTACAATTTCACTATTGGAAGCTGAATCACAGGCGATGTGTCCATCGAATTCATGAACATTGCTTACTCTTAAAGTCTTCTTTTCTTTGGCAGCTACACCACATACCCCTTTGCCATAAGGAATATGGACACAGGCTAGCTTGCCTTGGAAAGGACCAAGAATAAGTTCATTGCCTTTTGTACGATAGAATCCAACCCAATTGATATCATCAAAGTAATCATTTAGAACTGCAGAAATATTTGCCATGTTGGCAAGTGTATCCTTTTCTGAAGAAACAAGCGCTTGGATACTATTTATAATTAATTCTTTCATTTTATCACCTGCTTACAATTATAACATATTATAATATTTTTATTTCTTATTTTTATAATAATTGGTCATAGCTTTTAGCTAATATTAAATAAAATAAAATTATGATATGATATCCAGGAGGTGATTTATTGTGCCGATTAACTTACCGGATGATTTGCCAGCTAATAAAATATTAAGTGAAGAAAACGTGTTTGTAATGAATCAGACACGCGCCACAACTCAGAATATCAGACCATTGCGTATTATGATTGTCAATCTGATGCCAACTAAAGAAGTGACAGAAACACAGCTTTTAAGACTTTTATCAAACACACCATTACAGATTGAAGTAGATCTAATTCGTACTGCCAGTCATGAACCTTCTCATGTCTCAATGGAACATCTTCGTAATTTCTACCATACTTTTGAAGATATTAAAGATAATTACTATGATGGCATGATTATAACAGGAGCTCCAGTAGAAAAGATGCCATTTGAACAGGTGGATTATTGGAATGAATTGTGTACAATCATGGATTGGGCAACAAGTCATGTCTTCAGTTCATTTTTTATCTGTTGGGGAGCACAGGCTGCTTTATATCATTATTATAATATTAATAAGCATCTTCTTAATCATAAGGTAACTGGAGTCTATAAACATAAGATCAATACGGATTATATGAAAAGAAAGATCTTAAGAGGTTTTGATTATGAATTCTATGCTCCACATTCACGCTATACAACAGTGTATAAAGAAGATCTTGAAGCTATTCCAACATTGGATGTCCTTGCAGAAAGTGATGATGCTGGAGTATATCTTGTAGCTGAAAAAGACGGTTCCCGTTTCTTTGTGACAGGTCATTCAGAATATGATACGGATACATTGGATAAGGAGTATCATCGTGATCTTCTTAGAGAAGATATTGTCGCAGAGATACCTAAGAATTATTATGTGGATGATGATCCAAATAAGGATATTAAAGTAAAATGGCGTTCGCATGCTTATTTGTTATTTGCGAACTGGTTAAATTATTATGTTTATCAGCTTACGCCATTTGATCTTGATGAATTAAAACATCGTAAATAGAAAAGGTGATCACATGTGTGATCACCTTTTATGACATTTCTAATACTTCCTGTGAAATTGTGATATCAAATTTATCTTTGACAATCTGAATAATTTCATCTCTTGCTTCAGCAAGGGATTCATATGAAGTAGCACAATCGTTAATAAGCACTAATGCATTACGATCATGGACTTTCATCTGATGGAGCTTGTGTCCTTTTAAACCGGCTTTGTCGATAAGCCAACCAGTAGAGATCTTGTAGTGATCTTCATCTACCTTAAAGCCTTTAAGTTCAGGATAGTCTTTCTGTAAAGAGGCAAGCTTTTCTTTAGAGATAATCGCATTCTTGAAGAAAGAACCACAGTTAGGATTGATCTCTGGATCAGGAAGCTTGTGTGTTCTGATCTTAATGACTGTTTCTCTGATGATATCAGGTGTATATTCAGTGATACCATCCTGAGTTAAAGTATCCTGTACCTGTTTGTAGAAAGGAGGTGTAGGATTGCCTTTTTTTAGTGTAATAGTAACATGGTGAATGACATAGCGTCCCCATGCACTTCCTCTAAAGATCGAATGACGATATGAGAACTGGCAATCATCTTTAGAAAGTGTCACAAATGATTTTGTATTTGTATCATAGGCTTCTAAAGAAACAAATGTCTGAGAGATATCTTGTCCATAGGCTCCGACATTTTGTACTGGAGCAGCACCGATTGTTCCGGGAATCATGGACATTGCTTCAATGCCAGTAAGATGCATTTCTACACTCTTTTTTACAATGTCGTCAAGGATTTCTCCAGCTCCGATTTTAAAAGTGATACTGTCTTCGTCTTCAGCGATAACTTCAGTACCTTTTATTTTCATTAGCATGACAAGTCCATCAAAACCCTTATCAGTTGCTAAAGTATTGCTACCTCCTCCTAAGATGAATACTTTTAGGCCGTGGTCTTCGGCATACTGATAGGCATTCTTGATGTCTTCCTTGCAATTGATTTCAACCATGTATTTTGCTTGACCGCCTAAACGCATTGTTAAGTGGTCTTTTAGATTAATATTATTTTTGATTTCCATAACATTCTAACTATAACAAAAGATTGATTATCATTCAACTTTTTTGAGAATGTGAAAAAGAATCCTTTTATAATAGGATTCTTTTTACATTAATCATTTTTAGCTAAAGCTTCATCTAATACTTTTTTAGCATTGAATTGTGTAAAGTCTTCATCTGAGATGAGAATTACTGGGGTTTCAGGATCAGCGAGATCTTCAAATTTAGAAAGAGAACTCTTAAGTTGAGGTGTAACAAGAACGATGTCAGCCTGATCAATTGAATATTCTACAGCTGTTTCAGCTGCAGCCCATACTGTAACATCAATGCCTTTCTGGCTTGCTTCATCTTTTAATTTAGCAGCAAACATATTAGAAGTTACTCCTGCTTTGCAACATAATAATATTTTCATAGCGAATCTCCTTTCAGCTTGATTTATCTATTACTATTTTATCATACTGTTATAAAAAAACATTCTTTTCATGTCGTTTTGAAAAAAATAAAAAAAAGACATCGCAAGATGTCTTATTCATGAGTATAGCCTTGAAGCTCTTCAAGGGTGATTGTAGAAATATTATCAATGATTTCATCTAGTTCTTCATAAGAAAGAGAATAGAGAAATCCTAGTCTTAAATCAGGGAAACGATATTTTAAGACAAGTTCGATAGTTGTAATCTTAGCCATCTTTTTTTGTAGTTCCCAATGATCATCATTTAACATATTATTCTTATCCATAGTCACACCTCATCATTTTCTTTTCTATTATCGTAACATAGTCAACTTACTAATTGTATTTATATTATACAAATTAATATTAGGAATATCGTAATTAGATAATAAAATTCTATTTATGTGATAAATATTTAATGAGGAAATATAATATTTCAGGGTTATAACTCAAATCAACCTTAAAAGTCGAAAAGAATATAGTCTTTTTCCGAATAATTCTCTTGAATTTGTACTTATTTAATGTTACTGTTAAGAAGCGGAGATTAACAATTATCAAGATATAAAGAGGATACGGGAAAAAGGGGGCATTTATGTGAAAGTCAAGCATTTCGTTAAGTTGGCTCTTGTATTCGCATTGGCAGTACCGACAATGATGGTTTCATCTAATGAAGCTTATGCGGATGAATTTACTGGAAAAGAAGATACTTATTATCAGTTATGTTCTTCTAAAAAGTTAACAAAAGGACAGAGGAAGACTTGTGAGTCTTTTAATGCATATTTAAAGAAGAAAAGTACTAGCATTAAACAAAATATTTCTGATGGTCAGTCAGAGGTCAGCAAGACTAAGGATTCTATTTCTGATATGCAGACTAAGATTGGTCAGTTGAGCTCTCAGATTTCAACGACTCAATCACAGATTGACTATGTTCAGAAGTCAATTGAAAATACAGAACAGGATTTAAAGGATAAGCAGGAAAAACTTAAAGAAAGAATCTATGCGATTCAGTCTACTGCGAATTCTACAAGTTATGCAAGCTATTTATTTGGTGCAGAAAACTTCTCTGATTTTTTCTCTAGAGTTGCCACTGTTGGTGATCTGACATCTTATGAAAATGATCTGATGGATGAAATCAACAATACTAAAGCAAAGTTAAAATCACAGAAATCAACTTTAGCCGTAAATAAATCGAATCTTGATAATGCTAAAAAACAGTCATCTACATTATTGAAGCAATATAATACAAAACTCCAGTCTCAGGAATCAGATGTACAAAATGATCAGAATTCATTAAAGAACAATGAAGCAACAATTGATCAGATTGAAGATAATCTAGAAGAAATGAAGAAAGCTGAAGAGCAGGCAAGAATTGAAGCGGCAAGAATTGCAGCAATCAAGAAAAAGCTTGCCGAAGAAGCAAGAAGAAAAGCAGCTGAAGAAGCTGCTAGAAAGAAAGCTGAAGAAGCAGCAAGAAAGAAAGCTGCGGAAGAAGCTAAAAAGAAAGCCGCAGAGGCTGCCAGAAGAGCTGCTGAAGCTGCCAGAAAGAAAGCTGAAGAGGCTAAGAAGAAAGCCCAGGCTGCAGCGAGAGAAGCAGCTAAGAACAAGGCTTTAGCAGAGGCTAAGAAGAAAGCTGAAGAAGCAGCTAAGAAAGCTGCTGAGGAAGCGAAAAAGAAAGAAGCGGCTGCTAAGAAGAAGGAAGCAGAAGCAAAGAAATCTAAGTCATCTAGCTCAAAATCTTCAAGTTCTAAGTCTTCAAGTTCTTCTAAATCATCTAGCTCATCAAAATCATCTTCTGCGTTAGGTGCTGAAATTGCTGAAAAAGCATTATCTAAACGTGGATGCTGGTATAAATGGGGTGCCACTGGTCCAAGTACATTCGACTGTTCTGGATTAGTATGGTGGGCACACCGTCAGGCTGGCGTGAATTTTGGTAGAACAACTACTTATTATTTAGCTGTCATGGGACGTTCAGTAAGCCGTGGATCTATGAAACCTGGAGATATTATCTTATTCTCTAGAAATGGATCTCGTTCAGGTGTTCATCATGTAGGTATCTATATTGGTGATGGATGCATGGTACATGCACCATACACTGGCGCAAAGGTTTCGGTTATTTCTTTAAACAGAAGTGCTTACTATAGCGGACAGTTCTATTGTGCGAGAAGATTATATTAATAAGAAGGGATCGTATCATGTGATATGATCCTTTTATATTGCAGAAGGATGATTTCCACCATATAATGCTTTGGGGAGGTTCGTATGAAAAAGAAACATCTTTACTTGGAACTGTTTTTATCGATGTTATATTTGTCTACTTTTACTTTTGGAGGAGGCTATGTTATTGTTTCTTTGATGAAGAAGAAGTTCTGTGATGAATTGCATTATATCGATGAAAATGAAATGCTTGATTTTGTAGCTATTGCACAGTCATCTCCCGGGCCAATTGCGGTTAATGGTGCTATAATACTTGGATATAAGATGGCTGGTATAATGGGCGTATTTATTTGTGTACTAGGTACTATTATTCCTCCTTTTGTAATATTGTTTGTGATTTCAATGTTTTATGAGGCGTTTATGTCTAATCAAATAATTAAAGGGCTTCTTTCAGGGATGAGAATTGGTGTTGCGGCATTGATTTTAAGTGTTGTCTATGAAATGTTAAAAGGTGAAATGAAAAGTCACATGAAAAAGACAGTACTGCTTTTTATTTTAGCATTAGTTCTCAATGGCTATTTTCAGTTTAATGTAGCTTGGATCGTTCTTGGATGTGTTGTCTTTGCATTAATTGATGTTTATGTTAAAGGAGGGAGAAAATGATTTATTGGCAATTATTTGCTTCATTCTTTTATATAGGATTATTTAGCTTTGGTGGTGGCTATGCCTCTATGCCGTTGATTATTGAACAGGCAATTAGCACCCATCATTGGATTGATATGGGTACCTTTACAAATCTTTTTACGATTTCACAAATGACACCAGGACCCATTGCGATTAATGGTTCTACCTTTGTCGGAATGCGTGTTGCAGGGCTTTCTGGGGCGATTATAGCGACAATAGGGTGTGTGCTGCCTTCTTGTATTATTGTGACGATATTGGCGATTATATACAATAAATATAAAGATATCGATTGGCTTAAGGGGATCCTTTCTTATCTTAGACCAGCGGTAATCGCAATGATTGCGATTAGTGGGTTAACTTTGTTAGGGGATGCTGTGCATTTTGGACATAACACTTCTTATTTTGCACTTGTTGTGTTTATAGTGAGCTTTGTTCTTCTTGTGAAGTATAAGGTGAATCCGATTATCATTATGGTAGCCTGTGGTATTTTAGAAGTAATTATTAATATGTTGTGATAGGAGATGAAAAAGATGGTTAAGATAGATCTGATTACAGGTTTTCTTGGTTCAGGCAAGACAACCTTTATTAAGAAGTATGCAAAATACTTGTTAGAACAAGGTGAAAAGATTGCGATTCTAGAAAATGATTATGGTGCAGTTAATGTGGACATGATGCTTTTACAGGAATTAGGTGATCAGTGTGAATTAGAGATGGTGGCAGGTGCATGTGATAGAGAATGTCATCAGCGAAGATTTAAGACAAAATTGATTTCTATGGGCATGAGAGGATATGATCGTGTACTTATTGAACCATCAGGAATCTTTGATGTGGATGAGTTCTTTGATGCTCTTCATGAATCACCACTTGATCAGTGGTATGAAATAAATAATGTTATTGCGATTGTGGATGCACATCTAGAAAGTGAACTAACTAGACAAACAAGATATGTTCTTGCTTCTGAAATCATGGATGCAGGCATGGTTGTTGTAAGCAAGGCGAAAGGCATTGATGATAACCGTGTCAGTGCAATTACAATGCAGCTTAATGACGCATTAAAGGAATTTGGGTGTCGTCGTCAGATTGATGCTTTATTTACTAAAGATTGGGCTGAATGGAATGATGAAGATCTTTATGCAATCAGTCATTGTGGCTATGAAGCAGAAAGTATGATGAAGATTTTTGATAATGATCATTATGATTCATTATTCTTTATGAATAAACATCTTGATTTAGAGACATTAAAGAAACGTGTAGAAGATATTTTTTCTGATTCACTCTGTGGTCATGTTTTTAGAATAAAAGGTTTTATGCGCTGTGATGATCATTATGTAGAAATTAATGCGACAAAAGATCATATGGACTTTTCTGATATCAAGGAGGGTCAGGATGTTATCATTGTTATTGGAGAACAGCTCTCTCAGCCTCATATTGATGCCTATTGGCAATAAAAAAACACCCTCGGGTGTTTTTTTATTTTTGAAGAAATTGTTTATGTAGCATCTTTTCTTTATATAAGTTCTGATCAGCCTGATGAATAAGTGATGTGATTGTTTCATTTTGATCATCACATCTTGATAATCCGATAGAAATATTGATGTTGTAATCTTTTTTATCGGTATTTAAGTCCTGAATGTTTTTTCGTATGGCAATCATAAGGTTAGTGATGTCATTATAGTTGCCATCAATGATAATGATAAATTCATCTCCGCCATATCTTGCAATATAGGGTCTTCTTTTAAAATGATGACAGGCGTTCTTTAATGCATCCGCAATCTCTTTTAAGACGAGATCTCCTTCAATATGACCGAAGTTATCGTTGATGTATTTGAAGTTATCTGCATCAATCATGGCGATGTAGACATCTTCAATGGGATTATGAATCTTGTCACTGATATAGTCTAACAATCTTTGACGGTTGTTTAATCCAGTAAGAGGATCAATCGTGATGGATTCATAAAGAACAGAAAGATGAAGCAGTACCAGATTAAGTGTCAGTCCTATTGATATGATTGGATAGTTCATAAAGAAAACACTTAAAAAGAATGTCAAGCCACACATACATGGGAAAATAATCATCTGGATGAGTTTCTGCTTTCGTGAGGGATTAATCTCATAATGTGCCTGTATGATGGAATTAACGACAAGATGCAATAAATAGAGACTGAGAATGCTTAAATAGATCACGTAGGCTGGCCCTCTATTATAGCCGTTATCAAAATAGAACAGTGAGTGAGTAGCTGTTGAGAAGATAGCTATCATGACTGAAATAAGAAAAGGGATAGAATAGAGAAATATTGTTTTAGAAGAAAGATTGTTTTTCGGCTTTCTTATGTTTTCAGAGTAGAAGAACATTGAAAGAATGGTTTCTGCCAAGAAAATAAAGAATAACATCTTAAATAAATAGAATAAGAATAGATAGTTATCACTTATTGGTGGTATCTCACATATCCTTGAAAGAATGTTGCTGGTAAAACACAGAAGACATGAAAGAAGTATTCTCGTATATAAGGTTTTTGAATATTGTTTCTCGATATCATACTTTAGACGGATAAGGAGAATTGATATAATCGCTATGCAAAATAAATAGTTTTCACAATATAATATTAAGTTTTCCATAATAATGCTCCTGAATTAAGTGTAACACAATAAAAAAGTAAAATAAATGTCAAATCGTAAATAAAAGATATGGAAGATATAATATTTAAAATAATTGAAAATGATTATTATTTACAGATTCTGAAAATAATAATGATGTAAGGGCTTTTAATGATAAAATGTAATAAGGAGGTGGACATGGTGAAGATTTTATTAATTTGTTCAGCAGGGATGTCTACAAGTCTTCTAGTAAATAAGATGATTAAAGCTGCAGAAGCTAAGGGGTTAGAAGATATTACTATTGAAGCTCATCCAGAAGCTGAAGTGACAAGTGCAGGAGCAGATGCTGATGTTATTCTTTTAGGCCCACAGGTTCGTTTCGAACTTAAGAAAGTTAGCGGATTGTTCCCAGATAAACCTGTTGAAGTCATTGATATGAAAGACTATGGCATGATGAATGGTCAGAAGGTTCTTGAACACGCATTAACTTTAGTAAAGTAGAAAAGAAGGCTTGATGAGCCTTCTTTTAATATACAAAGAAAGACTCCCGAGGGAGTCTTTTTAGTCGTTAATTATTTAGAAGCTTCTTCAATAGCTACAGCTACTGCTACAGTAGCACCAACCATTGGGTTGTTACCCATACCGATTAAGCCCATCATTTCTACGTGAGCAGGTACAGAAGAAGAACCAGCGAACTGAGCATCAGAATGCATACGTCCCATAGTATCAGTCATACCATAAGAAGCAGGACCTGCTGCCATGTTATCTGGATGTAATGTACGACCAGTTCCACCACCTGATGCAACTGAGAAGTATTTTTTACCCATTTCGATACATTCTTTTTTGTATGTACCAGCTACTGGATGCTGGAAACGAGTTGGGTTAGTAGAGTTACCAGTGATTGATACATCTACACCTTCTTTATGCATGATAGCAACACCTTCACGTACGTCATCAGAACCATAGCAGTTTACTTTAGCTCTGTCACCATTGCTGTAAGGAGTTCTTGAAAGTTCTTTTACTTCACCAGTGAAATAATCGAACTGAGTTTCAACATAAGTGAAACCATTGATTCTTGAGATGATCTTAGCAGCATCTTTACCTAAACCGTTTAAGATAACTCTTAATGGTTCTTTTCTTACTTTGTTAGCGTTTAATGCAATCTTGATTGCACCTTCAGCTGCTGCGAAAGATTCATGACCAGCTAAGAATGCGAAACATTTAGTTTCTTCATCTAATAATCTTGAACCTAAGTTACCATGACCTAAACCTACTTTACGGTCATCAGCAACTGAACCAGGGATACAGAATGACTGTAAACCAACACCGATAGTTTTAGCAGCGTCAGCAGCCTTCTTGTCACCTTTCTTAAGTGCTAAAGCAGCACCTACAGTATAAGCCCAACATGCGTTTTCGAAGCAGATTGGCTGAGTAGACTTAACGATATTATAAACATCGATACCAGCATCATCGCAGATTTTTTTTGCTTCTTCGATATCTTTGATACCATATTCGTTGAGAGTTTTGTTGATTTGGTTAATACGTCTTTCGTAACCTTCAAATGTAATTGCCATTATATCTTTCTCCCCCTATATTATTCTTTTCTTGGATCAATGTATTTAGCAGCGTCTGCAAATCTGCCGTATGTACCTGTTGCTTTTTTGATTGCTTCATTAGCATCCATACCATCTTTTACCATTTCCATAACTCTACCTAAGTTAACGAATTCGTAACCGATGATTTCATTATTTTCATCTAAAGCGTTTCTAGTGATGTAACCTTCAGTTAATTCAAGGTAACGAGGTCCTTTAGCGTTTGTTGAGTAAGCAGTACCAACCATTGAACGTAAACCTTTACCTAAGTCTTCAAGACCAGCACCGATAACTAAACCATTTTCAGAGAATGCTGACTGAGTACGTCCGTAAACAATCTGTAAGAATAATTCTCTCATTGCAGTGTTGATTGCATCACAAACTAAGTCAGTGTTTAAAGCTTCAAGGATAGTTTTTCCTGATAAAGCTTCAGCAGCCATTGCTGCAGAGTGAGTCATACCTGAGCATCCTACTGTTTCGATTAATGCTTCTTCGATGATACCTTCCTTAACGTTTAATGAAAGTTTGCAAGTACCTTGCTGTGGAGCACACCAACCGATACCATGAGTGTAACCAGAGATATCTTTGATTTCTCTTGAGTATACCCATTTTCCTTCTTCAGGAATAGGAGCACAACCGTGATGAGCGCCTTGTGTGACAGGACACATGTTCTTTACTTCTGATGAATAGATCATTAAATTTTTTCCTCCTTTAATTAACGATAAACTAATAACTCATTTTTCATACCCACACCATATAAGCATGAAAAAGCACCCTTATAATTGTAGTACTTATTATTAGCCAGAAGCTCTTTAGGGATTCTGATCCCAAGGATTGCATTTCCCTGTATCTATATTATTACTTTTCTTGAAAATATGAAAGATAAAATCCTTAATTTCTTAAGAAAAAATGCCTTTTTGTACGCCTTGGGATAAAACATTTGTATTTTTGATAACTATTTGATATATGCGGAAATGAAGCAGGATAATAATGGTATCGTTTTCATTTTTCCTATGTTAGAATAGGGAGTATGCGAGGTGAATAAAATGAATATCGATCATTTAAGATATATTCTTGAAGTAGAGAAGCAGGGATCTATCTCAAAGGCTGCTAAAGTGCTTTATCTCAATCAGCCTTATTTATCAAAAGTTATTCAGGAAGTAGAGAATGATTTAGGCTTAAAAATCTTTAAGCGTTCTCATCATGGTATGGAAGTGACCAACCGTGGTCAGGAAGTGATTGCTAAGATTGAGAATATCATTAAGGATTTTAATGAGTTAAGTCATTTGTCCTGTTTAGAGGAAACACTTTCTTTTCATGTAGCAGTCCCTTCATCATCTGTTTTTGTAGAAGTCTTAAAAGAGTTAATCTCTCAAAATAAAGAGAGTTCTTATCATATTCATTATGAAGAAGAAGGACCTAAGAACATTATTGAGAAGGTTTCAAATGGAGATGTTGATTTTGGTATTTTAAGATGCTTTGATTTTTCTGAAGTCTATTATGAAAATCAGTTGCTTTACCGCAATATAAAAAGCAGTCTTTTATCTACTTCAAAACTAAAGCTTCTTATTTCATCTCACTCACCTCACGCAAAGAAACAGACGCTTTCTATTGGTGAACTTAAAAATGATGTGCATATCATACACGGAACATCTATGCCAGGACATACAATGTCATTTGTGCAGTCACTTCTAGAAAAGGAGGGCGTTGATAGAAGCATCATGGTTAGTGAAAGAGAAACGATGTATTCTCTTCTTTCTAGCATGGATGATGCGTTTATGTGGAGCACCCATCTTCCTAAGAGTGTATTGGATCGTTATGATCTTTGTTTAAAAGAATGTAATGATTATGAAATAGTAATCAAGGATTTCTTGATCTATAGGAAAGGATATGTCTTCTCAAATGAGGCACTAAAGTATATTGAGCGTCTAAAAGGAGCATTGAACAATGAATATTAAAGCAGTTTTTTTTGATATTGATGGAACACTAGTAAGTTTCAAGAATCACAAGATGCCAGCTTCTACAAAAGAGGCCTTATGGCAGCTTCATAATAATGGTATAAAGATCTTTATTGCGACTGGTCGCTTTAAAGATGGATTAGAAGTGTTGGGAGATATTCCTTTTGATGGCTATATCACTTTAAACGGACAGTATTGTTATACAAATAAAGAAGTGGTTTATGAGAACTTTATTGAAAAAGAGGATCTTGCTTCATTATTGGAAGTGTTAGATGAACAACCATTCCCTTGTGGATTTACTATGAAGACTGGAAAAATCTATAATTATAAGGATAAGCGTGTCGCTGAAATTCATTCGATTACACATAATGATGATCAGCCTACTGGAGATCTTTCACGTGTTCTTGATGAGAAGGTCTACCAGCTTATGTGTTTTGTATCTAAACAGGAAGAAGAGAAACTTCTTGAGAAAATGCCTCACTGCACAAGTGCAAGATGGCATCCATTGTTTACTGATGTCACACCGCTAGGAGGGACAAAACAGTTAGGTATTGATAAGTTCCTTTCCTATTATAATATTGATAGACAAGAAACCATGGCCTTTGGTGATGGGGGAAATGATCTGCAAATGTTAAATCATGTTGCTCACGGGATCGCTATGGGCAATGGTGAAGAGCAGTTAAAGCAGATTGCGGAATATGTCTGTGATGATGTTGATCATGATGGAATAGTCAAGGCTTTAAGACATTATGAACTCATTAAGTAAGTATATATATTTCGATATAGAGATATACTAATTTCATTCTAATCTCAGTTGTGAATTTTTTGATAAGATAATTATATGAAAACGGTTACAGTTTATTGCAAGGAGGCTATATTATGAAAAGATTTACATTACCTAGAGATTTATATCATGGAAAAGGGGCTTTGGAAGCCCTAAAGACATTACAGGGACATAAAGCGATGGTCTGTGTTGGTGGCGGATCTATGAAACGCTTTGGCTTTTTAGATCGTGCCATTGATTATTTAAAAGAAGCTGGTATGGAAGTGCAGCTATTTGAAGGTATTGAATCAGATCCATCGGTAGAGACAGTCATGAAGGGAGCAGATGCAATGCTTGCTTTTGAACCTGATTGGATTGTAGCCATCGGTGGTGGTTCACCAATTGATGCCGCAAAAGCAATGTGGATCAAGTATGAATATCCTGATTGTACATTTGAAGATATGTGTAAGGTATTCGGTATTCCGCAGTTAAGAAAGAAAGCACATTTCTGTGCAGTTTCATCTACATCTGGTACAGCTACAGAAGTTACAGCTTTCTCAATTATCACTGATTATGAAAAAGGTATCAAATATCCAATTGCGGACTTTGAAATCACACCTGATGTCGCTATCGTAGATCCTGAACTCGCTGAAACAATGCCACAGAAGCTAGTTGCTCATACTGGTATGGATGCTATGACACATGCAATTGAAGCTTATGTGTCTACTGCCAACTGCAACTATACTGATCCATTGGCAATCTGGGCAATCAAGATGATTCAAAGAGATTTAGTCAACTCTTATGAAGGAGATATGACTGCTAGAGATAATATGCATGATGCACAGTGTCTAGCTGGACAGGCATTCTCTAATGCGCTATTAGGAATTGTACATTCTATGGCTCATAAGACTGGTGCTGTCTTTGCGGATTATGGAGCACATATCATCCACGGTGCAGCTAATGCAATGTACTTGCCAAAAGTTATTGCATTTAATGCGAAAGATCCAACTGCGAAAGCACGCTATGCGTTTATCGCTGATGAAATGAAGCTTGGTGGAAATAATGAAGATGAAAAAGTAAAATTACTTATTGAATATTTAAGAGGAATGAATGATTCCTTGAATATTCCACATTGTATCAAGAACTATGGAGCAGATTCTTATCCAACTGAAAATGGATTTGTACCTGAAGAAGTCTTCCTAGAAAGACTTCCAGAGATTGCTAAAAATGCGATTGCGGATGCATGTACAGGTTCTAACCCACGTCAGCCAAGTCAGGAAGAAATGGAAAAGCTGCTTAAAGCTTGTTACTATGATCTAGATGTAGATTTCTAGAAGATAAAACTATTGAAATATGCGAATAAACCCATTATAATGTTGATGTTAAATCGTAGAAGAAGAAGAGTACCTTATAGAAGTGGCAAGAGAGGAAACGGATGGTGCAAGTTTCTCATGACTATGGGGGAAGCTACTTTGGAGAGTGATGTAAACATCAACGTGAGCCTGCGTTAAGGGTATAAAGAGCAAGGCGTAAGCCTTGAATAAGGATGGTACCGCGATTATAGTCGTTCCTTTTATAGGAACGACTTTTTTATTAGGAGGACACATGAAAAAATTAACAGGTAATCAAACTAGACAGATGTTCCTTGATTATTTTAAGTCTAAGGGACATATGATTGAACCAGGTGCAAGCCTGATTCCTCACAATGATCCAACTTTACTTTGGATCAATGCTGGTGTAGCTGCATTAAAGAAATATTTCGATGGGACAGAAAAACCTGCCAGCCATCGTATTGCCAATGCACAGAAATCAATTCGTACTAATGATATTGAAAATGTAGGGAAGACAGCACGTCATCATACTTTCTTTGAAATGCTTGGTAACTTCTCAATTGGTGATTATTTTAAAAGAGAAGCCATTCATTTTGCTTGGGAATTCTTAACAGGTGAAGATTGGATTGCGATGGATAAAGATAAGCTTTATGTCACAGTCTATACTGATGATGAAGAAGCATATCGTATCTGGACTGAAGAATGTGGCGTAGATCCTAGCCATATGTGGAAGACTGCTGATAACTTCTGGGAAATCGGTGAAGGTCCTGGAGGTCCTGATAGTGAAATCTTCTATGATCGTGGAGAAGATTTTGACCCAGATCATATCGGGTTAAGATTATTGCATGAAGATCTAGAAAATGATCGTTATGTAGAAGTATGGAATATCGTATTCTCACAGTTTGATTGTAATCCTGCCATTGATCGTAAGGAATACAAGGAATTGCCACACAAGAATATTGATACAGGTATGGGATTAGAAAGACTTGTTTCAATTATCCAGGGTGGAGAAACAAACTTTGATACAGATTTATTCTTGCCTTTAATTAGAGAAACAGAAAAATTAGCTAATGTTTCTTATGAAGAAAACAAGATGGCTTATAGAGTTATTGCTGACCATATCAGAACTGTTACTTTCGCATTAAGTGATGGAGCAATGTTTGATAAGGCTGGTAGAGGATATGTATTAAGACGTATCTTAAGAAGAGCTGTTCGTTATGGTAAAGCTATTGGTATTGAAGGAGCTTTCCTTTATGAATTAGTTGACACAGTTTCAGATATGATGAAAGAATTCTATGATTATCTTCCTTCTAAAGCTGAAATGGTTAAGGCTAGTGTCAAGAAAGAAGAAGAAGCATTTGCTAAAACATTGAACCAGGGTGAAAAGAGAATTCAGAACTTCATGAAGAAACATGAAGATGAAAAAGTCATCGATGGCAAGACAGCATTCATGCTTTATGATACATACGGATTCCCTTATGAACTAACAGTAGAAATCGCTGAAGAAAAAGGCTTCACTGTTGATGAAGAAGGATTCCATGAAGAAATGAAAGCTCAGCAGGAAAGAGCAAGAGCTGCTAGAGGAGATCTTGAATCATTTGCATCTCAGAAAGCAGATTTAATGGATTTTGAAGAACCATCTACATTCAATTATGATCCTTCACCAATTGATGGAAAAGTTATCGCTTTATTCAAGAATGGTGAAAAGGTTGAAGAAATTACTGATGAAGGTGAAATTATCTTTGATCAGACTACATTCTACGCTGAAATGGGTGGACAGGTTGCTGATAAGGGAACATTTGCTAATGATCATGTTGAAGGTGAAGTTGTTAATGTTCTAAAGGCACCAAATGGTCAGCATCTTCATTATGTAAAAGTTAACGGTAGCGTAAAAGTTGGAGATGTCTTCACTTTAGAAGTAGATACAGCTAAACGTGTACTTATTGAAAATAACCATACAGCAACACATTTATTAGATGCTGCACTTAAAGAAATCTTAGGTGAACATGTGGCACAGGCTGGTTCTTATGTTGATGAAAAGGGATTACGTTTTGACTTTACACATCCTTCAAAGATGAGTGAAGAAGAAATCAAGAAAGTTGAAGAACTTGTCAACATGAAGATCTTCGCAGGTATTCCTGTAGAAATCTCTGAAATGAAAAAAGAAGATGCCTTAAAAGCAGGCGCTACTGCTTTATTTGATGAAAAGTATGGAGATGTTGTCAGAGTTGTAAAGGCTTCTGATTTCTCTGTTGAATTATGTGGTGGATGTCATGCTCCAAATACTGGAAGAATTGGTTTATTTAAAATCAATGTTGAATCATCAGTTGGTTCTGGTATCAGAAGAATTGAAGCTGTGACTTCATCAGAAGCCTACAAGGCTATGATGGCAGAAAAGGAAACTGTCAATGCTGTTGCAGCAACATTAAAATTAAAGAACCGTGCTCAGGTAGTAGAAAAGGTTGCAGATTTAGTAGATGAAAATGCTGCCTTAAGAAAAGAAATTGAAAAGTTAAATGGTCAGTTGAATGCTTTACAGGCTAAGTCTAAAGCAAGCGATGTTGAAGAAGTCAATGGTGTAAGATTCTTGTATGAACATGTAGAAAAGAATGCCAAAGATGCTAAACAGCTTGTCTTTGATTATAAGGATACATTAGGAAGTGGTGTTATCTTCTTAACAAGTACATTTGAAGATAAGAACTCTTACTTTGTTGGTGTAACTAAAGACTTAAATGAAAAAGGCATTAAAGCAGGGGACCTTGTTAAATCTATCAATGCGGTAATGAATGGCCGCGGTGGCGGAAAACCTGATATTGCTCAGGGTGGAGCACCTACTCTTGATGGTGTAAAAGAAGCTATTGAGCTTATTAAGAGTAACTTATAAGTCTACTTAATTGTAATTTGTTTATAATTGGTATACAATATAAGAATAGAAACGGCTTACATTGATATAAAGGAGGTCTTCGTAGGATGAAAGATTTACAAAAGACGCAAGTTTTCAATTCAGCAGAGTTGAGAAAAGAAGCGATTCATAGCAATCTTGTGAGTGTAGCAAAAGCATTGGATGAAAGAGGATATAATGCGGTTCATCAGATTGCAGGATATTTAATTTCTAATGATCCAGCTTATATTTCTAGTCATCGTGGTGCACGTTCGATCATTCAGCAGATTGATCGAGATGTAATTATTGAAGAGCTCGTAAAATTCTATTTGGAGAATAAGTAATGGAAAGAATTTTAGGTTTAGATCTTGGATCAAGAACATGTGGCATTGCGGTAAGTGATTCATTAGGAATGCTTGCTCATGGTGTTGAAACATATCGTTTTTCTGAAGGGGCTTATAAGAAATGCGCTTATCGCGTTAAGGCTCTTGTGGAAGAATACGGTATTCATAAAATTGTATTAGGATTGCCTAAACATATGAATGGTGATTTGGGAGAACGCGCCCAGATCTCCATTCATTTTAAGGAAGTCCTAGAAAATATGATGGATGTTGAAGTTATCTTGGAAGATGAAAGATTGACAACTGTTATTGCAACAAACAATCTGATCTTTGGAGATGTTTCAAGAAAGAAAAGAAAAAAAGTAGTGGACAAGATGGCAGCTGTAGAGATTCTTCAGGGGTATCTTGACCGTATAGGGAGACAATAATGAAAGATAATAAAATTACTGTCTATGACCAGTCTGGAGAGAAGAAGGAATTTGAAATCCTGTTTACTTACGATGATGAAGATTCATCTTCTCATTATGTTTTCTATTATGATGAAAATGATGAAGAACAGGTATTTGTATCTAAATATGATGAAGAAGGACATCTTTATCCTATTGAAGATCCAAAAGAATGGGATAAGACAGAAGAAATTCTTGATTCTTACCTTGCCAACGATGCAGTGGACGGTGAGTCCTGCGGTGGGGAAGACTGCGAATAAATATTATTAGTGAGGAGTAATATATGGGCCTATTTAATCGAACAAAAAAAGTAGATATATTTTTCGTTGGTTCAGAAGGAACTGAAATTGACAGAGGTATATATTCTTTTTACATAGATATTAATACAGGGGAAATTTTTAAGCGAAAATTTACAAAGGCACAGGCTAGTCCTTTGTCCATGCATAAACATGGCCGCTGGATGTATATCACATATCGAAATGGCTCAGGAAATCAGGTTGATGGAGGCATCTGGCAATATGCCTGCATGGATCTGCAGCTTGGTTTAGCTGCACGTGTTTCTCACGAGGGACATACATTCTTTAGTACAGCTGTAGACGGGGATAGAAAGTATCTCTATGGTGTTGATTATTACAACGGAGAAGTCGTTAAGTCACCAATCAAGAAGTCGAAAGTTGTAAATATTAAAGTTGTTGATGAATTAAAAGGAAAAGGCATTGATCCTATTAAGCAGACAGAATCACATCCAACCTTTGTGTGTGTGACACCACAAAATAAGATTCTTGTTACCGATATGGGTGGCGATGAAGTGATTCTATATGATCAAGGTGAAAACGGTGCTCTTATAAAAGATGAAGAATGTTCATTTAAAGTCAAAGATGGCAGTGGTCCTAGAAAAGTAGTCTACTCTTCAAGAGGACATCATGCTTATATGATCAATGAGATTTCAAGTATGATCAATGTCTATAAGATCAATGATGGAAAATATGAACTTATTCAAGAACAGCTTTCATATAAAGAAGATGAATGCAAACATGAAAATACACCAACTGATATTATTCTCTCAGAAAATGGCAAATATCTTTTTGTCAGCAACAAGGGCGATGATACTGTCGTTGTCTTTGCTGTTAGCGAAGATGGCACAATCAAGCGCATTGACTGCATGGAAACTGATGCTGGCCCAATTGCGATGCTGATCTTTAAAGATCGTTGGCTTGTTGTCGCCTCTAAACAATCAGGAACAATTGAAAGCTTTGAAATAAGAGAAGGAGAACGTAATGGTGTCTTATATGAGACTCATTCAGCATTCTCGCTTCATCAGCCTGTATGTATGGAAAAAGGTGCAGAGAATCAAAGTGTTGTTATGAATATGTTTAACTAGAAGGAAGTTATAGACTTCCTTTTTATAATGAAAGAGTTTTCTCTTGTATTTCTCGACGTAAAACCTTTCTTATCTAAATAAAATCCTATATAATGAGAAAAAGTGAGGAACGTTATGAAGAAAAAATTATTAGTAATATTAATTGCCATTCTACTTATTGTAGCTGGTGGATCATATATGTATATAGATGGTACAAGACATGCCATTTCATCAAAGAGTAAGGATGTTATTGTGAGTGTCGACTCTGGTGAAAGTGCAAGAACAGTACTATCTAAGCTTAATAAGCATAAGCTAGTTAGAAATATTACTGCTGCTAAAGTGTATCTTAAGTTAAAAAAGCCATTGTTTAAGGCTAACACTTATAAACTTAATCAGAATATGTCATTTGCTAAGATGGTTTCTATCATGAAAGGAACACAGAAGCAATATATCATTAATGAGAAAGTTAAAGTGGGAGAAGGAACAACAATTCCGCAGACAGCCAAAGCGGTAGCAACTTATTTAACGAAGGTGACAGGGAAGACTGTAACAGATCAGGATGTTATCGCAAAATGGAAAGATCAATCTTATCTTAAATCATTGATTTCATCTTATTGGTTCTTGACTGATGATATTCTTCAAAAAGATATTCTTTATCCATTAGAAGGATACTTCTATCCAGAAACATATTATTGTAATGAGAAGAATCCTACTATTGAAAGTGTCACTAAGAAATTCTTAGATGAAATGGATAAGAAGCTTACTCCATTAAAAAGCAAGATTGCGGCTTCAGGATATTCAGTGCATCAATTTTTAGCATTAACAAGTGTCGTTGAAAGAGAATCGCTTTATGATAAAGATCAAGCAAAGATTGCAGGAGTATTTATCAACCGTCTTAATGCCAATAAGGCATTACAGAGCGACATCACTGTAAATTATGCCTTAGGCAGAACTGGCGTTAAGGTAAGTCATTCTATGCTTAAGGTGGATTCAAAATACAATACATACAAGTATAAAGGACTACCTATCGGTCCAATCTCAACAGTTCAGCTTAAGACTTTAAAAGCTGTACTAAATTATGAGAAATCAGATTATTACTATTTCTTCGCTAAGAAGGATGGTACTGTAATTTATTCTAAAACTTTTGAAGAACATCAGAAGGCAGTTAAGGAGAATAAGTGGTATTAAATGATATTTTTTGATGAATTAGAACAAAGTGCAAGAGAACGCAACATTCCTGTTATGCAAAAGGAAGGCATTCTCTTCTTGATTGAACAAATAAAAAAACATAAAGGACAGTCTTTATTGGAAATTGGTTCAGCGATTGGATACTCATCAATGATGATGGTATCCAACGTTGAAGGATTAAAAGTAGAAACAATTGAACGTAATGATGCATGCTACAAGGAAGCATGTGAACATATTAAAGCACATCATCTCGAAGATCGTATTACGATCTACCACGATGATGCGCTTCTCTTTGATGATCAGACATTAAAAAATGCTCCTTACGATATTATCTTCATCGATGCTGCGAAAGCACAATATCGTAAATTTTTCGAGAAATATGTACCATATTTAAAAGATGATGGTGTAGTTATAGTGGACAATCTTGATTTTCATGGTATGATTCATCATGTTGATGAAATTGAAAACAGAAATACAAGAGCACTCGTTAGAAAAATTGGAAGATTTAGAAACTGGATCAGACATAATAGAGATTATGCAGTTGAGTATTTCGATGTAGGAGATGGTGTATGTTTGATTACTAAGAAAAAACATCAATTAAGAATGGCGTTACATCTGACACATAAAGATTACATTCATGACTTCAAGCAAATGGGTGTAGAAATGTTTATTGTGGCAGGTGATTTTAGTGCGTATTCTCCTGTAAAGTATACTTTA
This sequence comes from Kandleria vitulina DSM 20405, assembly GCF_000702065.1. GTDB lineage: Bacteria > Bacillota_I > Bacilli_A > Erysipelotrichales > Coprobacillaceae > Kandleria > Kandleria vitulina. The sequence continues at coordinate 174,465 of NZ_JNKN01000001.1, read as the reverse complement.
GATGAAATAGCTGAAATCAATGAACGTGTCAATGAGACTTATGTGATGGTCAATGGATTATATGATGAACATGAATTAAGTCGTTTATTCAAGTACATTGATGAACTTGCAAAACTTTCTATCAGAGGAATACTATTCCAGGATTTTGCAGTATTGCACTATGTGAAGAAGAAAAGATATGAATTTGATATGATGTATGCACCGATGACCCTTAATACCAACCATCGTACATTAAATGTACTTGGTGATCAGGGGGTATCAAGTGCCTGGGTATCAAAAGAAATTCCTTTAGAAGAACAGATTTCTATTAAGAAAAATACGCATATGCCAATTATGATTCAAGGTCATGGCGTACAGTATATGATGTCAAGCAAGAGACATCTGATCTCTACTTATGAGCAGGCTATTGATAGAAGTTTTAATAAAGATAATGTTATCTTACATGCTCGTGAAAGTGATTATGCGAGTCATATTTATGAAGATGAACGTGGAACAACTATTTATAGTGTAAATAAGCTTTATACATTAGATCTATTTAATCAGCTTGATGTATTTGACTATCTTTATATTGAAACAAACTATATGGACGTAAGCGAAGCTATTGAAGTGACACATATGTACAGTGATTGTCTTAAGACATATTATGATCAGGGACTTGAAGTCTATGTGCATCATGTCAAAGAATATATGCCACTTCTTAAGAATATGTCTTCTCCATTAGATCGTGGTTTCCTTCACGATAGTACATTGTATCGTTTAGAAGATGTCAAGAGGAGGGATCGCAATGGCTCTATGTAGAAGAGATGAAAATGGAAAACGTGTATTTATCAAGAAGCCAGAGCTTCTTGCTCCAGCAGGAAATCTTGAAAAATTAAAGACAGCGATTCTCTATGGGGCAGATGCTGTATTTGTAGGGGGAAAAGAGTTCTCTTTACGTTCAGCAGCATCAAACTTTACATTAGAAGATATTAAGGAAGCTGTTGAGTTTGCTAATGAACATGGAGCTGATATCCATGTGACTTGCAATATTATTCTTCATGAAGATAATCTAGAAGGATTAGAAGAATACTTATTGACATTAGATGAAATTGGAGTTAAAGCGATCATTGTTGCTGATCCGTATATCATGATGCTCGCTAAAGAGCTAGGTGTTAAGATGGAAGTGCATGTTTCAACGCAGATGTCTACATTGAATTCAGAAGCTATCAAGTTCTGGAAAGAACTAGGCATGGAACGTGTTGTATTTGGGCGTGAAACAGAATTTAAGGATCTTAAGGTTATCAGAAAAAAGATCCCAAACATTGATATGGAATACTTTGTTCATGGAGCAATGTGTATTGCCTATTCAGGAAGATGCATGCTATCAAACTATTATTCAAGAAGAGATGCCAACCGCGGTGGCTGTTCACAGTCTTGTCGCTGGTATTATGATATCGAAGCTGATGGAGAAAGAATCAATCAGGAAGATGATATTCCTTTCTCAATGAGTTCAAAAGATATGGCACTTGTTCATCATATCGGTGAACTTATCGAAATTGGTGTGGATTCCTTCAAAATAGAAGGACGCATGAAATCTGTGCACTATATTGCGACCGTGGTATCGACATATCGAAAGCTGATTGATGCCTACTGTGCAGATCCTGATCATTTCAGGGATACATGGTATGAAAGTGAGCTAAACAAGGCTGCCAACCGTGCTTTTTGTGAAGGACTTTTTAATGGCAGACCAGATGCTAGTTATCAGCTTTTCAATCTTCGTGATGAACATCCCACACAGGAATTTGTCATGAGAGTACTTGATTATGATCAAGAAAAACATTTAGCTAAGATAGAACAAAGAAACTACTTTAAAGTAGGAGATACAGTAGAAATTTTCTCACCAAAGAGAGATAATTTTACATTTAAAGTAGAAAAAATCTATAATGAAGATAAAGAAGAAGTAGAAGTAGCCAATCATCCAATGGAAGTTCTCTATATTCCATTATCAGAGAATGTGGCCATGAATGATATGGGAAGGAAGGTTAAAAATGAACGATAAAGCAATCATTATTGGAATCGCAGGAGGAAGTGCTTCAGGTAAAACAAGTATTGCCGCAAAAGTCTATGAAGCATTTGAAGAAAAGCATCAGGTAGTTATTATCAAACAAGATGACTACTATAAAGATCAAAGCGATTTGCCAATGGAAGAGAGAGTAAAGACCAACTATGATCATCCATTAGCATTTGATACTGACTTGCTTGTTAAGCATCTAAAGATGCTTAAACAGAAAGTCACAATCGAAAAACCAACATATGATTACACTCAGCATACAAGAAGCAATATTACAGAAGTTATCGAAGGAAAAGATGTTCTTATCCTTGAAGGTATCTTCGTATTAGCTGAAGAAGAAGTAAGAAAACAGTGTGATATTCTTGTTTATGTAGATACTGATGGAGATATCCGTTTCATCAGAAGATTAAGAAGAGACATGGAAGAAAGAGGACGTTCACTAGATTCAGTATGTGAACAGTATCTTCATACTGTAAGACCTATGCATGAGCAGTTTATTGAGCCTTCAAAGAAGTATGCTCATATCATTATTCCTAATGGTGGCAGCAATGTTGTTGCGATTGATTTGCTGATCACTAAAATTAGAAGTATTATTGAATAAATCAACTAAATATGATATATTAATTTACGCGTGAGGTGAAAAATATGGATAATAAAGTCATTTTAACTCAAGAAGGGTACAAAAAACTACAAGAAGAACGTGAACACTTAGTCAACGTTGATCGTGTTAAGAATAGAGAAGACTTAGTATTAGCAAGAAGTCAAGGGGATTTATCTGAAAACGCCGACTACGATGCAGCCAGAGATGAACAGGCTAGAATCGAAGGTCGTATCAAAGAAATCGATGACATGTTAATGCATGCAGAAGTTATCGATGAAGCTGATATGTCTAGTGACGTTGTTAGACTTGGTAATATCGTTACTATCTTAGATTTATCTGAAGAAAATGCTGAAGAAGAATCTTACAAGATCGTAGGTACAACTGAAACTGATCCTTTAAATGGTAAGATTTCTAATGAATCACCATTAGCAAAAGCTATTCTTGATCATGCTATTGGTGATGTTGTTACTGTTGCGGTTGCTAGCCCATATGATGTAAAAATCACTAATATTGAAATTGAAGGATAAGAAAGAACAATTGTTCTTTCTTTTTTTAAAAAGAAAGGTGGATAATGTATGAAAACACTCTTATTGCCTGTTTTATTGTACTTAGGTGCTCTTATTCTTTATACAGCAGCACTTATTAAAGGAACAATGCTTTTTATGCTTTATGGCAGCATATGTCTTGTTTTAGGAGCAGTGAGCATGTTCTTTATGCTTCGTAATAAAAAATAATCTGGAGAACTTCTCCAGATTATTTTTAGTTTACAGATATTTTTTGACCATTGATCATATTCTGAATATATTGACGATGTTCATCAATACTATTCTCATCAGGAATCATATAATAAAGTGATGTATGAGGCATCAGATAGCCACCTAACATACGTTTTGAGTTACCTTCAAGAACAGTATTCATAATGTCCCATGATGGATGAGAAGCAATCTCTAGACGTAAAAGCTGCTTCATCTGATCAGAAGACATATTGGTCTGAATGGATGTCGAAAGAGCCTTCATGATTTCCGGATACTTCTTGATAAGCAGTGGAGAAGAAGACATCTTCTCAATAATAGCTTTCAAGACCGCCTGCTGGTTAGCAGCACGGTGAGAATCACCGTTGGTGTAAGTCTTTCTTTCTCTTGAGAATGCCAAGGCATAGCGCCCGTTCATAGTCTGCCATCCTTTCTTGATGGTAATGCCACGATCTGTCCATGGGACAAAGGTTTTATCGGAATAGATCTTAACGCCTCCGATGAGGTCAACGATCTTTGTAAGGGATGTGAAGCTGACACGTGTGTAAAAGTCAATATTGATATCAAGTGTATTGATTAATGTTTTTTGTAGAGTATAGGTACCAAATAAAGCCGCATGGCATAATTTATCTTTATGACCTTGAGCATTATTTAATGATACATAATAATCACGAGGAATGCTGGTCATCAGGATCTGATGTGTTTCTGGCTGAATTGTCACAAGCATATTGACATCAGAACGACAGGTTTCTGTTACACTCTTACGACTATCGACACCACTGATCAGTACTGTAAAAGCATTTTTAGAAATGTTTTTATTAGTAGAAGGGGTATCTTCTTCATCGTAGGTAAAGGATATCTTATCAACACAGTAGGCGTTGCGATTCCATCCAGTATAGTTGTTGGCGCATACTGTCTTATAGGCATCATTAATAAAGACCGCCTGAATCTCTCCACGGCGAAGAGAAGAAAGCATATCAAGAACAGTATCATAATCTTCCGTTTCACAATGGAGTTTATTTTTTATAATCTGCTTTGCTTTTGTATGTTCAGCCTCATCACCTAGAGTTAAGAGACCTACAGTCTGTCCTTGTAGCTTACCGATGCTGTTATAGCTGCCATCAATGACATATGTACGATAATTGGCAGTAGGATCAGATTTAGCCATTCCTGACAAGGCGGCATTCGCTACATTAAGGTAGGAAGAACTTATGACTAGGAAAAAAGAAAGCACAAGGGATAAGATGATTCCCGTCAATTGACGAAAAGCTTTTCTTTTTTCCTTCTTTTTTGGATAAATAATCTTATGTACAAGTCCTAATAATAAAATAAGTAGAACTGCAAGAAGAAGCTGATAGAACCAAGGTAAAAAAGCAATCTTAAGAGAAGTGAACATGATCAATAGCGAAGCAATGAACTGAGCTGCTAAGATCAAGGACCCCTTCTTGAATTTTGCATGTTTCTTTTTTTTCATTTAATCATCTCCTGTAGGGTCTATTATAACCTTTCTTTATAAAGGTGCAAACAAAAAAAGATAGAAGATGTTGTCATCTTCTATCCTAAAAGCATTCTATCATTAACAAATTCACTACCTGAAGCTTCTTCAAATTTCTTAAGAAGATCTGGTACAGTAAGCTGTTTTTTCTCTTCTCCTCTTACATCATAGATGATCTGGCCATCATACATCATAATAAGACGATTGCCCACATCGATTGCTTCCTGCATATCATGAGTGACCATCATAGTAGTAAGATGCTGCTTTGTGACAATTTCATTTGTCAGCATTAAAACCTTAGCGCTAGTGGCAGGATCCAATGCGGCAGTATGTTCATCTAAAAGCAGTACTTTAGGCTTCTTAACAGTAGCCATAAGCAATGTTAACGCCTGTCTTTGTCCACCGGACAATAATCCTACTTTAGAAGTCAAACGGTTTTCTAGACCTAATCCAAGAGGTTTAAGAAGTTCCTTGAATTCTTTTCTTTCTTTTTTAGTAATACCCCATCTTAAGGTTCTTGACTTTCCACGACGAGAAGCCATCGCCAAGTTTTCCTGAATAGACATGGCACTTGCAGTTCCAAGCATTGGATCCTGGAAGACACGTCCGATCATGGAAGCTCTTTTGTATTCAGAGTCCAATGAAACTTCCTTGCTGTCAATGAGGATATGACCACAGTCAATAGGGTAGACACCAGCAATCATGTTCATAAGTGTTGATTTACCAGCACCATTCCCACCGATGATAGTGACAAAGTCCCCATCATTTAATTCTAAGTTAATATTCTTTAAAGCTTTCTTCTCATTGATAGTACCAATGTTGAAAGTCTTTGAAACATTCTTGATCTTAAGCATTCTCATCCACCTCTTTCGTAAGTTTCTTATATAAGGCAACCTGCTTACGATTAGATAGAATATGTGGAATCGTTAAGGCAACGCCTACTACAATGGCAGTCAATAATTTAAGATCATCAGTAGATAAGCCGGCCTGAAGCACAAGGGCAATGATTAAACGGTAGATAATTGAACCTGTAACAATAGCAATTAATCTTACTAGGAAATTACCGTGATTGCCAAATACCACTTCACCGATAACGATGGAAGCTAATCCGATGACGATAGCACCAATCCCCATCTTAACATCCGCAAACCCCTGCTGCTGAGTAATCAATGCACCAGATAAGGCAATAAGACCATTTGATAATGTTGTCCCTACAAGCTTAGTAAAGTTTGTATTGACCCCAACAGCACGTACCATTTGTTCATTATTACCAGTTGCACGGATAGCAGAACCAAGTTCTGTACCAAAGAACCAGTAAAGAATAGCGATGATCATAACTGTAATAAGAAGTCCAACAATCATAGATGCCTGTGTTGTCTTTAATCCAGCACTATATCCCCAGTCATAAAGACTCTTTGTAGATAATAGTGGGATATTTGATTTTCCCATAATACGTAAGTTGATAGAATAAAGACCAATCTGTGATAGGATTCCTGCAAGAATGGCAGGAATGTGGCATTTTGTAAGTAGAAAACCAGTTACCCATCCGGCTAAGCATCCTGCTAAGGTAGAAACAAGAATCGCAACGATTGGATCACCACCGTTTACTAAGATCACTGCACACACTGCACCCCCGGTAGCGAATGATCCGTCAACAGTCAGATCTGCAATATCAAGCAGTCTGAATGTAATGTAGACACCAAGTGCCATGATGCTCCAGAGAATCCCCTGGTTAACGGCACCTTGCATCGCGTTAATCCATAAATCCATAAATATACCCCTTTGTTTTATTGTTTATTGGTAGTTACATAGTTAGCTTTCTTTTCAAGATCAGCAGGAACGCTTACTTTAAAGCGAGAAACCTGAGTCTTATTGATAGTAAGCTGACAGTCATTTGAATCAAGATATTCAATAGGCATAGTAGCAGGAGTAGCACCCTTAAGAATCTTAACAGCCATTTCTCCAGACTTCTGTCCTAATTTGTAGTAATCAATACCGTAAGTAGCTAATCCACCGTTTTTAACCATAGCTTCTTCACCACAGATAAGTGGAATATTGTTTTCATTTAAAGCCTGAGTTACAGTAGGAACATTTGCAGCTAATAGGTTATCAGTTGGAATATAGACAACATCAGATTTAATTGAACGAGCAACAGCATCGATATCATTTGAATCAGAAACAGTCTTTTCAACTACATTTAAACCGTTAGCTTTAGCTTCTTTAACAGCAATCTTAGCCTGAATTTCAGAGTTAGATTCACTTCCTGTATAAAGAACAGCAACTTCTTTTGCATTAGGTAATAATGATTTCAATAATTTAATCTGATCTTTAACAGGAGTTAAATCAGAAGTACCAGTAACATTGTTGCCAGGTTTCTTGTTAGATTTAACAAGCTTAGAAGTTTCAGGATCAGTAACCGCACTGATGACAACAGGAATATCCTTAGTCTTCTTTGCGATAGTCTGAGCAGCTGGAGTTGCAATTGCATAAATTAAATCAGGTGATTCATTGACCATCTGTTCAGCAATTGTTTCACAGTTAGAGATTTCTCCCTGAGCATTCTTTAAAGTAATATTCTTTGCACTATATCCTTCTTTAACAAGCTTATCCTTAAATCCTTTATAAGCAGCATCCAAGGCAGCGTGTGGCATATACTGTAATACTGCAATCTTTACATCCTTCTTGTCCTTTTTACTAGATGAATTACATCCAGTTAATACTAATCCAAGAACCAATAAGATACTTAAAACTTTTTTCATTTCCATTCCTCTCTTTCTTAAAAACAAAAAAGACTCACCCAAGAGGGCGAATCCACGCGTTACCACCTCTAGTTGCATAACTTTCACAAGTTCTGCCTTACTAGGTTCAAAGAACCATGTGCGATAACGGGCACTGCCGAAACAGCTTTTCTGCTGTATAACTCCGTGGTGAATTCAAGAACCTTTGCGTATCACTTTCACCATCCGTGATATCTCTTTTGCCACAGTGCTCTTTACTATGTCACTTCAATGTTTTTTATATGATATTACTTAAATAATAGTGAAGTTTCATTATTTTGTCAATAATTTTGTACATTTGCAAAAATGTTTTTGAATTTGATGATTTATCCTAAATAAAAAGAAAAAAATTATAGCTATAAAATAAAAAAGACTGAAAAAATCAGTCTTTTTTATTAATAGTTGATATCTTCATATAAAACCTTAAGAAGAACTGCTTTAGTAGAAGCCTGTTTCTTCTTACGATCATATGTTGCAATACGAGAAAATTCAACAACATCGAATTTTCTGACTTCTTCATCATCGATGAAATCAGCCTGCATGAAGAATAGATTGTCATCTTCATTTTCCTGAAGAATGCTACCAAAGTTTCTACTGTTGTTGTAGTAGATAACTTTACCTTCTTCACGTTTGATATAACGTTCAAGATGATACATGATTTCAGAATAAAGCATATCGAATAATGAATCAGCACTTTCATTGTCATATTCAGAAAGATCTAATTCAGTTTCATAAGCGTTGCTCTTGATCTTATTGATCATTGCAGCAGCAATCTTTTCAGCTTTTTCTACACCTTTATCATGTGCCATTTTTGCGATAGCAACATAGTTATCTAAGTTTGAAGCATCATATCCTGATAGGAAGAAATCGTTGATAAGATAAGTATACGCATCATTTTCACGTCCAGTATTGACATAAAGCTTATAAAGGACTGATGAAAGGTTAACGATCTTGAAGCTGTTCTTTAATTCAAGGAATACATGTTCAGCTTCTTCATATCTTCCTACTTCAATTAGAGAAACACCACGGTAGTATTTTACCCAGTTTAAATTGTTATAATGCCATTTTAAAGGTAGGGTAAGCGCGATGTTCGCCTGTTCGATACAGTTTCTGTAGTCTTTCACTTCATAAAGTGCTCTAACTTTCATTCTGTACCATTTTTCTTTCTTGCTTTCGTACTCTCTGCCTTCTTTATTGATGAATGGTGTATCATCTAAAGTAGGGGCATCAAGATACTCTAGAATTTCAGATAGTTTTCCGTAGTCAACAGGATTCTTCTTGCTGACATATTTGATTGCTTTATTAACAGCAGCTTCCAATGGAGAATAACGTTCTTGCTTGCATACATTTGCAATTTCATCCAGGATTGTAAAGAATAATGTTTCATTTTCTGCAATCTTTTCATCTTCAATATTGATATAACGGTTATATAGCGCATAACCGAAATAGTTGATGTATCTCTTTAATTCAGGAGCTACTTCCAAGAATGTACGACCTACTTCAATAGCTTCGTCATTCTTGCCCTGGTTCTTTAATTCCTTGATATAATCAGCGGCCTGAAAATCATTAAAAGATGTTGGATCTTCGTGGAAACGGTTATCATACGCTGTTAAATCTTTGTTTTCTTTGTTGTCCACATTATCACCTCATACTTAAGTTTACCATTTTTTTTGGATAATGTGAAGAAAAACGAAAGCGGTTGTAATGAATATAAAAATATTAGAAATACATGAAAAAACGTACATCATATCCTGATGTACGTTTTAGCTTATTCTACAGTAACTGATTTTGCCAAGTTTCTTGGTTTATCAACATCGCATCCCTTGATGTTAGCTGTATGGTAAGCAATCAGCTGTAGTGGGATAGCAACAAGCACGCTCTGTAATAGTGGGTTGATTGAAGGTAAGATGTAAGTGTTCTTTACATTGTTTACTTCTTCATTTTCAGTTGTAAATAAGATAACATCTGCACCACGAGCGACAGTTTCCTGGATGTTTGAAATAGTCTTAGCTGCTACATGAGGCTGTGTTGCCACCGCAATGACAACTGTGCCATCTTCAATTAAAGCAATTGGACCATGCTTTAATTCACCAGCGATATAGGCATCAGCGTGAACATAAGATACTTCTTTTAATTTTAATGCTCCTTCAAGAACTGATGCGTAGTCTAATGAACGACCGATGAAGTAGCAGTCATGTTTATCTTTAAGCATTTTAGCGTAGTTAGCGAATAGTTCTTCATCTTTAATAAGATTTTCAACATAGGCAGGAAGATCATTAAGCTGATTTAAGATATCCTGATCTACATCTAAATGAAGATCTTGAGCGATATATAATGCCAATAAAGTCAATAAGACAAGCTGAGTTGTATAGGCTTTTGTAGAAGCAACCGCGATTTCAGGACCTGCACAAGTATATAATGTATAATCAGCATCTCTTGAAATTGTAGAGCCTAATACATTGGCAATAGCGATTGTTGTGCAGCCTTTGCTTTTAGCAAGACGAAGTGCTGCTAAAGTATCAGCAGTTTCACCTGACTGTGAAACGTAGATACATAATGTCTTTTCATCAATGATTGGATCATTGTAACGGAATTCAGAAGCAACCTGAGTGATAACTGGAAGCTTTGTAGCTCTTTCAAGAATCTGAGCACCGCATAAGCATGCATGGTAAGCAGTACCGCATGCAACAAAGTATACTTTATTGAATTTTGAGAAATCTACATCTTTGATTTCATTAAGAACAACTTTATCTTCAAAGACTCTTCCTCTTAATGTTTCATTGATAACATGAGGCTGTTCATTGATTTCTTTTAACATGTAAGTGTCATATCCATCTTTTTGAGCAGCTTCCATATCATATGGGATAGTGACGATTTCTTTTTCGATAGGGTTGTTGTCTTTATCGATGAAAGAAACACTATCAGCTGTTAAGATGGCAATATCATTATCATCTAAGAAATAAACATCTTTAGTATAAGCAAGAAGAGCAGGTGTATCACTCGCAGCAACATAACCTTCGTCAGTCTTACCGATAACTAATGGTGAATCCTTTTTAGCAACGACGATCTTATCTGGATTTTCAGTAGAAATGATACATAATGCATAAGATCCTTCGATGACTGCTAGAACTTTATGAACTGCATCGATGATATCTCCATGATAGAAATAATCAAGGCACTGAACGACAACTTCACTATCAGTATCTGATTTAAAAGTATAGCCTTTTTCAATCAATGTTTCTTTAAGTTCACGATAGTTTTCGATGATTCCATTATGAACAATTGATAATGTATTGCTCATATTTGTATGAGGGTGAGAGTTTAAGTTTGATGGTACACCATGTGTAGCCCATCTTGTATGACCGATACCCACACATCCGCTCATATCATATTTTTTTAATTCTTCTTCTAAGTTTGTAAGGCGTCCTTTACATTTAACAGTTGTTAAATGACCATCCTTTAAAACAGTGACCCCGGCTGAATCATAACCGCGGTATTCAAGTTTAGATAACCCTTGCATTAGGAAAGGAAGAGCTTCTCCTTTACCTACATAGGCTGTAATTCCACACATATTTTGACCTCCTATTAGTGAAATATGTGTCGACAATGAATGATGCCAAATGGAATTTGTGCAAGAATTGCTTCTTGTTTTGCCCATCGTTCAGGTAGCATCATACCTCCAGATCATCCGCCGAATATTCGATAAATCTGGTCCTCGTCAACTCCGAAGAGTTCTGGCGCTATATTTATTGTAGACATTGTGACACAAACATATTATAGGGACTTTAGTTTAAAATGGAAAGTCTTTTGCTATTATTTTAATCATATAAAAATCTTTTCATATTTCTATGAGAAAAAAACCTTCTTTTTAAGAATAGAAAAATAGAATTTATTTTTTATAGGAAGAAGGGAAAAAGATGAGTACACAGACGAATCTTATTCAATTTAAGAAATATTTGCTGTCACTTGAACAATCAGGATGCTACGACGTAGAGAAATATACGCATAGTCTGATGTTTCAGACTAGTCAGCTGGCTTTCTTTTTTTGTCAGCTGGTGAAGGATCATAATGTCGATCACACGTTCTACCATGTTCACCATAAGCCCAAGATTCATACATTGGCTTATTTCAATATTGGACGTGGTTATCCTAAAGAACTTCAGGATGGACACTGGTGTTATGTATTAAAAGATTTTGGATATAAGATGTTGATAGTGCCTTGTACATCCATTAAAGAGAATTCCTCTGCTATCAATGAAAACTTTGAGATGGAAATAGAAACGATGTATCACCACGAAAAGATGCATTGTCGTATGCAGCTTTCGGATATGAGAATGGTGGATCTGCAGCGTTTAGATGAAAGAAAGCCCATCTATGAAGTGTGCACCAATAAAGAAGATATCAAATCATTTATAAAAGAAAAAATATTTGATGAGTGCAAGGAGGAAGCAATATGAAAAAATGGAGAATAGTATTGATGATTGGACTGCTTATATCAGCAGTGACGCCGGTCATGGCAGCCAACAGCATGAAATATGATTTAACTGATTATTTTGGAGTCACAAGAAATGAGGTTGTCAGCTATCTGACAAAAAACAAGTCACGTTTTTTAGGAACACCTTATGGTGCTGACAAGGCTCATGAAGATCCTGTACCAGGCAAGAAGGGACATATGCAATGTACGGGATTTATCTGGTATGTGCTTTACAATATGCCAGTAAAGAAGCATCATGCGCGAAATGAGATTCCTGATGGTGTCTCTGCCAATAAGGTAGGATGGGTCAGCTGGGCCAATAAGAATAACATTCGCTATTATGATTTTAAGACCAAGAAGGATATGCTTAATTCTGGCATACTGGAAAAAGGAGATATCATCTGGTCGTTTGTAGATGGGGGCGTGACAACGAAGAACGGATCCCATCACGTTGGATTCTTCTGGGGTGATTCACCCCATGATGACAAGTATTGGCATTCTAGCAATCGTCAAGATAAGACCTCTAAAGGGAACCTTATTGAGGGGATAGTCACGGGAAACCGTATATCTAAGATTGAACCTAAGAAAAAGACTGTGAAACTGTGGCGTGTCTATAAATGGAAGACAGTGAAGAAGTATCGATTTACGCTTTTAAAAAGCGCTACCACTGAAGGCGTCAATACGAGCGGAGATCTCTCTGGTGCTATCTTCTCTATTCACAATGATTCACCATCAGGAAAGGAGGTCGGACGCCTTGTTACAGATAAAGAAGGGAAGGCACTCTCTCCTGAATTAGAAGAAGGCATTTATTACATCAAAGAGGAGACTCCACCAAAGAACTATCAGATTATGGATAATCCTATCAAGGTGAATCTAAATGCAGAAAATATCATCTGTAAAAGTGTAGACCGTCCTTCTTTAGGACAAGTGAAACTTGTTAAGCATAACCATGCTAAGCCACTGCCACATGTTATCTTCTCACTTAGAGCAGATGAAGATTTTGTGAAATACAAGAAAGGAGATAAGATTGAACAGCTAGAAACAGATGAAAAAGGAGAAGCTATTTCATCTAAGCTAGGACTAGGCAAGTATTATGTGGTAGAAGAAAAAACTGTGGAGGGACATGTACTAGACCAGAAGGAATATCATTTTACCTTAAGTAAAGACAATGAGGTTTATACCTTAAATAATGGACAACCTATTATCAATAGAAATGTAGTGATCTCTAAGACTGATATCACAACGGGAAAAGAAGTTAAGGGAGCCCATTTGACAATCTTTGAAGATACTAACAAGAATGGTGTCTTAGATCAAAATGAACGAAACATTGTCGATGAATGGGAAAGTGATGGCAGTGAACATCTTGCTAAAGGATTAAAGACTGATCATTCCTATATATTAAGTGAAGTCCTTAAAAAAGATGATTCCTTTATTAATGGAGCACCCGAAGGCTATGTGAAAAGTGAAGATGTAGCCTTCTCTATTGATAGTCATAGTGATGTAATCATTAATGGTAAAGTGAAAGCAAAGGTGGAAATGAAGGATAATGTCTATCGTGTCTATAAGAAAGATATGGCTGATCAAGAAGTAGAGGGTGCTCATCTTTGTGTCTTTGAAGATCGCAATCAGAATAAGAAATGTGATCAAGGAGAAGAAGTAGATGAATGGATCAGTGATAATAAGGCTCATCCTATTAAAGGATTAGAAGAAAATCATGAGTATATCTTAACTGAAACAATGGCACCAGAGGGCTATCAGATTGCCAATAGCATGTCTTTTAAAGTGAAGAATGATAAAGTAGAAAAGACAATCATCATGCATGATGATTATCTTTATACTGATCTAATTGTAGAGAAGGTAGATGAAGAAGGAAAAGTACTTAATGATAAAAGTGGTGTCTTTGGCTTATATAAAGATAAGAAGTGCATTATGAAAAAACATTTAGAAAATGGTCAAGTGAAATTTGATCATCTTCTCTTTGGAACGTATATCATTAAGGAAGAAGAAGCACCTAAGGGCTATGAGCTTAATAGAAAAGAAGAGATAGTGCATATAAATAATGATACAAGAGGTGATGGAACAATCACGCTTACAGTGATGAATAGAAAACATTATGAGGTGAAAAAGGAGAATAAGGAAGTAAAACTCAGCAAGAAGACTGTGGAAACAGGAGATTCTACTTCAATTATTGCGATTGTTTTAATGATGGTGATTTCACTAGCTATAATATTTACGATTGGCTTTCGTCATTAGTGATTGAAATAATGTGTTAGAACATATATAATCAATGAGAAGCCAGGGGTGCCGCAAGGCTGAGAGTGACCCTTATGATCTGAACTGGGTAGTGCCAGCGTAGAGAGTGCAAATCGAGATATCAAAGGCTTCACTGTATGTGGAGCCTTTTTTGTTTGTTGGCTTCTTATATATTTATAAGGGGGAAAAATAATGAAATTAGACACTAAAGCCATGACACTGATGGCCATGTTTGCAGCAATGCAGATTGTACTAGAATTCTTAACGAAATTTACACCAAGCATGCCACAAGGAGGAAACGTAGCCTTTTCGCTAGTCGCTATCTTTCTTTGTTCTTATTTGCTTGGTCCGCTTTATGGAGCAGTTGTAGGACTTGTGTGCTGTGGTCTTCATTTTGCTTTGGGGTTAGCCACATTCTATGGTCCTTACTCAGTTGCTTTTGATTACGTGATCCCGATGGTATTATGTGGAGTTGCCGCAATTGTGCCATCAATTAAACATTTTCCAGTAGGAATTGTCGTAGCTATGGTACTTAAGACAATCTCACATCTTATTGCTGGATGGTATCAGTTTAAGACACCTCTAAAAGGGAATTTAACTTACAATGTTCCTTATAATGTAGGAACACTTGTAGCCTGTGTTATTCTCTTTATGATTCTCTATCCTAGACTAGAAAAAGTATTAAAAATGAAGAAGGCGTAAAGCCTTCTTTTTTCATATATGATTTTCTAGTAAAAACAAGAGAAAACGTGTATAATAGCCATGAATGTGAAATGAGGTATGGAAATGAATGAAGCGTTTGTTGGATCAAAGCAGCTGATCCATTGTTATAAGCATGATGGGAAACCTCACCGGAGCTGGTCTCATACAGTTATTCTAGAAGAGACAGATCAGCATTTTATTTCTATAAATAATAGGACGATGGTTACTGAGAGCGATGGTCGTACTTGGTTTACAAGGGAGCCAGCCATTTGTTATTTTCCAAAGGATAAATGGTTCAATGTCATTTGTATGATTAGAAAAAATGGCGTTTTTTATTACTGCAATATCGCATCTCCAACTCTTTATGATGGAGAAGCTCTTAAATATATCGATTATGATCTCGATTTAAAAGTGTTCCCAGATTACCATTATAAAGTTCTTGATGAGGCAGAATATGCTAGCCATAAAAAACTATATGGATATTCGGATGAGTTGGATCACATCTTCCGTGAACAGCTAGATATTCTTATTGAAATGACAGAGAATATGGAAGGTCCATTTAGACCGGGATTTGCGGAGAAATGGTATGATGCTTATCTGAAAAGTGAAAAGGAGAAAGTATAATGTTAACATTTCATAATGAAGCTGACATGATTGCTTTTGGTGAAAAGCTTGGTAAAGCGTTAGAATCACACAGTGTCATTACGCTTACTGGTGAATTAGGAGCAGGCAAGACAACGTTAACTAAAGGTATTGGAAGAGGTCTTGGAATCAAGAAGATTATTAATTCTCCAACATTTACTATTGTTAAGATCTATGAAGGAGATAAGACCTTATATCATTTTGATGCTTATCGTCTAGAAGATAGCGATGACGATCTAGGCTTTGAAGAAATGATCGACGATGATGGCATCTGTGTTATTGAATGGCCAATGTATATTGAAGATCTTCTTCCTGAAGAACGATTAGAAATTGAAATAAGAAAAAATGAAGATCAGTCACGACGCATTATATTCCATCCTGTCGGAGAGAGATATGTAAAGCTCGTTGAGGAGGTTTGTCATGATTAGTGTAGTGATGGATACAAGCAATCAGTATTTATCTGTCGGTCTTTTTAAAGACGGAAAGATGTTGGATGCTTATCAGAAAATAGGGACAAAAAGACAATCGGAAGATGCCATTCCGGTACTTCATAGTTTAATTGAAAGACATGACCTTTCATTAAGAAGCGTGGATGAAATGATTATTACGAAAGGTCCAGGGTCTTATACAGGGGTACGTGTAGCTATGACTATTGCTAAAACATTAGCAGCGATTGCGCCAGTTAAGATCAAGACAGTTTCTTCTTTAGCTGCCTATGCTGGAAATAAGAAAGCTATTTCTATTATTGATGCCCGCAGCAAGAAGGTATTTGCTTGTGTCTATGATCAAGGAAAACCATTGATGGAAGAAATGATGTGTACTTATGAAGAAGCCTTGGCTTTAAAACAGCAGTACCCTGATTTTTCATTTGTAGGACAGACTTCACTTTTAGGAGTAGATCCTGAAGAAGCTGATCTATGCAATAATATCTATCAGCTTTCTTTAAATGTAGAGGCTGAAGAATATGTGGATGCATTAACGCCAACCTATATTAAAAATGTAGAGGCGAAGAAGGCATGCATATAAGAGCAATGAAAGTGGATGATCTTGCTTCTGTCATGAAGTTGGAAGAGGAGCTTTTTCCTCATTCTTCATGGAAGAAGGAAGATTATCTTAGAGAAATAGAAAATAATGGCTTTGCTCATTATTTTGTACTTGAAGATAAAGAAATAATTGGATATATTGGCATGTGGTTTGTTTATGAACAGGCAACTGTCACAACGATTGGCATTTCTAAAAAAAGACAGGGAGAACATCTTTCCAAGAAACTGCTTGGCTATGCACTTATGAGGGCTGCGCTTCACGGTTGTGAAAAGTGTGATCTTGAAGTGAGAGTTTCTAACAAGGTAGCGATTGGACTCTATAAGTCTTTTGGTTTTGAAGAAAAAGCTATTCGTAAGAATTATTATGTAGATAATCATGAAGATGCATATCTCATGATTAAAGAAAGGTTGGATGACTATGGCAACGATTTTAGCTATTGAATCAAGCTGTGATGAAATGAGTGTCGCAATTCTTAAAGATGAAAAAGAATTATTGGCCAATGTCGTTGCATCACAGATTGATATACATAAGCAGTATGGTGGAGTAGTTCCAGAAATTGCCAGCAGAAAGCATGTAGAATGCGTTTCAACAGTGTTGAAGGAAGCTTTACGTACTGCCAATATCACAATTGATGATGTGGATGCAATAGCTGTCACAAAAGGTCCAGGATTAGTCGGATCGCTTCATGTTGGGATGCAGGAAGCGAAGACTTTAGCTATTGCGACTAATAAGCCGCTTATTGGCGTACATCATATTGCTGGGCATATTTATGCCAACGCAATTGAGAATACAATTCATTATCCATGTCTTGCCCTTGTCGTATCAGGGGGACATACAGAACTTGTCTATATGAAAAGCGAGTTTAATTTTGAAGTCGTAGGAACAACATATGATGATGCAATCGGAGAAGCTTATGATAAGGTCGGAAGAGTACTTCATCTCCCTTATCCTGGAGGACCAGAAATCGATCGTATGGCACACTTAGGTGAACATACTTACGATCTTCCAGTACCGCTTCTAGATGACAGCTATAATTTTAGTTTTAGTGGATTGAAGAGTGCTGTTATCAATTTAAATCATAAGTTTGAACAGCGTGGAGAAGAAGTCAGAAAGAATGATTTAGCTTGTACATTCCAGGATGTTGCTGTGGAAGTGTTAAGTACAAAAGCCATTAAGGCAGCAGTGGATCTTAATGTAAAAGAAATCATTGTAGCTGGTGGTGTAAGCGCAAATAAGGGATTAAGAGAAAAGATGGCCAAGAGCCCCGTTCCTGTTATCTTCCCACCGATGAAATACTGTACAGATAATGCGGCTATGATTGCTTCAGCAGCAAGCGTCATGTATCGTCATGAGAAGTTTTCAGAGCTTGATATAAGCGTGAAACCACATTATGATCTTGAAGAGGAAAGTGTAGGATAGTTTATGGTGGAAAAGAAACAGAAAATTTCACGTGCGACAATGGCACGTTTTCCAATTTATCTAAAAGCATTACGTACAATGGGACAGGCTGGAAAGGAAAGTTTTCTTTCTAGTGAACTTTCAGAAGTAACGCATATCCAGGATACAACAATCAGAAGAGATTTTGGTTTTCTTCCTCAGAAGGAAACTCTTGGAAAACGCGGATATGGCTACGATACAACACATATTATTGATGCCTTAAGTGAAGTGTTGGGATTAGGACTAGATGAACCAATCATCCTTCTTGGTGTCGGTAATCTTGGAAGTGCCATATTAAAATACAACAGATGGAAATACACGGTCGGCAAGATTGTCTGTGCTTATGATCGTGATAAAAATATTATCGGAGAAAGATTTGGGGTAGAGATTAGAAATATTGAAGATCTTGAATCATCATTCCCTAAAGAGTGCAAGATTGCCATTCTCGCCATTTCAGAAGATGTGCAAAGTGTAGTAGATCGATTAGTAAAGCTTGGAGTAAAAGGTATTGTAGACTTTACTCACAGCCACTTTACTGTTCCTGAAGGAGTCGAAGTACAGAATGTAGATGTTGTTGTGGCAATTCAGGAACTCGAACTTAAAATGAAAGCGAAAGCAAATGAAGAGGAGTAAAAAAATGTTTGAATTTATTACAGTAAGAGAATTATATGAAATGATTCTATCAAACCAGCCAATGGAAACTGATAGTTTAGAATACGTTGAATTAGAAGGTTGGGTAAGAACAAATAGAAATAGCGGTAAAATCGGATTTATCGCCTTAAGCGATGGAACTTATTTTAGAAACTGCCAGATTGTTTATGAAAAGGAAACATTAAAGAACGCTGAAGAAGTTGCCCATATTTCAACTGGTTCATCAATCCACGTTACCGGTAAGCTTAAAATCACTCCAGAAGCTAAACAGCCATTTGAAATTGTTGCTACTGCAATTGAAGTAGAAGGAAGCTGCGATGAAGATTACCCATTACAGAAGAAGAGAACTTCATTTGAATTCTTAAGAGAAATTCCTCATTTAAGACCAAGAGCAAATACATTCTACGCTATGTTTAGATTACGTTCTATCTTATCAATGGCTATCCATGAATTCTTCCAGTCACAGGGATTTATTTATGTGCATACACCAATCATCACTGGTAACGATGGTGAAGGTGCTGGAGAAATGTTTAGAGCGACTACTATCGACAACGATGATTTTGAAAATGACTTCTTTGGTAAAGAAGCATACTTGACAGTAACTGGACAGCTTCATGTAGAAGCATTCGCTATGGCATTTAGAGATGTTTATACATTCGGTCCTGCCTTCAGAGCTGAAAATTCTAATACGACTAGACATGCCAGCGAATTCTGGATGGTAGAACCTGAAATTGCTTTCGCTGATCTTGAAGATGATATGGATCTTATCGAAGATATGGTAAAATACTGTATTCAGTATGTATTAGATAATGCACCTGAAGAAATGAAATTCTTTGAACAAAGAATTGATAAAGAATGTATTAAGAGAATCACACATGTCAGAGATTCACACTTTGAACGTATGACATATACAAAAGCTATTGAATATCTTGAAGAAGCAATCGCTAATGGTGTGAAGTTTGAAAATAAAGTATACTGGGGTATGGATTTAAATGCTGAACATGAAAAATACATCTGTGAAGAAATCGTTAAAGGTCCAGTATTCTTAACTGATTATCCAAAAGATATCAAGGCATTCTACATGAGATTAAACGATGACAAGAAGACAGTTGCAGCTTGTGACCTTCTTGTACCAGGTATCGGTGAATTAGTTGGTGGAAGCCAGAGAGAAGAACGTTACGATGTTCTTGAAGCAATGATGAAAGAAAAGAACATGACAACTGATACACTTCAGTGGTATATGGACTTACGTCGTTTCGGTGGATGTAAACATGCCGGATTTGGTCTTGGATTTGACCGTTTCTTAATGTACTTGACAGGTATGGGCAATATCAGAGATACTGAACCATTCCCACGTACTCCACGTAATCTTAAATTCTAATGAAAAAGGGCTTATGCCCTTTTTTCTTTTTTTTAATATTGATAAAATAGAAACAAGGATGGTGGTCATATGAATGAATTTGATTGTATTAACATTTTCTATAATATGATATACGGGCAAGATACAGCCTTCATGAGAGATGTTTTTGAAACATATGAACATTTCTGTTATTTTCGTGAATGGCTGTTTCATCATGATATATACATGCCTTCATTTAATATCATTGACCAGACTATATTTTCTGTTGCGAAATCTTTTAATTCA
The DNA here is from genome assembly GCF_000702065.1 of Kandleria vitulina DSM 20405. Classification (GTDB taxonomy): domain Bacteria; phylum Bacillota_I; class Bacilli_A; order Erysipelotrichales; family Coprobacillaceae; genus Kandleria; species Kandleria vitulina. Next base: position 153,942 of record NZ_JNKN01000001.1, on the reverse strand, counting down.
GTAAATGAGGTAAGACACGTTCTACATGGTGATCTCCGTGAAGAAATTAATGAAATAAGAAGTAAATATGCGCCTATGACGCATATTATTTTCTTCCCCGGTGTCAATGAGGAACCATGGCCAACTTTCTCGTGGGATGATCCTCATGTGATGATACATAATATCAACTATAAGATCGATGAAACACATCTGGTTATGGATGATCCTTTCCCAGGATGTCTTGATGCAATATTAAACATTGATAAATGGCCAGGCGCATTGATCTTTACTGAAGGACAATCCACATTCTTTCCAATGCGTTCACAAGACGATATTGAAAAGCTAAAAGCATTTATCAACAGTGATCAGCTCTACAAGAATAAAAGAACCCATAATAGTTATTATCTTCATTTAAGTGATCTTCATTTAGGGCCTGCTAAAAAGAGCAGACAGCTGGATGCTCTTTATGATTCACTCAATGCCTTGATGCCTTATCTTCATAGTGATCATAAGCTAAAGACGATCATTACAGGTGATCTGATGAATTCACCAAGCAAGAAGAACATGTATAAAGCTAATGATTTTATGACCAGTCTTAAAAAGCGATATCACACTGATGTAACTTTTGTGCTTGGCAATCATGATATGATTGTACATGGGGTCAATATTGGAGGTGGACAGAAGTCCAAGGTTATCGCTTATCTTTTAGGGGATAAGATCAAGATTTTAGAAGATGATAAGATCATCCTGATAAAAATCGATTCCAATTCACAAGGGTCACTTGCAAGAGGGGCCGTTGGTTCACGTCAGCTTTATGAAATAGAAGAAGAACTTTCGACAGTTGATCATCTTGAAGACTATACCCCAGTTGTATTATTGCATCATCATGTCTACAAGGTCGGGAAAGCGGATTTCTTGAAGGTCGCTTTTAAAGAAAAAGCAATACTAGGAAAACTGCTTGATTCAAGCAAAGCGCTCATCGATGCGCCCATCTTTATCAGCTGGCTGAAAAGACAGCGTATTCGTTATGTCCTGCACGGTCATAAGCACATTCCTTTCTTCATGAAAAAGGATCACGCTTATATTATTTCGGCAGGAAGTGCGACCGGTGGGGGTCTCAAGGAAGAGAAAAGCAAATATCTTTCTTATAATCTATTGAAATATGATTATATAAACAATAAGATGTCAGTATGCTTTATTTTCTATATCGATCGATTAAAGACTAATCGTTCTCGTATAGAAATCTATATTATGGAGGATGAAAAACATGTCTAAGATTGTATTTCTACAAAAAGAAACACTAGGAGAAGATGTTGATCTAGAGAAGTTCAATAACTTTGAAGATATCTCCTTCTATGAACATGTAACCCAGGATCAGGTTATTAATTACGCTAAGGATGCGGAAATTGTCATTACGAATAAGAATCTTTTTAATAAAGAAGTCATCGACAGCTGTCCGCATCTTAAATTGATTGCCTTAACAGCCACTGGAGCCAACAATGTCGATCTCGAATATGCTAAAGAGAAAGGCATTGTGGTCGAGAATGTGTCAGGCTATTCGACGGATGCGGTCGCGCAGCTGACGATGACTATGGCGTTAAGTTTAGTAGAACGCCTTTCTCATTATGACGGTTATGTTAAAAGCGGCGCTTACAGCGAAAGTGGGGCATTCTCATATTTTGGAAATCCGTTCCACACCCTTTCTTCTTTGCGCTGGGGAATTGTCGGACTTGGTGCAATCGGACGCAAGGTGGCTTCCATCGCTTCCGCGTTTGGTGCTGAAGTGGTTTATACATCCTTTTCTGGAGTGGATCGCAAGGAGGAATATGAGAGAGTGTCATTTGAAAAATTGTGTCGTGAATGCGATGTGATTTCTATTCATTCTCCGCTGACTGATAAGACGCATCATCTTTTTGATGAAGAGGTCTTCAAGATGATGAAATCATCAGCTATCCTGATTAATGTTGGTAGAGGACCTATCGTAGAAGAAAAAGCGCTTGTAAAGGCGTTAAATAATGAAGAAATCTACGGAGCAGGTCTTGATGTCTATGAAAAAGAACCACTTGAAAAAAGCAGTGGTCTATTACAGTTAACATATCCTGAGCGTGCAATTCTGACTCCTCATGTGGGATGGGGCAGTGTTGAAGCAAGACAAAAATGTGCTGATGAAGTGTATGAGAATGTGCGATTGTTTATTGAAGGTACATTAAGGAATGTTGTGAATGAGTAAAAAAGTCTTAAATATTAAGGCTTTTTTTGTTAAAATTGTTTTCTAAAGAAGGTGAGAAGATGGAATATCAGGTAAAAACAGAAGAATTTACAGGACCGCTGGATCTGTTGTTGCATCTTATTAAAGAGAAGAATATGGATCTTCTTGATCTTGATGTTTCCATCATCTGTGATCAGTATCTCGCATATATAGAAACGATGGATCCTTCTTATTTAGAAGCGATGTCTGAATATCTTGTGATGGCTGCCTGGCTTATTGAAATGAAGAGTCGACTGCTTTTGCCAAAAGAGCATCTTGATGAAGAAGATGACTATGAAGAAAAACGTCAGGAAATGATCAGAAAGCTGATCGAAAAGAATCAGATTAATGAAGTGATTCAGGAATTTGAGGAAGCATACAATCAAAGACAAATGATGTTTTCTAAGATGCCGACACTAGATCAGTTCAGCAGTGAAGTAGAAGATCAGCTTCCTGATAATCTGGAAGTCTATGATCTTATTTCTGCGATGCAGAAGATATTAAAAAGAAAAATGGCGCAGTCGCCATTGGAATCAAAAGTAGCCCGAGTAGAAATTTCTATTGCGGAAAGATGTGAACAGATTGAAACGTTCTTCAGCATGAAGAAGGGGCAGCTTGTCGATTTTGAAGATCTCTTTGATGAAGGGGATCGCTATTTTGCGGTCGTAACATTTCTTTCGGTTCTTGTTCTTGTCAAGAATCAGAAGCTGGTCATCACGCAGGAAGAAAACTTTGATAGAATCTATCTGAAAGGAAAGTATTATGAATAAGAATGAATATTTATCAATAATTGAAGGCATGATTTTTCTTTCAGGAGATGAAGGAATCAGTGTAAAGCAGATTGGTGAAGCTTTAGAGCTCTCTTTACAGGAAGTCATGATGTATGTGGATGAACTTATTCATATGTATCAAAAAAAAGAAGTCAAAGGGTTTGAGATTGTCAATTATGGCGGCTATTTTAAGATGGTAACGCTCTTAAAGCATAAGCAGTATTATCAATCACTCTTTAAAGAAAACGTTGCTAAATTGTCAAAATCAGCCTTAGAGACATTGGCTATTGTAGCCTACTATCAGCCAATCACCCGTGTACAGATCGAAGAGATCCGCGGTGTGGGATGTGAAGCGATGGTAAGAAAGCTTTGCGCCAAGGCGCTTATCAAGGAAGTGGGACGTTCTGATGCACCGGGGAGACCGATCCTTTATGGGGTTACGGATGTCTTTATGGATGCATTTCAGTTAACGAGTCTTGATGAATTGCCTAAGCTTAAAGAAATCAGTGATGATTTTGATGAAGAAGATATCTTTAATACAAAATATAAAGAAAAAAATCCTAATGAAGATTAGGATTTTTTAAGTTCTTTCATACGCTGAAGACGATCAAGCGTTTCTTTGAACTGTTCAATTTTCATTTTAACTTGTTTTCTTATGATCTTTGATGTTGTCTCTGCCAACAGTAAAGATGCAATCATGATAAGAAGGACACTTCCAAAGGCACCATATAAGAAGAATGGCATAGTTGTCATGAAATAGAAGAAAAGCGATGTTGCCGCAAGCATGAGTGCTAGACGCATGGATTTCATTCCTAAGAAATGACTATATATTTCAGTACGTGTGTTTTTATACGTTTCTTCAAGAGAACGGATGAGATTTTTACATGTTTCTATATCAAGGTTTTTCTCATCAATATTTGTCTGAATATCAATTTTGAATGGCATATGACCACCTCCACTTTTTATACATTATATCATGACTTCTAAAAAAGAAAAGCCATTTGACACGTGCAAGAAAGTGTGTATACTTACGATTGGTGAGAAATAATGAATGCATGGAATCATTTTAAGACAATTACAGCACATAAAATATTAGTTGGCAGACTCTGCTTTAAAGTGGGACTTTATAAGCAGGGGCTGCTTCATGATTTATCTAAATATACTTGGACAGAATTTAAGACGGGAATCCGTTACTACCGTGGAACAAGTTCTCCTAATGGTGCGGAACGTAAGCTGAATGGCTATTCGCTGGCATGGCTTCATCATAAAGGAAGAAACATGCATCACTGGGAATTCTGGGTGGATTTTACTAGAGATGGCATCAAGGCTGCCAAGATGCCTTATCGCTATGTTCTTGAAATGTTTTGTGACCGCGTGGCAGCAAGTATGATCTATAATGGCGAAAATTATACTGATGATTTTCCATTACAGTATTATCTTAATGGGGCACATAGCTATATCATGAATGAAGAAACAAGAGAACTTCTTGTTTATTTATTAAAGTATTTATCAGAGCATGGATTAGAAGCTACTGTTAAAATGATCAAGACGAAAAAAGGGTATGAAGATTATCCTTTAGGAGATTAATTATGATTGGTATTATCGATGTAGGTGGTGGAACAAGAGATATCTATGGTGCAGGCGTATTTGATTATTGCCTAGAGCATCATATTACATTTGACTATGGTATCGGCATTTCAGCAGGAAGTGCCAATCTTGCTTCTTTTACTGCTAAACAATATAAAAGAAACTATCATTTCTTCATGGATTATGCGTTCAGGGAAGAATATATGAGCTTAAAGAATTTCATCAACAAAGGAAGCTATGTTGATCTGGATTATATTTATTACACATTATCAAGAAAAGAAGGAGAAAATCCTTTAGATTATGAGACCTTGAAGAATAATCCGATGAAATTTAATGTGTTGGCTTATAATGCCAATACGGGAGAACCTCATATTTTTACCAAGAAAGATATCAACCAGGATGAATATCGCATCTTTTCAGCATCATCCTGCTTACCAATTGTCTGCAAGCCAGTCAATATTGAAGGTGTACCTTACTATGATGGGGGCATTATAGAACCCATCCCAGTTAGACGTGCCTTAGAAGATGGCTGTGATAAAGTTGTATTGATCTTAACAAGACCAAAAGATTACATGCGTGATTCTGATCACGATAAATTAAATGCCAACATTCTTTCTAAGATTGATAAGAAAGCAAGTGAGCATTTAAGAAAAAGAGCAGAAGTGTACAATGCTGCTTTAAAGGATGCATTGGAGCTTGAAAAACAAGGAAAAGTATTGATTGTTGCGCCAGATACAATTGGGCATATGTCAACTTTATCAAAAGAAAAACAAAATCTATATCTTCTCTATAGAAAAGGCTATAATGATGCTGAGAAGATAGCAAGATTTATTAGAGGAGAGTAATATGGAACGTTTACAGAAAGTTATTGCCCAGAGCGGGTATACATCGCGTAGAAAAGCTGAAGAACTTATTAAAGCTGGAAAAGTTGAAGTCAACGGTGTTGTCTGCAACGTTTTAGGTACAAAAGTAAGTGGGAATGATGTCATTACTATCAATGGTCATTCTTTAGAAAAAGAAAATAAAGTCTATTATTTATTCTATAAGCCAAAAGGTGTCATCTGTTCAATGAAAGATGAACATAATCGTCCATGTGTAGCTGATTATTTCACAGCTATCAAGGAACGTGTCTATCCTGTTGGAAGACTTGATTATGATACAACTGGTGTATTGTTTATGAGTAATGATGGAGAATTCGCTAATTTAATGATGCATCCGTCTTCTCATTTAGAAAAGATCTATGAAGTATCAATTAAGGGTATTCTTAAGACAAAGGAAAAGAAGATGCTTGAATCAGGTGTTTATCTTGAAGGGGTAAAGACACTTCCAGCTAAGATCAAGGTAGTAGATGTAGATGATGAACATGGTACAACTATGCTTATGATCAGACTTATTGAAGGAAAGAACCGTCAGGTTAAGAAGATGTTTGAATCAGTTGGTCATCCGGTTAAGAGATTGCATCGTATTATGATCGGTCCTATTGACTTAAAAGGATTGACACCAGGAAGCTGTCGTCGCTTGACTCCACATGAAGTGAAGGTTTTAAGAAACTTAGCGTTAAGAAAGAAAAAAAGTCCTAACAAATAGGACTTTTTTTAGTGGAATTATAATTCGATTGCTTCAACAGGACAACTTTCAGCAGCTTCTTTTACAGATTCTTCTAAATCTGCAGGTACTTCGCCTAAGATGTTTTCTGCCACACCGTCATCATTAAGATCGAATACATCAGGGCATACTGCAGTACAAGCACCGCAACCGATACAATTTTCATTTACTTTAACCATAAACGATCCTCCTATCAATAATTTACACAGATTATTATAAACCATCTTATTCTATTTTGAAAGCCTATTTTCAGAATATTTAAGTTATGTTATAATGTTCGTGGTGATGAAAATGGAAGAAAAACAGACAAGAACAAACAAATATAAAGATTTAAGAGAAGCCACACAGGAAAATCAGGAAGAACTTCCAGTTGTAGAAGAAACAGCGGAAGAAGAAGACGATTTTCTTTCATTTATTCCAAAGTCAAAAGATGCTGAGGTTGATGAATCAATGCTTAACCCGCTTAGCTATGAAACATTGGAAGTAGATGAGAATGTGAAGTCTGCACTTAATCGTGTAAAGGAAAATATCGGTAAAGATGATTTTTCTACAAGAATGGATATTCTTAATCGTTTAAAGGCAGATCATCATGCTACTAGCATCAATGTGGATGAAGAGGATTTAAGCGAAGGAAAGGATGTTTCATCTTCTCCTATGAGTGTTCAGGAAACACTTACTGAAATGTCTCAGGAAGAGGAAAAAGAAGAAGAACCTGTCATTCCTGTTATTGTAGAAGAAGAAACGACTCAGCTTTCAAAAAAAGAAATCAAGGCATTAAAGAAACAGGAAAAAGAGACTGCTAAGCAGGAAAAGGAAGAAGAAAAAGCTGCTAAACGTCAGAAAATAGAAGAAGAAAAGGCTGCTAAGAGACAGAAAGCTGAAGAAGAAAAAGCGCTTAAGAAGCAAGAAAAAGAAGCTAAGAAACAGGAAAAAGTAGATAAGAAGCAAACAAAAGAAGTTGAACGTCAGCAATCTAAGAAGAAAAATGACGATAAAAAGGCTCATCCAGTACTAGATTTCTTCCTAAATCTTATTATTGTCTTATTATTTCTTGCAGTTCTCATGTTTATTGTTTATACTATCTTGGTTCAGATGAAAATAGTGTAAGGAGTCTTTGGAATGGATAAAATATCAATTGCGATTGATGGACCGGCTGCCGCCGGTAAGTCAACAATTGCAAAAATGGTTGCAAATAATCTTAATTATACATACATCGATACAGGAGCAATGTATCGATGTGTTGCCTACTATGCGTTTATTCATCAGGTCGATTTTCATGATGAAGAAGGCGTATGCAATTTACTTAAAGATATAAAAATCAATATGTTGCCTGGTGGCATTATTATGCTAAACAATCAGGATGTTTCAATGGCTATTCGTGAAAACGAAGTATCCATGGGAGCAAGCATTGTATCAGGATATAGCAGAGTGAGATCTTTCCTTGTCTCTCAGCAAAGAGATATGGCGAAAGGTGGAGGTGTCATTCTAGATGGACGCGATATTGGGACTGTCGTATTACCTGATGCGGAATTAAAGATTTATCAGGTTGCTTCTATTGAATGTCGTGCTATTAGAAGACATAAAGAAAACCTTGAAAGAGGTATTGATTCTGATTTAGAAGAAATTAAAAAAGAAATAGCTGAAAGAGATCATGCAGATATGACGAGAGAAATTTCTCCATTAAAGAAAGCTGATGATGCGATTGAAATCGATACATCGGATATGAGCTTGGATGAAGTAGTCGCTACTGTCATGGATCTTGTCAGTCAGAAATTAGGTTAGAAAGGGATGATGAGTGATGATGAAAGGTGTTGTTGCGATAGTCGGTAGAGCGAATGTCGGAAAGTCAACGCTCTTTAATAGAATTGTAGGTGAACGTATTTCCATCGTAGAAGATACGCCCGGTGTTACGCGAGATCGTATTTATGCCCGTGCTTCATGGCTCACTAGAGATTTCTCGGTTATTGATACTGGAGGAATTGAACTTGCTAATCATGACTTCGTCAAAGAAATTAGAATGCAGGCTGAAATTGCGATTGAAGAAGCGGATGTCATCGTCTTTGTGACAAATGGTCGTGAAGGTGTAACTGCTGAAGATCAGATGGTGGCAAGAATCTTGCAGAAATCAAAGAAACCAGTTGTTTTAGCTTGTAATAAAATTGATGATGTTGCATTTAGAGATAATATTTACGATTTCTATTCATTAGGAATAGGAGATCCTATTCCCGTGTCAAGTTCACACGGGATTGGTGTAGGGGATGTACTTGATCAGGTTGTACGTCTCTTGCCTGATAAAGAGGATGATCTTCCAGAAGATGAAATTAAATTTAGTTTAATTGGACGCCCAAATGTTGGAAAATCATCTTTAACTAATGCACTTCTTGGAGAAGAACGTGTTATCGTATCTGATATTGAAGGTACAACACGAGATGCTATCGATACAGCTTTTACTAAAGATGGTCAGAAGTATCGTGTCATTGATACAGCTGGTATGCGTAAAAGAGGTAAGATTTATGAAAACGTTGAAAAATACTCTGTCTTAAGAGCTATGAGTGCCATTGAAAAATCGGATGTAATTCTTATTCTTGTCGATGGTGAACGTGGCATTATTGAACAGGATAAACACATTGCTGGATATGCACATGAATCTGGTAAAGGGGTTGTCCTGGTTGTCAATAAATGGGACCTTGTGAACAAGGATGAAAAGACTATGGCTAAGATGCAGAAGAAATTAAGAGAAGACTTTAAGTATCTTGATTATGCACGTATTGCCTTTGTCAGTGCTAAGACAAGCGCACGTGTTCAGACATTGTTTGACCTTATTCATGAAGCATATGATAATCAGAGAAAACGTGTTGCCACTTCCGTATTGAACGATGTATTGGTTGATGCTCAGGCAATGAATCCTACATCTAACTTTGAAGGTGGACGTCTAAAAATCTATTATGGTAATCAGGTGGCAGTAACACCGCCAACGTTCGTGTTATTTGTCAATGATCCAAAATTCCTTCATTTCAGTTATAAGCGTTATCTAGAAAACAAGTTTAGAGATGCTTTTGGTTTTGAAGGAACACCAATTCATATTATCTGCAGAAAGAGGGACTAACAATGAAAGTAGCAATTTTAGGAACAGGAAGCTGGGCTACAGGTCTAGCGAGAGTATTGAATGATAATGGAGTAGATTTATTGATGTATGGTGTTGATGATCGAGAAATCGAAGACATCAATGTTAGACATTGTAACTATAAATACTTTAAGAATATTAAGATCGAAGAAAATATCAGAGCTACTAAGGATTTAGCAGAAGCAATTGATGGCGCTGATTTTATCTTGGTAACTATTCCTTCTCAGTTTATTCGTACTGTCTTGGAAGATATTAAAAAGATTCTTAAGAAGAAGGTGACAATCATCAATGCTGCTAAAGGGTTTGATATGAATACGAACAGCCGTATTTCAGATACGATTCGTTCAGTATTTACTGAAGATGAAATCAACCCAGTTGTTTCTTTAATTGGTCCTTCTCATGCAGAAGAAGTCGTTGTAAGAATGTTGACAAGCGTATGTGCTGTTTCACAGGATCAAAAGACAGCAGAAAGCGTTCAGTCATTATTCTCAAATGAATATTTAAGAGTATACACTGGTAATGATGAAGTAGGGGCTGAATTAGGTGCTGCCTACAAGAACGTTATTGCGGTAGCTTCAGGTGTCTTAAAGGGACTTGGCTATGGTGATAATGCCCGTGCTGCATTAATTACAAGAGGACTTAAGGAAATGGTTTCTTATGGTCTATTAAAAGGTGCTAAAGAAGAAACATTCTTTGGTCTAACTGGTCTTGGAGATTTGATTGTTACTTGTTCAAGTGTTCATTCAAGAAACTTCCAGGCTGGTAAGGAAATTGGTGAAGCTGATGGTGCTTCTGACTTCATGGTTGGTAATACTAAGACCGTTGAAGGGGTAAGAACATGTAAGGTCATCCATGATGACATTGCTAACTATCCTGGTTTTGAAGCCCCAATTACACAGGCTATTTATGAAGTACTCTATTGCGGAGATAAGCCTAGTGAAAAGATTAAAGAGCTTATGAACCGTGAACTTAAACCAGAAAGACTTTATTAAAAATCTGTCAGCGCATGCTGACATTTTTTTTGCTATATTTTGTTGAAAAAAGCGTAAAAATTTGACTTTCTTACTTGAAACTATGAGTTCACTTTGTTATAGTATTTACAGTTTCATTGAGGAGGTTTTTTCGTGAATAAAAAAGAATTAGTTGACGTAGTATCAGAGAAAAGAAATCTTACTAAAAAAGATGCTGAGATCTTAGTCAACACAGTATTTGATACTATGGTAGATACAATGTTGGATGGCGAAAAAGTTCTTATTTCTGGATTTGGAACTTTTAAAGTTAACAACCGTCATGAAAGAAAAGGTGTTTCACCTAAGACAAAAGAAATCATTACAATTCCTGCAAGCAGAACTGTAAGTTTCAAGCCTAGCAATAGACTAAAAGACGCAATGAACTAATTGCGTCTTTTTTGTACATAAATAATTCATATTTTCGTGTATAATAAAAGTATATTTAAAGAAAGAGGTAAATGTTTATGCTTAATTTATGGTATTATAGCATGATGTTGCGTAATCCTTATTATCTGATAGGAACAATCTTTGTTGGTCTTGCAGCCTTATTGGCTTTATATGCCCAGATTAAAGTTAAAACAACATATGCGAGATATAAGGAAGTCCCTAATGAAAGAGGCCTCACAGGCGCACAGGTTGCGCGTATGATTCTTGATGCCAACGGCATGGCTGATATGCCTATCTATGAGGTCAACGGCGAACTTTCTGATCATTTTGATCCTTCTAAGAAGACAATCAATCTTTCCCGTGATGTCTATAGAGGAAACTCTATTGCATCTATTGCAGTTGCAGCTCATGAATGTGGGCATGCGATTCAATACAATACGAACTATCGTCCAATCTTTTTTAGAAATGCGATTGTGCCATTTGCCAATATGGGCAACTATCTTGGCTGGATCGCAATCATGATCGGTTTAGCTCTAGGAGCTACAAAGATTGCCTGGGTAGGCTTCTTCTTGATCATTGGAATCTTACTATTCCAGGTTGTCACTTTGCCAGTAGAATTTAATGCATCAGCACGTGCATTGCATATTCTCGATGCATCTTTCTTGACGGATGATGAATATGTTGGCGCAAAGCGCATGCTTTCTGCGGCAGCCTTGACTTATGTGGCAGCTGTTATTTCGACAATTGCATCAATGCTTAGAATACTGCTTGTCATCATTGGCAGCAGTCGTAACGATTAAAGGGCGTATGCCCTTTTTTTTGTAGAAGGGATGGTATATAATAAACATCACTGGAGGAGAGAATATGGATACTAAGAATAAGAAACATTATCTTTTTATTGGAGTTTCAACGGTGGTCATTGTTTTTCTGATCGGTATGATTATTTTGATTAATATGGTTCATACACCATACAGTAAACATCAGCAACAAGGACAATCATTAAGAAATGAACTTCTTTCTTCTAATAAGATGCAATATGATCATTATTTTTATCCTTATTATGGAGAAAAGACATATTACATCATGAAAGTAAAACAAGATGGCAAAAAGAAACTTGTCGCATTTGATGAAAAAAAGAAACTCGTAGGAAGCTATGAAGGAAACTACATGAGTGATGCTCGTATTAAAGAGAAAGTTAAGAAAGAACATCATGAAGTAAAGGCTGTTCATATCTGCTATGAAGATGATAAATTCATGTACTATGCAAAATATCAAAACAAGAATCATTTATACTATTATTTTTATTCATTAGAAGGGGACTTTGTGAAATCATATAATCTATAGGAGGACATCATGAATCTGGATATTATTGATTATGGCTGTGTAGATTGGAATACTTTACTTTTAGTAAAAGGGAAACAACTGAATCTTACAGATGAAGATATTCATATTCTCATGCTTATGATGACATGTCATAAGCTCAATATCAGACCTATTACACCACAATGTCTTTCACGATATTCATCACTTGCGCTTTCTCGTATTGATGAAATTATGTTAAAGCTGATCAATGGTCATTTTGTTAATAGATGTAATGGACAGCTTGATTTTAAACCTATTCAAATGAAGCTTTTGGATGAAAAGGAAGAAAAAAAGGAGGATGTCAATCTTGTATCCTTCTTTGAAGAATCATTTGGTCGTTCTCTTTCTGTTACAGAGATTGGCTTTATCAATGACTTTAAACGATCTGGCTATGATGATGAAATGATCATGGATGCAGTCAAGGAAGCTGTGAAGGCTAATGTGAAGAATTTCCGCTATGTGGAACGTATTCTACAAAACTGGAGTGAATATGGCAAGGTGATTAAAACGAAGGAAGAGGAGTCTGTTTCTAGCTTTAGCGATGAAGTGAAAGACTTTAAATGGTGGGGCTAATGATAGAGAAGAAACAGAATAGAATATTAGATGAGTTTGATCGTCTTTACCCTGATGCTAAGTGTGAACTTCATTATACAACTCCACTTGAATTATTGATTGCGGTCTTATTGTCAGCACAGACAACTGATGCTTCAGTCAATAAGGTAACACCTGAACTTTTTAAGAAGTATCATAGTGCAAGTGATTATCGTGATGCCAATCAGGAAGATATTGAACAATTGATAAGACGTATTGGTCTTTATCGCAATAAGGCAAGAAGTATCAAGAAAATGGCTGCAATGCTTTGTGAGAAGTATGATGGTGAAGTGCCTCAAAGCATCAATGAACTGATCACTCTACCGGGAGTAGGCCGTAAAACGGCTAGCGTGGTCGTAGGAGAAGCTTTTTATGTTCCTAGTGTTCCTGTAGATACACATGTAGAACGTGTCTCAAAACGCCTAGGATTTGCGAAAAACGAGGATAGTGTACTTACAGTTGAAAAGAAGCTTAAGCGCACACTGCCAAGAGAAAGATGGAACAAGCTGCATCATCAGTTTATTTTCTTTGGAAGATATTTCTGTAAAGCCCAATCACCTCGATGCAAGGAATGCCAGCTTGTAGATCTATGCAAAGAAAAGAATAAGAAACTATGAAAAAGGAGAATCAACCGATTCTCCTTTTTAGTCTTCTGTTGTTTCTTCAGTTGTGTTTGACTGTACCTTGAAACTAAATGATCCAAGCGATTTTGTAGAACCATCACTTGTTGTTTCAGTAAGTGTTACAGTATAGCTTCCACCAGGCTGAAGACCACTGAATGTAGTGCTTCTTCCAGCAGTGATTGTATTGCTGGCAGTTCCTGAACCAGAAAGACGAATTGTAACCTGGTTTGAAGAATCACCTGATGTTCTTACGGTAATTGAGCTACCAGTAATAGTAGAACCATCGGATACACGTGAACCATTTGATGAAACGCTGTAAGATGTCTTTTCTGTAGAAGATTTCTTAGTAGTAATAGTTCTAGAAACCTTATTAGAAGTACCAGAACCATTTGACCATGAATAGAATCCTACAACACGGTAAGTCTTATTGGCTTCAGGTGTGAAACCAAGAGTAGCGGAAGAAGAACTCAAGGACTGTGAGTGAACAAGAGTGCTTCCTTCGTAGACTTGAACACGGTAGACAACATCTCCGCTTGTAACCATTGAACGTGGATCATAAGAACTAAATGTAACTCTGATCTGATTATCATCAGTTACGCTAGCACTAAATGAAGATAATGTAGAAAGTGTATCTGCACTTGTTTCATTTGAACTTGAACCAGATGGTGTATGTCCTTTAACGAACCATGCAGTAATGACTTTCTTGCCATTCTGATAAGTAGTATAGCTGTTTCTAGGTGCTTCATATGGGTAAGTACCCTGAACCATCTTAGCCTGAACTACTGAACTTGGTGTTTCATAAGAATGTTTAGCTTTACGTTTAGATAATAGATTTGCGACTTTAGCAGCAATTAACTTAGACTGGTTAGTACCGCTGATATATAAACCATGCTTACGCTGGTCACTATCAGTATATCCATTCCAGAATGCCCATGAGTAATCTTCAGAGAAACCGCAAAGCCAGTTATCTTTTGATTTACCTCTAGGAATACCTGGAACTTTACCATCATGGTTGGTAGTACCAGTCTTAGCACCGATATTGTAGCCAATATCAAAGGCTGAATAATCTTTTTCATCCTTGACATAAGTTGTCATGATTTCTCTTAGCATGAAGGCTGCATAATCAGCCATAGCCTGCTTGCTGTCAGATTTTAATCTTTCATCAACATTAATTGTTTCACCAGTTGTATTAACAACAACCTTCTTGATAGTATGTGGCTTAATATAAGTACCACCATTAGAAATAGCAGCATAAGCACCAGCCATTTCAAGTGGAGTCGTACCGTATGACCAACCACCGATTGCATAGGCAAGTGAGAATGTTTCTTTATCCATCTGGAAACCTAAGCCTTTTAGATAATCGATAAGCTTCTGTTTACCTGTCTTTTTCCATACATCATTTAAGGCATGGATCGCAGCTAAGTTCCAAGATTTACCTAATGCTTCATAAAGTGTAACATCACCGTGGATTTTTCTATCCCAGTTCTTTGGTGTCCATCCACCTTTAGAGTAAGTAGAGTCATCGGCCATATGACCAGTTGACCAGTATAGATATTCAAATGCAGTAGCATAATCTAGAATAGGCTTGATTGAAGAACCTGGCTGATGACGATCAGAGAAGGCATAAGAATAGTTGCCGACCTTGAAATCACGTCCAGATAATAATCCAAGAATACGTCCAGTTGCACTTTCCTGAACGACCCCACCAGTCTGCATATATTTGTTAGGGAAAGAATAGTTCTTTCCTGAAGCAATATCATCAAGATACTGCTGTACTTCGGTATCTAGATAAGTGTAGATTGTAACATTGGTCTTGCTTGGATCAATGCCCCAATCAGATTTAAGTTCTCTTGTAACACGGTCAACATAAGCAGCGTATTTCTTGCTTTGCTTAACTGGATTCTTTTGAAGCGTATTTGCTAAAGGAACCTTCTTTGTGGCTTCACAAAGCGAATCGCTGATATAACCATGTCTCTTCATTAAGTTTAAGATCACATTACGACGATTTTCAGAACGCTGGTAAACATAATAAACATCATCGAACACTGGGTTGTTTAATGAACCTGCAAGATAAGCAGCTTCAGGTAATGTCAATTGAGATGGAACCTTGTTGAAATAGTACTTGCTTGCAGCATAGATTCCAACAGTGTTTTCCCCTCTACCAAAATAGATCTTATTTAAATAAAGTTCTAGTATCTTCTGTTTAGTTGTCTGCTGAGTAGCCTGAATAGAAAGAATTGCTTCCCCAAGCTTTCTTTGCATTGTCTTTTTTTCTTGAGGATAGTAAGTTTTCTTCATCAGCTGCTGAGTGATAGTAGAGCCACCACCACCAACACCGATATGGGTGATGTGGCCGATTGTCGCTTTAATAATACGAGGTAAGTCGAAACCATCGTGGACGAAGAAACGTGAATCTTCGGCTGAAACTATGGCATCAACCATAACTTCTGGAATCTCTGAATACTTCGTATATTTCCCTTGTGCAGAGCCATATGTATAGTACGTTTTCCCATTTTCGCTAACCTGACTAGAAGTGGCTGTTGTTGTTAAGTTGTTGATGTCAAAGTCTTTAATCTGTGAATAGACTGAGGCTGTGAAGTAAACAGCAAAACTTGCAATCAAGACGCAAACTGCTAATATGGCAGCGATGATTAAACGTCGCTTGGCTTTCTTGTTCAGTTTGACTTTCTTTGTCTTCATTATTATGAATCCTCCTTAAGGTAAAACTCATCTAAAATTTTAAGATAGTCTAGACGAGGTTGAAATCCTTGTTTAATGAGATGACCAAGTTGCTTGATTTCCTCATAAGAGATGGATTTCTTACTCGCATGGCAGTAACGATCTACAATGTAGGATGCATCAATGAGATAGACCTCATTGATTGAAGTGAATGCAATAATCAAGAAGGCAATGCCTCCATGATGAATAACACGATCAAGATGTCTGATCTGATGATCGGAGATATTCTTAAAAGGAAAATTGTCAACCTTCGTTTCCTTGGCTTCAAAATCTACATATTTTCCTTTATATAACCCATTGTAGTCAGTTGTAGATGGCTTACGATAATAAGCTTCTACAATTTTTGCAGCACTTCGTTTTGGATAGTCCACCTTAACAATCTGAACGGGAATAGGTTTCTTGTAGATGACCGCAATGTCATTTTCAAGATAGTAGGAATTAGAAAGATTAATATCTTCTTCCAAGTTCATTCCACGATAAGCTGTATAATGCCGGCTTTCCCCTTTTAAAGGCTGCAAGCACAAATGTGTCACTTTCTTTTTATTAGGATACTTAACCATACGTTTCTCCTTCTGACTTATTATACCAATATTTTATGGTCATGGCTATAAAAAAAGAGGGGAGAACACCTCATAAACAGTAAAGAATAAGATTTTGCTTGCATTTCTTGTCTTTTTTTGTAAAATGATTATCAGGGAGTGAAGAGTATATGGAAAATAAGATTAAGTTAAGTCCAAAGAAAATCGTGAATAAGCAGTTTCAGATCGATTCTAAAGGCTACAATGCCAATGAAGTTGATTATTTTTTAGATGTTGTTGTGGCTGATTATGAAAATTTTGCCGCTATGCTCAATCGCGCATATGATGAAATTGATACATTGCAGAAAACAGTATCTAAATTGAAAGCGCAAGTTCAGTCCTATGAAAATAATGCAAAAGCAGAGAGTGCTAAAAATATTGAATCTCAGATGGAATCGAATGTTGATTTGTTAAAAAGACTTTCTCAGTTGGAAAAAGAAGTCTATAGTAAGAAATCTGAATAGCGTCTGCGAGAATCAATCGCTAGAAGTAGAGGAAAGTCCGTGCTATCACGAGCTGTGATGCTCGTAGTGTTCGTGCTAGGCCCAATAAGCCTAGGCAACGCAAGTTGACGACGGCGATGCTCCTAAGTCTTTGATATGGAGCTAGCCATAAAGTGCCACAGAGACTATGGCTTAGCGAAAGCTAAGAGTGAAAAGTTGGTAAACTCCGCGAGGTAGAAACCCAAATTTGGTAGGGGAGTCTGATGGAAGGAACTGAACTGACATCAGGTAGGAAACTAAGAGAAATGATTGGTTGAAAAACAGAACACGGCTTACAAGAGCAGACGTAAACACGATATATTATCGTGTTTTTTCATTTATAGTCATGATGTAAAACTTTTCTTTGACGTTGTCAAAACTCGAGTTTTATGTTTTAATTAATATGTTAATCATAGACGGAGGTCATTATGAATAATTTAGGTGAATTAATAAAACAGAAAAGGCTAGAAAAAGGGCTAACAATTGAACAGCTTTCAGAAAAAACTATGCTTTCTATTGCAATCCTTAAGGATATTGAAAGTGGAGCATTTAATCGCTATGAAGGTGATGAAATGTATGTTCGCATGTACTTAAGAAAGCTTTGTAAAGTACTTGATATGGATGTTGATGAGGTTACTGCTTCTTATTTAGCTTTAACTGAAGAAATAAAAAAAGAAGAATTAGAAAAAGCAGCTAAGGCTGTTGAAGCGCAAAAGGAAAAAGTTCAGAACAAGAATAATTTCCAATTTGAAAGACCTAATTACAATGGGAAAAATAATGTCTATAGAGACAAGAGTCACCTCAAATTTATTCGTGCTGGTATTATTTGTGTTGTTGTCGCCTTGATTGTTGCTGTAGCGTATACTGCTATCAAGTCATTGCCAGCGGGATCATCATCTGAATCTACACAGCAGTCGACTACTGGTAGTGTTAAGACTACTAAGAAGAAGGAAACTAAGAAAAAGGAAACAGCTCCTGTAAAGGAAGAAAAAGAAGAAAAGAAAGAAGCTACTGTTTCATTTAAGTCGCTTTCTTCAAGTACGCGTTATCCTATGTATCAGGTAAATGTATCTGGTGAAACGGACAAGATTACTGTTAAGGTTGTCTTTGGTAAGAAAAGTTGGGCAGGATTCTATGTTAATGGCGTAGCTTCATCGAAGTTTGAAAATAGAACATATAAGGCAGGTGAAACTGTCACAGCTAAATTGAATGCTGCTAAGTTTAAAAAATTAAAGATTGTTAATGGTCGTTCTACTGATACTAAGTACTATATTAATGATAAAGAAGTACCGTTGACAAATGCACAGAAAAACGCTAAGACTTCGACATTGACAATTGTAAAGAAGAACTAATAAAAAATCGTATGGCAGTCTTGTGTCATACGATTTATTTTTGTAAAGGAGATTTGTGATGAAAGAATTAGCAAAGATGCTTATTGATGCACATTTATCTATTTCTAGTGTAGAATCATTTACGGTAGGACATTTTGCGAGCCGCATTGGCATGAACCCAGGTATTTCGAAAGTATACCGTGGTTCGATTGTCAGCTATCAGACGATGATTAAGCATAAAGTGGTGGGCATCGATCAAGATTTAATTGATAAATACGGCGTTGTTTCAAGTCAGATTGCCAAGGAAATGTGTCTACATGGACAAAAAATCTTTGATAGTGATATATGCATTTCCTTTACAGGAAATGCTGGACCGGATGCTATGGAAGGAAAACCGGTAGGACTTATTTATATTGGCATTGCTTATCTTGATCACGTTTCTGTTTTTGAATATCGTCTTTCTGGTAAACGTGAAGATATTGTAGAAAAAGCATTACAGCTTGGTATTGATAATCTTAAAAATGAAATAAAGAAAAATACATCATCAGCGTGTATAGAATGATAGGAGGAGAATTATGGCAAAAGAGAAAAAGAGTGTTAGCGTCAATGTTGAGAATAAAGAAAAAGCGCTAGATGACGCTATTAAGCAAATTGAAAAGAAATTTGGTAAAGGGTCTGTCATGAAGCTTGGTGATCGTGCTTCAGTGGATGTTGATGTTATCCCTTCTGGTTCATTGACATTAGATCTTGCTTTAGGAATAGGTGGATATCCTAAGGGACGTATTATTGAAATCTATGGTCCTGAATCAAGTGGTAAGACCACATTGACTTTGCATGCAATTGCAGAATGTCAGAAGCAAGGCGGCAAGGCAGCGTTTATTGATGCAGAACATGCCATTGATCCTGTCTATGCTAAAAATCTTGGTGTTGATGTTGATGAACTGATCTTATCTCAGCCAGATAGTGGTGAGCAGGGGCTAGAGATTGCAGAAATGCTTGTACGTTCAGGTGTTATTGACCTGGTTGTAGTCGATTCTGTTGCAGCGTTGGTGCCACAGGTTGAACTTGATGGAGAAATGAGCGACCAGAATATGGGTCTTCAGGCAAGACTTATGTCCAAGGCTTTAAGAAAGCTTTCAGGTATTATGAACAAGACAAGCTGTACAGTTATCTTTATCAACCAGTTAAGAGAAAAGATTGGGGTAATGTTTGGTAATCCTGAAACAACTACAGGTGGTCGTGCTTTAAAATTCTATTCTTCAGTAAGAATTGAAATTAGAAGAAGTGAACAGATCAAAATTAGTGGTGATGTTGTTGGTAATAAGGCCAACATTAAAGTTGTTAAAAATAAGGTGGCCCCACCATTTAAGACAACTCAGGTTGATATCATCTATGGAAAAGGTATTTCTCATGATGGAGAAGTGCTTGATTTAGCGACTCAGTATGACATTATTGAAAAATCTGGGGCTTGGTATGCCTACAAGGGAGAAAAGATTGGTCAGGGACGTGAAAATGCGAAATCTTATCTTAATGATCATCCTGAAATCATGGAAGAAGTGGAGACACAGGTACGTGCCATCATGATGGGAGAAGAGTAGATGCACGATACGGAAGAAGTGCTTCTCAAGGGTTTCTTTGATTTGCTTGATGAGAAGACTATGGATAAGATTACTATCCAGGATTTAGCTGATTATTGTCATGTTAATCGTAATACGTTCTATTATCATTTTGATAATATCTATGATCTATTAGAGAAGCTTTTTTTAAGACAGACACAGGCGGCATTAAGCTATATTGAAGAGGGCGAAAGCTTTGAAAACTGTATGAGAGCTATCATTGATTTTGTATTGTGTAATCAAAATCGCGCCCGTCATATGATTTCATCCTCCTATGATGAGCGTATGACGACATTGCTTGGTGATAGTTTCTATACGATTGTGAAGGCTTATCTTGAAAAATACTATATCATTGAAGAAGATGAGAAAGACAACGAGGAGTTTTTGCTGAATTTCTGTCGTTTTGCTTTTGTTGGCATGATGATGCAATGGATTGAAGATGGCATGGATGAAGATGCTTCTTCACAATTTGTAGATCAGCTTGTCAGATATACTGGATCAAATCTTGATATTGCATTTAAACAAAGAGAGAATGTGTAGACATTCTCTCTTTGTCATATTAAAGAAAAAGAAAGGGTATTAATTTATTTATTTGACATAAATGAGTTTATTCTAGAAATGTGTGAGTATTGAAATTGATGAATAAATCATATATAATTGATATGGTATTTTAATTACCTCAAAAAATCATAGGAAGGAAGAATGGCATGGAAAAATATGTATTCCTTGTTCTGGTTTTTGTTATAGGTATCATTTTAGGTATTATCATCAAAAATGTATATACTAGCATTAAATTATCAAAGGCGAAAGATGAAGCCAAAAAGATTGTTGATGATGCAAACGCTAAAGCAGATAATATTATCAAAGAAGCGAATTTAGATGCAAAGACTCAAGCTTATGAATATAAGCTACAGTCAGAAAAAGAAATTAAAGCTGAGCGTCTAGAACTGACAAAATTTGAAAATCAGCTATCTCAGAGAGAACAGAATATTGATCGAAGAGATATCGCGTTACAAGGAAAAGAGGATATCCTTGATTCGAAAAACCAACAATTAGATAAGAAACAAGCAGAACTAGGTAAGTATGAAGAGCAGCTTAAACATCAGATTGATGAAAAGGTTGCTGAACTTGAAAAAATTGCTGCGATGTCAGCACAGGAAGCAAAGAAGGAACTGTTTGAACAGGTAAAGGTACAGATGGAAAATGAAGTCACTGCCTATATCAAGGAACAGGAAGAAGAAGCAAAAACAAAGGCTTCACTCTTTGCAAAAGATATTATCGCTAATGCGATAAATCGCTATTCTCAGGAAGAAGTAACAGAACGTACTGTTAATGTTGTTTCTTTACCTGGTGAAGAAATGAAAGGGCGTATCATTGGTCGTGAAGGTAGAAACATTCGTGCTTTTGAAAGTGCTACTGGCGCTGAATTGATCATTGATGATACACCGGAAGTTATTACTGTGTCGTGTTTTGATCCAGTAAGACGAGAAATTGCCAGAATGGCTCTTGAAAAGTTAATTAAGGATGGTCGTATCCAGCCTGGAAGAATTGAAGAAGTTGTCGAAAATACGAAGAAGGAAATCGACGATATCATCTATAAGGCAGGGGAAGATGCGGTCTTTGAACTTGGTCTTTCTAAGATGAAGAAAGAAGAAATCCGTATGATCGGTAAACTTAAGTATCGTACAAGCTACGGTCAGAATGGTTTACAGCATTCGGTAGAAGTTGCACATTTCGCAGGCATCATGGCTGCTGAATTAGGTATTAACCAGCAGTTGGCCAAACGTGCAGGATTACTTCATGATATTGGTAAAGCCATGGATCATGAAATGGAAGGAAGCCACGTTGAGCTTGGTGCTAAATTTGCTAAACGTATGGGTGAAAATAATATTGTCATCAATGCGATTGCGTCTCACCACGGAGATGTCCCAACTGAATCAGTTGTTGCAGTGTTAGTATCTGCTGCTGATACGCTTTCTGCCGCTAGACCAGGAAGCCGTAGTGAAACAATTGAAAACTATATTCAGAGACTTGAAAAGCTTGAAGAAATTTCTAAGAGCTTTGATGGTGTTGATACAGTCTTCGCTATTCAGGCAGGACGTGAAGTGAGAGTTATTGTCAACCCAGAAAAAGTTGATGATCTCAAATCACATAAACTTGCAAGAGATATCAAGGAAAAGATTGAAAATGAACTTACTTATCCAGGACATATCAAGGTCACTGTGATCAGAGAAGTTCGCGCAAATGAAATTGCAAAATAAGATAGGACTTTTCCTATCTTATTTTTTGTAAAGAGGATGTTATATGAAAATATTATTTATCGGAGATGTTTTTGGAAAGACGGGAAGACAGGTGCTTTCTAGATATCTTCCTCAAGTAAAAAAGAAATACAATGTGGATATGGTTATTGCTAATGGAGAAAATGTTTCTCATGGTAAAGGACTTATTCGCAAGCATTATGATGAAATGGTATTTGAAGGCATTTCATTGATCACAATGGGAAATCATACTTATGCAAAAAGAGAACTATTTGATTATATCGATGATGCTGATCGATTGATTGTCCCATTAAATAAACCTAGAAGTCTTCCCGGAGTAGGAAGTCGTCAGATTGAAATCAAGGGGAAGAAGGTCCGTGTGACTAATCTTTTAGGATTGACTTTTATGGATGGCAAGTCTAACAATCCATTTGAAGTGATTGATGATCTTCTATTAGAAGATGACAGTGACATCCATATTGTCGATTTCCACGCTGAAACGACAAGTGATAAGATTGCACTTGGGTATTATCTAGATGGACGTGTATCGGCTGTTTTAGGTACGCATACGCATGTTCCTACTGCAGATGAAAAGATCTTATCACAAGGAACAGCTTTCCAGTGTGATGTAGGTATGACTGGTCCTTATGAATCTGTTATCGGCTGTGAAAAGGAAACAATCATTAAACGTAATTTAACGAGTCTTATGACACCATTTAGGGTGGCAGAAGATGAAGGGCAGTTCTTAGCTACATTGCTTACTTTTGATGATCATACAAATAAATGTACGGATATTATGCGTATTCGTATTGATAAGGATCATCCGTTTCAATAACATGACAGGCAAGAAATTGCCTGTTTTTTTCTGAAATAGAAATAAATTATGAAAGTGTTTTCTTTTTAATAAAACTGCACTATAATAAAGGTGTCGAAAATATATAAGGGGGAAGTAATAATGGCAACACATAAAATTTTAATGCAGACAGCACAGGTACAGAAACTTATTGATTTCTTTGATGGATATGAAGATGATAAAATCAAATGCAAATATATTTCAAAGAAAGGTATCAAAGCTACTTTTGATGTAGAATCTGAATTATCTGCAGATGAAGCAGCAGGACATTGCAAGAGTTTATTTAAAAACACACCAGCTGGTAAAGTATTATATTTCTCAATCCAGCCAGAAGGATTCTTTGGTAAATAGGAATATGAATAAGAACTGAAAAGTTCTTATTTTTTTTATGTTGAAGATTTGTTATAATAACGCCGAAAGAGAGGAATAATATGAAAAAAGATTATAGTGAATATTTTAAAGGCCCTTCTTTAAAAGATGCAAGAAAACGTGGAAAGACTGATGTAAGACGTCTAGATAACGTTTTTGAAATTCCTCCAGATATGGTTGGTATCGGTAAAGGGCGTTCTTATTTTATACAGACATACGGCTGCCAGGCTAATGAGAGAGATACAGAAGTTCTTTCTGGTATTCTTGAAACAATGGGTTATCGTAAAGCCGATGATGTCAAGGATGCACAGGTTGTATTGCTTAATACATGTGCAATCAGAGAAAATGCTGAAGAAAAAGTATTTGGTAAGATTGGCTATCTTAAGAATGTGAAGAGAGAGCATCCTGATATTATTTTTGGTGTTTGTGGATGTATGGCTCAAGAAGAAGTCGTTGTTGAAAAGATTCGCAAGAAGATGAAACAAGTAGACTTGATCTTTGGTACACATAATATTCATCGTTTGCCTCAGCTTCTTAAGCAGGCTATGCTTGAAAAAGAAACTGTTATTGAAGTTTGGAGCAAAGAGGGAGATGTTATTGAAAATCTTCCTAGTACACGTGCGAAAGATAAGAAAGCATGGGTTAATATCATGTATGGATGCAATAAGTTCTGTACATACTGTATTGTCCCTTATACAAGAGGTAAGGAACGTTCTCGTTTAATGGAGGATGTTTTAAAGGAAGTACAGGAATTAAAGGATAAAGGCTATCTTGAAATTAATCTGTTAGGACAAAATGTCAATTCTTATGGTAAAGATCTAGATACTGATTATAATTTTGCGACATTGTTAGAAGAAGTCGCAAAGATCGGTATTCCTAGAGTAAGATTTATGACTAGTCATCCTTGGGACTTTTCTGAGGACATGATTCAGGTTATCGCAAAATATGATAATATCATGCCATTTATTCATTTGCCTGTTCAATCAGGGAACTCAGATGTTTTAAAGATCATGGGTAGAGTCTATACAAGAGAACAGTACTTAAAGCTTTTTGATCGTATTAGAGAAGTGATGCCTAAGTGTGCTATCACGACTGATATTATTGTTGGTTTCCCAAATGAAACAGAAGAACAGTTTGAAGATACATTAAGTCTATATGATCATTGTCAGTACGATTTAGCTTATACTTTCGTCTATTCTGCAAGAGAAGGTACACCTGCAGCTAAGATGATTGACAATGTGGATATTAAGACAAAAGAAGCTAGACTTCAGCGTCTTAATGAAAAAGTTAATTATTATGCAGGTATTGCTAATAAGAAATATATTGATACTGTACAGAAAGTATTGGTTGATGGACCAAGCAAGAAGAATCCAGATATTCTTTCTGGATATACAGAAACAAATAAGCTTGTAAACTTTAAAGGAAATCCAGAACATATTGGAACTATTGTGCCAGTAAAGATTACAGAAGCTAAGACTTGGACACTTGAGGGTGAAGAGGTTGTCAACGAAGGATAAGGCACAGCTTATTAATGACTATCTTTTAAGTAAAGAGGAAGTTATCGCTTATAAGCAGTATGAGTCATTGCTTAAGGATCATCCAGAGATTAAGGAGATGGAGGATGAGCTTAAGGCAATGCAGAAGGAATTGACAAGAAGAAAGGTCAGAGATGAGGAGATATCTGATCTTTATGAGGAGTATCTAACGAAAAAGAAAGCATTTGAAGAGCATCCTCTTATTGTGAATTACCTTAATGTGAAAGAAGAAGTGAATGCACTTCTTCTAAATGTAGAAGATCTCATTAATAACGAATTGTCATAACATATTGACTAATTTGCTGTTATTTATTATAATTGGGAAAATTTATATTTAAGGAGAACATTATGGCATATTATTACGACGAACCATCACATACATTCAGTGAGTATTTGTTAGTTCCTGGTTACTCAGGACCAGACTGCATTCCGGGCAATGTTAGTCTTAAAACACCATTGGTGAAATTTAAAAAAGGAGAAGAACCTTCTCTTTCATTAAATATCCCTCTAGTGTCTGCAGTTATGCAGGCTGTATCAGATGACAAAATGGCTGTTGCACTTGCTAAAGAAGGTGGGGTTTCCTTCATTTACGGTTCACAGTCAGTTGAAGATCAGGCTGAAATGGTAAGAAAAGTTAAAGCTTATAAGGCTGGCTTTGTAACTAGTGATTCTAACTTAAGTCCTGATAATACATTAGAAGATGTATTAGCACTTAAAGAAAAAACTGGTCATTCTACAATGGCTGTAACTGAAGACGGGTCTGCAAACGGTAAACTTCTTGGTATTGTAACAGGAAGAGATTATCGTGTCTCACGTATGGATAAAGAAGAAAAAGTTTCTTCATTCATGACTCCATTTGAAAAGCTTGTAGTTGCACATAAAGATGTAACTTTAAAAGAAGCAAATGATATCATCTGGGATAATAAGCTTAATGCATTACCAATCGTTGATGATCAGCAGAATCTTGTATATTTCGTATTCAGAAAAGATTATGAAACAAGAAAGACTCATCCAGATGAATTATTAGATGAACAGAAGAGATACGTAGTTGGGGCTGGTATCAATACAAGAGATTTCGCTACACGTGTTCCTGCACTTGTAGAAGCTGGTGTAGATATCTTATGTATCGATTCATCTGAAGGATATACAGAATGGCAGAAAATTACTATCGAATGGATCAGAGAACATTACGGTGACAAAGTAAAAGTTGGTGCTGGAAATGTCGTAGATGGCGAAGGATTCAGATTCTTAGCAGAAGCAGGTGCTGATTTCGTTAAGATCGGTATCGGTGGAGGATCAATCTGTATCACTCGTGAAACAAAAGGTATCGGTCGTGGTCAGGCTACTGCTACAATTGAAGTTGCAAAAGAAAGAGATAAATATTTCGAAGAAACTGGTATCTATGTACCAATCTGTTCAGATGGTGGTATCGTTTACGATTACCATATGACTCTTGCTTTAGCAATGGGTTCTGACTTCATCATGTTAGGTCGTTACTTCTCAAGATTTGATGAATCTCCTACTAATAAAGTTATGGTTAACGGACAGTATATGAAAGAATACTGGGGTGAAGGATCTGCAAGAGCTCGTAACTGGCAGAGATATGACCTTGGTGGGGATAAGAAGCTTTCTTTCGTAGAAGGTGTTGATTCTTATGTACCATATGCTGGTCCATTAAAAGACAATGTTGCTTTATCATTAAGCAAGATGAAACACACAATGTGCAACTGTGGTGCTTTAACAATTAAAGAATTACAGGAAAAAGCTAAGATTACATTAGTATCTTCTACTTCTATCGTAGAAGGTGGAGCACATGACGTAGTATTAAAAGAAAATACTCCAAACCAGAATCAGTAATAATAAAGACGCATGATTATCATGCGTCTTTTAATTTCTTCTTTCATTTTCATGTGTTTCATAGTACTTGTTCTTCATATAATACATGCGATGATCAGCTAAGGAGATAACCTGACTAAAATCATTGTTGCACTCAAAGCTGTAGGCAATACCATATGAGGAAGTAAGCGGATAATCTTTATGGTGAGAAGCTTTATATTCCGCTTCTTCGAAGTTTTCAAAGAGACTATTGATTTTCTCCTGATTACAATGATTATAGACAATAATAAATTCATCTCCCCCCATTCTGGCGATCATGTTCGCATCATTAAAATGAGATTTGAGGAAAGTTGCAAATTCTAAAATAAACATATCGCCAGCAACATGGGAGAAGTTGTCATTGACAAATTTAAGTCCATTCAAGTCAAAATAGATAATTGTATATTTATTTGTTTCATGAATAATTTCAGAAATCTTTTCATTAAAATAAGTACGATTTCTAAGTTTAGTCAATGAGTCCGTATAGGCAATTTCCTGCCATGTAGTCTCTTTTATCTGAACACGAATGATTTCTTCATTCCTAATAGCAAAGGCGTAGACCATTAAAATAATCAAAACCAATAATCCATATTGTGTATATGTAGAACCAATATGAGTTTCATTAGCAATAAGATAACGTTCGATGTTGTAGCGCAGTACATCCAAAATACCAAATGCAAAATGAACGATAAATGCGAGCGCTACAATACGTTTGCTTGTTTTCCAGTTGCTATCTAAATAAAGTGCAATAATGAAGACAACATTTGTAATTGCTTCAAAGAGCTGGAATATCACAAGCGGAGCTTGAATGCTGAAGAAATTGAGATAAGAAAAAACAATAATGAATACAGAGAAGCAACTCATAAAAATGAGCATTGGGTAAATCTTTTTGCAATATTTATTATCTCTAATAAAGGAGTATTGTAATAAGGAAAAGGCAATACCGGATAGATATAATGAATAAAATTCAGCATACGTATTAATAAAGTGATTAGTTAAAAATACCTGAATGATCTTTGTGCAACAAAGAATCCAGATGCCTCCAAGCAGACTGTAGAGCCCAATCGCAAACACTTGGTAGAGAGTACGTATTAACGAAGAAGCCAGGGCAATCAGGATGATTCCAAGTAAAATAAGAAAGCTTG
Organism: Kandleria vitulina DSM 20405; assembly: GCF_000702065.1. GTDB lineage: Bacteria > Bacillota_I > Bacilli_A > Erysipelotrichales > Coprobacillaceae > Kandleria > Kandleria vitulina. The sequence goes on along the minus strand of NZ_JNKN01000001.1, from coordinate 125,875 downwards.
CCAGCAGCAAAGTCTGAGGAGAATCCTTGATTATCGTTTCATTCAATGTACCACTTTTTATTAATCTAAAGTCCGCAATATTTGTAAAAGGATCATTGATCGATGGTTCTACTACAATTTTTAAATCCTGCATTTCATTGCTTTTAGAAAGTGGAATCTCAAGTACTGCCATCGGTACAAATTTCTTCTTTTCATGATAAGTATACGTTAGCTTTTTATTTTGATAGAGTTTAACTGCACTGAATGGGACATTGACCATTAAAGAAGTATCATTTTTGTTAATCATCTTTTTTGTAGAAAAAGTAATTACATCATTATTATGAATATGATTAAAGCGATAATTACTTATTCGTCCGTGATAAACGACTTTATCATTTACTGAAATATGCCAGAATGAAGAAAACTTATCATATGTTTCGTGAAATGGTGTTAGAAAGCTCATAAAAAACCAGAGAAAAGCTACGAGTGCGATAATGAGACCTGTAAACAGCCAAACTGTGTTTAATTTCTTTTTTTCTTGGGAGTTATCATCTAGTTTAAAATTCATAAAAACACTCCTTAATAATATCAAATTGAATCTCTATTTATATTATAATGTCATAAAAAAGTAAAAACCACTAAATAGTGGCGGTGCATAGAATCTTTTGAGTTTTAATGAGTTAAATAAGCAGAAAGATCTATTCTTAAATTTTAATATGATATCATGAAGATATTTTAGAAAGAAAGAATGAGAAGAGATTCATTTTTTATTTGAAAAAATCATCTTTTTTTACATCTCTATAAAAGGAGAAATGTGCTTAAAACGAAGTAGAGATTATGTTATAATATGATAGTTTTAAGGAGGCTTAACATGGCTAAGAAAAAAGAAAAATATTCACCGATGATGACAAAGTATCTTGAATTAAAAAAAGATTATCAGGACAGCATCGTCTTCTATCGATTAGGAGATTTTTATGAGATGTTTTTTGATGATGCCATTGTGGCTTCAAAAGCATTGAATATTGCATTAACAGGAAAAAACGCTGGTGTGAGTGAACGTGTACCAATGTGTGGTGTACCGTTCCATTCAGCACAGGGATATATTGAAGACCTTGTCAAGATGGGACATAAGGTTGTTATTGTAGAACAGCTGACTGACCCTAAAGCTTCAAAGGGACTTGTAGAACGTGGTGTTGTACAGATTGTAACACCGGGAACTATTATGGATCTTAAGCTTAATGAGAAAGTCAATCACTTTATCGGTGCCCTAGGTATCTTTGATTTTCATTACACATTAGCATACGCTGATATTTCTACAGGAGAGTTCTATTGTCTTAATCTTGAAAAAGATGATCGTAAATTAAAGAATCAGATTGAAACATTGGATCTTAAGGAATTAGTAATGAATCAAGATGGTTATGAAGATGATTCTTTAATGATCTCTCATTATGATAATGAACATATTCAAGATAAATATAAAAAACTATTTGAAGGCGTAAGTGACCTAAAAGAAATCAAGGTGGCAAGCAACCTTCTTAACTACATGCTAGAAACACAGAAGCGTGATTTAGACTACATTCAGCCATTGACTGAAGTTGATCAGCAGAACTATGTAGTTCTTGATGCTTCTACAAAAAAAGCCTTAGAGTTAACAAAAAACAGCAATCAGGAAAAATATGGGACATTGCTTTGGCTATTGGATCATACGCACTCAGCTATGGGTGGAAGAATGCTGAAAAGCTGGATTGATCATCCTTTACTTAATAAAGACGCTATAGAAGAACGTTTAGATATGGTAGAAATCTTTGTAGATAATCTTATTGAAAGAGAAACTATCAAGGATATGATCAATGAAATCTACGATATTGAAAAATTAGCAAGTCGTATTGCCTTTGGCAATGTTAACGCGAGAGACTTAAAGTGGATTGCTTCTTCTCTTCAGGTAATTCCTGAATTAAAACATCAGCTGTTATCATTAGAAAATGAGAAGCTTAATAAGCTAGCTGAACAGCTATTGGATTTAACACCAATTACTGAGCTTATTGAAAGTGCTATTGTGGATAATCCACCACTTGTGATCAAGGAAGGCAATATTATCAAAGAAGGCTATTCCGCTGAACTTGATGAATATCGTGATGCCAAAAAGAACGGTCAGAACTGGCTTAGAGAATTTGAAGAAAAAGAAAAACAGCGTACTGGTATTCAGAAGCTGAAGATTGGCTATAATAGAGTCTTTGGCTATTATATCGAAGTAACAAAGAGTCAGCTTAATCTTGTAAAAGATGAGTTCAACTATACAAGAAAACAGTCGCTCACAAATGCAGAACGTTTTATTACTCCTGAACTTAAGGAGATGGAAGATAAGATTCTTTCTGCTCAAGATCGTATTGTATCATTGGAATATGAAATCTTTTCTCAGATCAGACAATATATCAAACAGTATGTTCATATGATACAGGATGTCGCTAAAGTTGTTGCGAAGGTGGATGTCTATATTTCATTAGCGATTGTGGCTTCTTCTAATAGATATGTAAGACCAACATTTAATGATGAACATCGTCTTCATATTGTAGAAGGAAAACATCCAATTGTAGAAGAAGTTATTTCTTCAAAGAACTATATCGCCAATGATGTAGACCTAGATGAAAAGAATCGTATCATGATGATTACTGGTCCTAATATGGGTGGTAAATCAACATATATGAGACAGGTTACTTTAACTGTTTTAATGGCCCAGATGGGATCATTTGTACCGGCTAGAGAAGCAGATCTGCCAATCTTTGATCAGATCTTTACAAGAATTGGAGCATCTGATGATCTTGTTTCTGGACAGTCTACATTCATGGTAGAAATGCTTGAAGCCAACAACGCTTTACGTTATGCAACTGAAGATTCATTGATTATCTTTGATGAAATCGGTAGAGGAACAGCGACCTTTGATGGTATGGCACTTGCTCAAGGAATCGTAGAATATATTGCCAAGAAGACGAAAGCATTGACTTTATTTTCTACTCATTATCATGAATTAACATTAATGAATAAAGATCTAGGTATCAAGAATGTCCATGCGAGTGCAGATGTTTCTAATGATTCTATCAAGTTCCTTTATAAGATCAAAGAAGGGGCAACAGGACAATCATATGGGATCAATGTTGCTAAGCTAGCCAAGCTTCCTGATGAAGTCATTGCCCGCGCTAAAGTCATTCTTGATTCTTTACAGGACAATAACATGGAAACAAAGCTAGAAGCATCTTCAAATACTGTTATTGTAGAAAAAGAAAGTGCTGCAGAAAAAATGCTTTCACAAATTGATCCAATGCAGCTTTCACCAATTGATGCACTATCAACACTTATTGAATTAAAGAAACTATTATAAGAGGGAGATATCATGGCAAAGATTCGACAGTTATCAGAAGATACAGCCAATAAGATTGCGGCAGGGGAAGTTGTAGAACGCCCTGCGAGCGTCATTAAGGAACTTGTAGAAAACAGTATTGATGCTTGTGCTCATAAGATTGATGTAGAAGTCGTTGAAGGTGGCGCTACGCTTATGCGCATTATCGATGATGGAGTAGGCATGAGTGAAGAAGATGCCCAGATGTGCTTCTCTCGTCATGCTACAAGCAAGATTGTAGATGACCATGATCTCTTTAATATCACAACATTAGGATTTAGAGGGGAAGCTATCCCTTCAATTGCATCAATTTCAAAGTTTACATTAGAAACATGTGAAAAGGATGTAGGTACAAGAGTCTCTTATGAATTTGGCAAGAAAAAAAGTGTCGAAAGATGTGCCATGAATAAGGGAACATGCATAACGGTAGAACGCATCTTTCAGAATGTGCCCGCACGTCTTAAGTATTTAAAGAGCGTGAATGCGGAATTTGCGGCGATCTATACTTATATTGAACGTCTTTCTCTTGCTCATCCAGAAATTGCCTTCACTTTAACTCATAATAATAAGCTGATTTATTCTACCAATGGATCAGGATCATTGCTTGAAGTGATCGCTGAAATCTATGGTGTATCGACAGCCAAGAATATGATGGAAGTAGATTTTGGTAATGAAGAATTCCATATTTCAGGCTATATTTCTAAGATTGAGGAATCAAGAGCATCTAAGAATCATATTATTACACTTGTTAATGATCGTTATGTCCGTAATATGAAGACCATCAATACAATCAATGATGTCTATCGCAATTATCTTCCTGAAAAAAGATTTCCAATAGCGATCGTACATATTGATGTCGATCCTTATCTAGTAGACGTCAACGTACATCCTGCTAAGCTAGAAGTACGTTTCTCTAAAGAAATGGCTTTAAAAGAAGTCATCACTGAAGGGATAGAACAGGCTTTAAAGACAGTTCATGAAACACCTGTACAGGAAGTAGAAGAAAAACCCACTTTTAAAGTGCAACATGAACAAATGCTATTTAAGCTAGAAGAGGATGTTCCTTCTTTAATAAAGATGCCTACTCCTACTTATCATGTAGAAGAAAAACATGAAGAAGAAAAAGAAGTTCCTATCAAGGAAGAAAAGCCTATCGTAAAAAAAGAAGTAAAACCTTTAAAAGAAAAAATCTATGCGAAAGGGCAAGTTCGTGGGACTTATCTTATAGGAGAAAATGAAAAGGGCATGTATCTTATTGATCAAAAAGCTGCTCAGGAAAGAATCAACTATGAAAAATATCAGGAACATTTTGCCTCTTCATCGTTGGATATTCAGCCATTGACAGTACCTTTGATCTTTGAATTCACAGAAAGTGAATTCATGATTCTTGAAGAAAACAAAGATAAGCTAGAAATGATTGGTATTAATCTAGAATCATTTAGTAGAAATACATTTACATTAAGAAGTCTTCCTTCATGGATGACACAGATTGATGAAAAACATTTTATTGAAGACATGTGCGAAAAAATATTAAATGATGAAGATCTCAATCTTTTAGAATTAAGAGATTATGCAATCATCGCATTGGCTTCTAAATTCTCAGTTGATCGTAACACATATTTAAGCACTGCTGAGATGCAGGCAATCATGGATCAATTGATGCGCTGTGATAATCCATATGTGGATGCTTCAGGAAAACCAACACTCATTTTCTATAGTGATCATGAGTTATTAAAAATGTTTAAGAGGATAAGATAATGGAAAAAGTGATTGTGATTGTAGGACCTACTGGTGTCGGCAAGACAGCTTTAGGTGTGGCACTTGCCAAACAATTGAATGGGGAAGTCATCAGTGGGGATTCCATGCAGATCTATAAACGTATGGATATCGGTACAGCGAAGGTCACTGAAGATGAAATGCAAGGGGTCGTACACCATCTTATTGATATCAAGGAACCTTCTGAAGAATATAGTGTCACTGAGTTTCAAGAAACTGTCAGAGCCTGTATTGATGATATCGTAAAAAGAGGAAAGCTTCCTATTATTGTTGGAGGAACAGGACTTTATATTAAAGCAGTCCTTTATGATTACACATTTGAGAAATGTGATAGTGATCCTAAGAAGATGGAAGAGAAGTATAAGGATTATTCTAATGAAGAACTTTATGAACGATTAAAAGAAGTAGATCCTGGTGCTACGCGCAATATTCATCCTAACAACCGTCGCCGTGTCTTAAGAGCTATTGAAATCTTTGAGACAACTGGAAAACGCAAGAGTGAAATGGAAGATGCACAGCGTCATGAAATGATTTATGATGCAACCTGCATTGGACTTACTCTTGATAGAGAAAAACTTTATGAACGCATTGATAAACGTGTAGATATCATGATGGAAAATGGACTTGAACAGGAAGTCAAATCATTGATTGAAGAAGGATGCAAACCTACTTATCAGTCAATGAGAGGAATCGGCTATAAAGAATGGTTTGAATATTTTGAAGGACGTTCTTCAAAAGAAGAAGTCATTGCCCTTATTAAAAAACATTCCCGTAATTATGCGAAAAGACAGTTTACATGGTTTAATAATCAGATGATGGTAAACTGGTATGAAGTTAATGTGGAACATTTTGAAAAAACGGTCAATAAAGTAAAGGAGGATCTCATCAATGGATATGAATAGCATTATCAGTTATGCCACAATTGCGGTAGGTGTATGGCTTGTATATTGTGGATACAGATTGATTACAACATTGGATCTCAGATCATTTTATGATCCAAAATCATATGATCATATCCCTGATAAAAACCGTAAAGAGTATGCTAAAGGATTAGGAAAGATTCTTTGTGTATTCGGTATTGATCTTATCATTACTAATGTTCTATTCTTTTTTAAAGGTGATATCATCTTCAATATTGCCATGTTCTTCCTGATTCTAGGACTTTTGGGTACCATTATAGCTATTGTGATCTTAAATAAGAAATATGAAAAATAAAAGAGACATATCAATGTGACGATGTCTCTTTTTTTCTTCTTTTTAATCCCTTTAGATCATTGGTACGTCCATGTTTTAAAATACGCTGATAATTGTCAGTCAATGATTTTTCATAAGGACTTGTAAGCCAAGGAACATAGAATTGTTCATTCTTGATTTCATCAGGAAGATATTGAATATATTCCCATAAATCAGGACGACCATAATCATACTTCTCATCTTCTTCTAATCCAACAGGGGTCAAAGAAAGATAATGGGGTGTAGGGTGTGGGTTATTTCTTACTGATGCAAGCGCACTGTCAATGGCGTTCTCACTTGATTTTGATTTAGGAGAAAGTGCCAATTCAATGACTGATTGAGCAAGCGGAATACGGGCTTCAGGAAAGCCGATGACCTTGGCAGCCTGGAAAGCCATCACTGTACGCATGCAGGCGTTGGGATTGGCAAGACCAACCTCTTCATAGGCAATAGTACAAAGACGTCGCTCTAGTGATTCCATGTCATTGGCTTCAATCAGTTTGGCAAGATAATACAAGGCACCATTGACGTCGCTGCCACGAATAGATTTCTGGAGTCCTGACAAAGTATCGTAATATTGATCTTCATCTTTATCAAATTGCGCATTGGCATGTGGCAATGCACGTTTGGCTTCTTTTAATGTGATATGCCCATCATCAACGATAATGGAAGCAGTCTCTAAGGCATTGTAGGCATAGCGAATGTCCCCTGATGACATCTTAGCGATAAAGCGATAGACATCTTCATCAATCTCAAATTTATTGTTAAGTCCTTTTTCGCTTTGTGCACCTCTTTTTAATCCTTCGATGACATCTTCTTCTTTTAATGGCTTGACTTTAAGTATCTGACAGCGAGAACGAATTGCTGGATTGATGGAATGGTAAGGATTGGCGGTTGTACATCCGGCAATGATCAGCAAGCCGCTTTCGATATGCGGAAGGAGATGGTCCTGTTTGTCTTTATTTAGTCGATGAACTTCATCGATAATAACAAATAGTCCATCACTCATTTTTGCTTCAGCAATGATCTGATCCATCTGTTTCTTATTGCCTGTTGATGCATTAAAAAGACGATAAGGTATGTCTAGATCATGAGCAAGCGCGCTCGCTAGCGTGGTCTTTCCACATCCTGGTGGACCATAAAGGATGATGGAAAGAGGATGTTTCTTTTTTACAAATTGTGTGAGTATTGCTTTTTTACCAATGAGATGTTCCTGCCCAAGAACTTCATCTAGTGTAGATGGTCTCATATTGTGTGCAAGTGTTGTGTGAATCATGGACTTCCCCCTTTGTTTATGGCATACTGATTATAACATTTTTTTAAAGGAAGTAAATGCGGATGAAAGTTATACTACAAAGAGTGACACACGCCTCATGTGTTGTGGATGAACAGGTGACTGGTGAAATAAAAGATGGATACATGGCATTAGTAGGAATATCGACAGAAGATCAGAAGGATGTTCTTGAGAAGATGGCAGACAAAGTCGTCAATCTTCGCGTCTTTAGCGATGAAGAAGGAAAAATGAATCGTTCACTGTTAGATGTCAAAGGAGAAATTTTGTCCATTTCTCAATTTACGCTTTACGCTGATGCAAAAAAGGGAAGACGACCAAGCTTCACGCATGCGGCTAAGCCCGATGTATCTTTGCCAATGTACAATCAGTTTAATGAATTATTAAAAGCAAAAGGGGTTCATGTAGAAACAGGAATCTTTGGTGCAGATATGAAGATTTCATTGTTAAATGATGGACCTGTCACTATCATTCTTGATAGTGATCAGCTATTGTGAACTACTCCGACTTAATGCTACGCATTTGAAGTCGGAGCTTCCTGCTTCAACCATTACTGCATTGACTACGATGATACGCAACTCAATGTCTTACACAATGTCCACAGGCGTATAAGTTAGGGCTATTCCATCCCTACTGTATATTTAATGTTTAGGCTACTGCAAAAGATTCGTTTAGTATACGTAATCCCTCATGTAAGATATTAATAGCAGCGTTCTGGTCACGGCTTATTGTAAGACCGCAATCACATTTCATTGTGCGAATTGTGAGATTTTTCATCTCAGGATGTATCTTTCCACAACAATGGCATATTTGTGATGACGGAAACCACTTATCTACTTTTACAAGATATTTGTTTCTTTCTGATAACTTATATTCAAGCATTGACAGAAACATTCCGTATCCATTATCAAGAGTAGCTTTACCATTACCAAAACCATTATTTGACATAGATTTCATGTTCAGAGATTCTACGCATACAACATCGTACTGATTGGCTATCTCAGTAGATATTTTATGCAGATTATCTAATCTCTGATTAGCGATATGTCTATGTATTTTGTTTACTTTGCGGAGTTGCTTTAGGTAATTATTGGATTTGATTTCATGCTTTTTAGAGCCTTGCATACGTGACAGCCTACGTTGTGATTTAGCAAGCTTATCATGGCTTTCATGATAGTATTTGTGATTTGTACCAACGTTACCATTATTATCTACATACAAACCGTCAGAAGCATAATCTAGACCAATACAGTTATTCGTGTCTGCCACATAGGTATTTTTACTATCTGCAATCTCAAACAATACGGAAATATAGAACTTTCCATCAGATTCCTGTGATACTGTAGCTGATTTGACTATCCAGCTATCATTAGGCTTACGATGGATAACTGTCTTCACATGACCGATTTTAGGGAGTCTAATGCTGTTATCATTAATGGCGACAGTACCATGCTGATTGTTTGTAGTATATGACTTACGGCTGCGTTTTGCAGATTTAAATTTAGGAAATCCGTTGTTTTTCTTACGGGATTTGCCAAAGCAGTTCTTGAAAGCGCTTTGTAAGTTTAGTTGTACATTCGCTAAAGCAAGACTGTCTACTTCCTTGAGATATAGATAATCCTTTTTGTATTTGGCAGGTGTTACAGTAACAAACTTGCCTGTAGACTTGTAGCTCTCAATTTTATCTGCGAGCATAAGATTCCACACTTTACGGCAACAACCGAAGGTCTTGGTAAACATAACACTTTGTTCAGTTGTAGGATATGCTCTATACTTAATGGCTCTGTTTGTCATCTTTCTTACCTTGGGATTGTATATATTGCTTGATAATATCTACGGTAGCACCGCCTGTGGTCAGCAGACAAAAACTCTGTGACCAGAACATCTCTTTCCAAAGAGATTTACGTATCTGAGGAAACTCTTTCTTGATAAGTCTGCTGCTTGCAGATTTATACGCATTAATAAATTTACTTATCTCTGTGTTAGGTTGTCCTCGGAATACGATATGTACATGGTCAATATCATAATTCCATTCCTCTAACGTAATGTTATACGTAGGGGCAATCTTCTCAAAAATCTCTTTGAGACGGCTTGAGATTTTGTCATCTATCACCTTATTGCGATACTTTACGCACATGATAAGGTGATAACGCAGCATGAACACTGAATGATTATTATTGTCTAATTTCATAATATTTATAACCTTTATTATACATACGACTGATTTACAATTATATTATAATATCATCAGATACAAAAGTCAAGAAACACCGTGTTTATCGCAAGAAATCCCCCCACCTCTATAGGTGGGGGATTTCTTGCTCATGGCGTGTTAAAAAGATGTTTCGTAATGAAACATCTTTTTATTTATATTCTTCCTTATCCACCCATTTTTTCATATTCCAGAATAGCTTGATAAAGGCAGCAATGAGAAGTAGGGAGAAAAAAATAATTAAGAATAAAGAGGCGTTTGATTTAAGGCTTGAATATAAACCGATGACACAAGTGAGAATTAAACACACACTAGCAGCAACGGAATATAATCTAACAGCTTGAGAAGCATTTTTATGAGTGAGTTTCATTGTGTCACACCATCCTTTCTATATACATTATAGATTATAAATGTACTTAATTAAATAAAAATGAAAAAGTGGAGAAAATTTCTCCACTTTTTTTACTTATTAAGAATTTCTCGAATCTTTTTAACAACACCATTTTCCTCATTTGTATAAGGAAGCACTTCATGCGCAATAGCCTTGATGCGATCATCCGCATTTTTCATGGCATAGCTGTAAGTGACGCTTTTAAACATTGAGAAGTCATTCATGGCATCACCGAATGCGACACATTCGTCAGGCGAAACGCCAAGCTTCTCCTGTAGAAGCTTGATGCCATTTCCTTTATTTACACCAACTGGCTGAACATCTAGCCATTCATTACCAGCAGTTGTGGCAGTGACACCTTCATCTAGAAGGGAACGTATTTCATCTTCAAAGAGATGAATATCATTTTCTGGATCAAATAAAGTGATTTTCATGATCTTATCTTTGACTTCATCAAAGCTATCATAATATTGAAGATTGCGATAATAGTTCTTCGCAACATGTTCATATTTTTTGTCTTTCTTTAAAAGATGTGTACCATTAAGACCGGACATCATGACAACAAGATGTTCGTATCTTTCAAGTGCCTTTAAAGTATGACGTACTTGTACATCTGTTAATGTGTGATAAGCAAGAACTTTTGGGCCATGTGCAATATAGGCACCATTGTCAGCTACAAAGTAAATGTTTTCACTCATTGGAATAAATTGATGATAGATTCTTAAATATTGATTTCCACTTGCTAAAACAAAATAAATACCTTTATCTTGCATCTTGTAGAATTGACTTAAGAATTCATAATCAAACATTTTATTGTGATCAAGGAATGTTCCATCCATATCCGTTGCAATTAGTTTAATAGACATTTTACTCTCCTTAACAGCCTGTATTTAAGAGAAATATCTCTTAGTGCATATACAAGATAGTATGCTTATTTTTCAAATTATGCAAGGAAAACAGTTTGTGAATTTATGTTTTTGTCGAAAGGAAAACCCGAAAGTCTTGTAAGCGCTTTAAAAACAATATAGAATAGAAATAGATGAATTAAAGGGGATGGGAATTATGATAAGAAAAGATAGAAAAATGGAAGATATTGGAGAGATTCTTGCGACTTTGCAGGTATGTGATTCCTTGCATGTCGCTTTTTCTGATGGAGAATATCCCTATGTTCTTCCATTTTCCTATGGCGTAGATTATGAAGATGGTCATTTCGTATTCTATATTCATACTGATCAAAAAGGAAAGAAGATTGATCTAATTGAAAAGAATCCACATGTCAGCATTGAAGCTGATATTGTCTATGACTATTATCAAGTAGGAGGAAAGTATATTTCCTGTTCATACGCTTCAGTGCTTGGCAAGGGGACCATTGAGACAATAGAAAAGGATGAATATGAACATGCGATGGATCTCATTGTACTTCATTATGGCTATGAAGGATTTGGTTATGATAAGGAACTGATCAAAACTTTTACGATCTATAAGATCACCTTGGATAGCTATAGTGGAAGATGTCATTATAAAATAGATGAACAATCATTCTAGGATAATGATGTATTGAGATGATCTTTTAAGACATCCAAGAAAGAATGATTGGCAAAGAAGATTGAATCCATCTGTGGATTAAATAAGAAACCATCACATTTAAAGATAGTAAGATAAAGCAAAGTAATAAGTTTTGTCTTAATAATTCTAGAAGCTAATGGAAAGCATTCATGAATGCTTTCTTTTTTTGTGAAAACAGGAAGACAGGTTTCTGGACTGATAGTCATATAGTAAGGCTTATTGTTTTCAAAGGGAATGTAAACATACAGATCACACATTAGTGAAATCAGTTCATCGAAGTTCTCTTGATAATCATGGACATGTTTTAATGATCTGAGGAACTCTTCATCATAATCATCAGTCAATATTTGCTTGATCTTTATTGAAGAAGAGATATTGAAGACATCTTCTTCTTTAAAAGAAAGAATAATCCCTGAATGAAGAGAGCCGTTCTTTTCAAATAAGGCAATATCACCTACTGAAGCATCAAGAAAACAAGGAAGAATAGCACTGATTATCTGACTGTTAAAACTGATATTGGCTGTTGTAATTCTTCTTGTAGAGAGTTTTTCAATATAATGTTTATCAACTGCAAGTGGTGTATCGTACTTGATCAGCTTATGAATGAGGGGGTTATTGACCATCTTTTCATAATGAGTTTTACTTAACAAGTAAGATTCAACTGGGTCTACACTCATGTTTATAAGGGTGTCAACGGGTTCATCATTGTAGAAGAGAACAGGGTTTTTATGCATCATGAAGCGAAGTGAATGCTTATAGGCTTCTATGGCGATATCATTGTAATTGTTTTTTAGGATTAATTGTTTTTCTACAAAAGAAGAAAGAGTGGCTGTTAAGCGAACACTTGAGATGTCTTCTTGATTGAGGTAATCAATGATAAATGAAAGATGATAGCCTTCCGGATCAAAGGCAATCAGATGTTTTTTATAATAGATGATCGTAGGTGTTTCAATGATTCTTTTATGTTTACACATAGGACATGTGTAGGTGAAATGCTCTTCATTGATAAGTAGTTCATGATAGAGAAGAGGGCGAGTTAATTCTTCTTTATGTCCACATATTGGACAGGTGATAAACGTATGTGTTTTCATATTATCTACCTCCTATCCACATTCTAGCATAAAAAAACTGCTGGCTATTTTAAAACCAGCAGGGTTATTTTTTTTGTACGTTGTGTATAGTGGTTATCTTGAACAGTAATCGTAATTGTTGTTTTACCAGGAGAAATAGAAGTGATATTTCCTTTCTTGTCAACAGTTGCGATTGAACGGTTAGAAGAAGTGTATTTGACTTCATCAATTTTCAAGTTAGAGGATTGAGGCTTAACATCATAAGAAATCTGATGGGAAGTTCCTACCTTCATGCTGATGGTAGAAACAGGAACAGAAATGCTTTTGATGACTGGGCCTTGCTTGATGCAGGCAAACTGATAAACGCCGCATAGAACGATGAACCAGATGACGATTAAGGCACCTCTTACATACTTGTTTATTTTTTTATTCAAATAGATTAATGCAAACGGAACAAGAGGGAATAACAGGATACCAGTGATGACCCACCATTTTGAAATGCCACTCTTGTATTCTTCAATTGCTTCGTTTTTATCAGACATTAAATCACCTCATTAAACATATTATATATAAAAACAGTTTTGTTGAAAAGAAAAAGTGCATCTAAGATGCACTTTAAAGAATTATCCAAGTCTGTTGTAGTATTCTACGATTAGCTGTTCGTTGATTTCCTGATTTAATTCAGATCTTTCAGGTAATCTAGTGAACTTACCAGTTTTGTTTTCTTTATCTACTTCTACGAAACCAGGTGCAGTGATCTGAGCTTCTAAAGCATTTTTGATGATATCTAAGTTAAGAGATTTTTCTCTAACTGCTACAACATCACCAGGTTTAACTTCACATGAAGGGATATCAGTCTTTTTACCATTTAATGTGATATGACCATGGTTAACTAACTGTCTAGCCTGTCTTCTTGTTGAAGCATAACCCATTCTGTATACAACGTTATCTAATCTTGATTCAAGTAAGCATAAGAAGTTTACACCAGTTACGCCTTCCATCTTGTTAGCTCTGTTGTAAGTGTTGTGGAACTGTTTTTCGTTCACACCATACATATGTCTTACTTTCTGCTTTTCAGCTAACTGTAAGCCATATTCAGTAGACTTATGTCTCTTCTGACCATGCTGTCCTGGAGCATAAGGTCTCTTGTTTAATTCTTTTCCATTTTCAAGTATAGAGAAACCAAGTCTTCTAGATTTCTTCCATACAGGTCCTGTATAACGTGCCATTGACGTTACCTCCTTATTGTTTTATTCGCATAAAACAATAGAGATCATAGTTTATTATACGTATGTTTCCATTAAGCATTTCTTTGCGGGAATACTTTGCAACCTTACGGTGAAAACGTAGCTGTATAACTTCTATGTACCGCTATCATTTATTGCAATAAGTATTATACATGTAAAAATGGGAAAGTCAATGAATAATAGAGAAAAAATTGCGTGTGATGTGACTTGAATAATAGAAAAACTTAAAGAGAAATGGATGAAAACACTTTTATAATATGATAGAATAGAAAAGAAATAGAAAAGGAGCATTAAACTATGGAACAATTGACTTCTTATTTAAATAAAATAATAGCGCTAATTGGCATTAGAAATCTTATTATTATCGGAGTGATTCTATTGCTCTTGATTATTGCGCTTCTTATATATAGATCATTAAAACTAAAAGTATATAGACAAGAAATTGTCGAAATTGAAAATCAGATGAACGGCATTAAGACATTGCCAATCCAATATCGTCTTGGACGAGTACAAAGTATTGCGAAGAACATGAAAGAAGTTGCTGAGCAATATGAAGAATTTGCAAAAGAACATAATAGAATTGTAGATTTTCAGCAAAATGAATTAGGTGTACTTGTCAATGAAGTAGACGAACAGCTTTTCTATGGCAAGCTAAGAGGAGCTAAGAAGAAATTAGCAAAGCTTCGCCAGATGAATGCGACTTATGAAAAAGATTCAAAAGAGCTTCTTAAGAAGATTGAAAAAGTGACTGAAATCGAAAATATTCAAAGAATTGAAATTATTCGTGTCAAAGAGAAATACAGAGAAGTGACTAATCAATATGATGAATCACGTTCTAAAATTGAATCATTTGTACCTAAAGTTAATGTTATCTTCAATAGTATTGATGAAGATTTCGTTAAGCTAGAAGGAATGATGAACAATCAGTTATTTGAAGATGCAAAAGCTTTCACTAAACAGATTGAAGGACGTATTGAAGCCTTATCGGCTGATTTAAAAGACCTTCCTTCCTATGTTTCAGTTGTCAGCAAGCTTCTTCCAGGAAAAGTAGAAAAGGTTGCTCATTTAATTGAAGATCTTCAAGAAGACGTCTTTGCATTAGAACAGCTTAACGCTGAAGATCGCTATGATGAGATTGAAGAAGAACTAGAAGAATCCGTTGATCTTGTTAAAGCAGTTGAAATCAAGGAAGCAGGAGAAAAGCTTGAAGTCTTGACTGATCATATTGAATCATTGGTTATTGATTTAAGTAAAGAGAAGACTTCTTATAAGACATTTAAGGAAAGATGGTCAATTCTTTCTAAAGAGATTGAACGTATCGATCAGGATTATGAAACAAGCATGCGTGCTTATCGTGAAATGGAAAAGAAGTATGTGATTGATTTAGAGGCTATGCCAATTGCGAGCACATATGAAGAATTTACAGGCATGCTTAAGGAATATAAGCAGCTTAATGATAAATTAGGTTCTGGTGATTTTGCTTATTCTGATACATTGGAAGCAGTAGAAAACATGATTGCTTCTATGGCTGCTCATGATGCACAGATCAAGTCTTTCAACTCACAAAAAGAAAAGCTTGAGATTGTTGAAAAGAAAGCAGAAGATGAATTAGAGAATATCAATATTGTATTATTGGAAATCAAGTCTGAAATCAAGAATAATCATTTGCCAATGATCAATGATTCTTATAAGGACTATATTCAGGATTCCTATAGAAAAGCTGAAGAAATCAAGGAATTTAAAGAGAGCAAGCCAGTTAAGCTTGAAGAGCTTTCTAAGAAAGTAGATGGGGCAAGAGATGTCATCTATAAACTTTATGACAATGTTCATAATCTTATCATTACTGCTGAAATGGTTGAAGAAGCCATTGTCTTTGGTAACAGATTCCGTTCAACTTATATGGAAGTCAACACTGAACTAACTAAAGCAGAAGTGCTATTTAGAAATGGTGAATATACGAAAGCATTAGCGACTGCGGTTGATATCATTGAAAAGATTGAACCGGGAAGCTATGAAAAAATGATAAAAAAACAAGAAGAAGTTGCGGCTAATTAAGAACCCTACACTGTTAGGGTTCTTTTTCTTGTAAGAAAGAAAAAATAGTGTAAAATAGGTGTGATTGGAAAGAGGGAAAGATATGATTTATTTAGATTATGTAGCAACAACACCATTGAATGATGAAATCTATAAGACGTATCAAAAACTTCTAGGGAAGTATTTTGCCAATTCGGACAGTGCGTATTCTTTAGGTTATGAAGTCAATGGGC
Source organism: Kandleria vitulina DSM 20405 (assembly GCF_000702065.1). Lineage (GTDB taxonomy): Bacteria > Bacillota_I > Bacilli_A > Erysipelotrichales > Coprobacillaceae > Kandleria > Kandleria vitulina. The sequence continues at coordinate 109,449 of NZ_JNKN01000001.1, read as the reverse complement.
TATTAGAAAAATCAAGAGAACATATCGCTAAGATGCTTCATGTCAAAAATGATGAAATCATTTTTACTTCATGTGCATCTGAAGCGAACAATACAGCCATTAAGGGTGTATGTTTTCAATATGCCAACAGAGGTAAACATATTATTACAACAAGTTTTGAACATTCCAGTGTAGCAAATACATTCAAGCAGCTAGAGGAAGTGTTTGGCTTTGAAGTAGATTATATTCCAGTAGATCAAGAGGGACATCTCGATATCTCTCAAATAGAAGATATGATCAGGGAAGATACAATTCTTGTATCAACAATGTATGTCAATAATGAAGTAGGTACAATCAATCCTATTAAAGACATTTCACGTATAATAAGAAAAAAGAATCCCAAGACAAAGTATCATGTAGATATGGTTCAGGCATTAGGAAAGCTGCCAATTGATCTTTCAGTATGTGATCTTGCATCATTTTCAGCACATAAGATCTATGGATTAAAGGGAAGCGGTCTTCTCTATAAGAAAGACAATACAGCCATCGTTCCACTTATTTCTGCCGGACAGCAGGAATTTGGATTAAGAGGCGGGACATCGAATGCGTGTACTTATATCGTACTAGCAAAAACGATGAGACTTGCACTTGAGAAACAGGAAGAACATCTTGCTTATGTAAAAGAATTAAATCATTATTTAAGAGAACAGCTTAGCAAAAGAGAAGCTGTTGTGATCAATTCGCCAGAAGATGCTTCGCCATTTATATTGAATATATCTGTTCCTCATTACAAGCCTGAAGTTCTTGTGCATGATCTAGAAACAAGTGATATCTATATTTCAACCAAGAGTGCCTGTGCATCAAGAAAGACAGAAGTAGCTCACACTTTAGCAGCTATGCATGTGGATCATGACATTGCGATTAGTGCATTGCGTATCTCTTTATCGCATTTAACGACAAAAGAAGAATTAAATACATTTATTGAAGCTCTTGATCTTTCGCTATCAAGAGTAAAGAAACAGAGGTAATTATGGAAGCAAATCATATTATTGTCCGTTTTGGAGAATTAACAACAAAAGGAAAAAACAGAAAACTATTTACAAGAAAGCTTTTAAAGAACACGAAAGAAATCTTGCATGATTTTACATCGTTATCATATGAGTTGACATATGACCATATCTTTATCCTATTAAATGGAGAAGATCCAGAAAAAGTCAGTGCAAAATTAAAGACAGTCTTTGGGATCCATTCGTTTAGTTTATGTTATAAGGTAGAACATGACTTGCAGAAAGTAAAAGAAGCAGCCTGCAAGATTGTCGATGAAGCAGAAGGGACTACTTTTAAGATCAATACAAAAAGAAGCGATAAAGAGTTCCCGATGACATCTCCTGAAATGAATAGAGCTATTGCTGGGTATATCTTTAACATGACAAAAAAAGAAAACCTAAAAGTAGATGTTCATAATCCAGATATTCTTGTAAAAGTAGAATTTAGAAAAGATGCTGCTTACGTTATGGATAATGTCGTAATGGGAGCGGGAGGATATCCTGTAGGAATCGGTGGAAAAGCATTATTGATGCTTTCAGGTGGTATTGACTCACCAGTTGCAGGTTATTTAATGATGAAGAGAGGAATCGATATTGAATGTATCCACTATGCCTCTCCACCTTATACAAATGATTTGGCAAGAGAGAAAGTATTAGATCTACTTAATGTCTTAAAAGAATCAGCTCATGGTAAGATTACAGTACATATTATCCCATTTACAAAATTACAGCTTTCTGTCTATGATCATTGTGAAGAATCTTATGCGATGACAGTCATGAGACGTATGATGTATCGTATTGCGGAAGGTGTTGCAAGAAAACGCCATTGTAAAGCTATTGTCAATGGTGAAAGCGTAGGACAGGTAGCAAGCCAGACTTTAGATTCTATGCTAACAATCAACAGTGTTATCACTACACCGGTTATTAGACCAGTAGCCTGCATGGATAAATTAGAAATTATCGATGTTGCAGAAAGAATTGGCACATATGATATTTCTATTCGTCCACATGAAGATTGTTGTACAATCTTTACACCTAAAAAACCAGCTACAAAACCTAAGACATACAAGTGTGAAGAGTTCGAATCACAGTGGGATTATGCAACTCAGGTACAGGAATGTATCGATCAGATGGAAACAATTGTAGTGGATGCGAATTATAAAAATGATGATGAAATGGACTTATTTTAAATCACCGCAAAAAGCGGTGATTTTCTTTTATAGAAGGGGAAAAAGAAAATAAAAGTTTTTTTAAAAATTATGTTGACTTCATATAAGTGAAATGCTATTATGTATGAGCATTCGACAGCGGGGGCTTAGCTCAGTTGGGAGAGCATCTGCCTTACAAGCAGAGGGTCAGCGGTTCGAGCCCGTTAGCCCCCACCATTTATAAGCCGGCTTAGCTCAATTGGTAGAGCAACTGACTTGTAATCAGTAGGTTGTGGGTTCAAGTCCTATAGCCGGCACCATTTTAATAGAATTTCTGGGGAGGTAGCGAAGTGGCTAAACGCGGCTGACTGTAACTCAGTTCCTTTTGGTTCGATGGTTCGAATCCGTCCCTCCCCACCATTCTCTATTGGGCTATAGCCAAGCGGTAAGGCAACAGACTTTGACTCTGTCATTTCGCTGGTTCGAATCCAGCTAGCCCAGCCATCTCTATAAGGTTTTATTAGTTTTATGTTTTTTGACTCGCTAGCTCAGTTGGTAGAGCATCTGACTTTTAATCAGAGGGTCAGGAGTTCGAATCTCCTGCGAGTCACCATCTATAATGCGGGTGTAGTTCAATGGTAGAACTTCAGCCTTCCAAGCTGACTACGTGGGTTCGATTCCCATCACCCGCTCCATTTAAATGATCCAATGAAGCTAAAAATATATTTGACTCGCTAGCTCAGTTGGTAGAGCATCTGACTTTTAATCAGAGGGTCAGGAGTTCGAATCTCCTGCGAGTCACCATCTCTATGCGGGTGTAGTTCAATGGTAGAACTTCAGCCTTCCAAGCTGACTACGTGGGTTCGATTCCCATCACCCGCTCCATTTAATAAGTGACGATACTGAGGTATCGTTTTTTATTTGTCATTTTTTCTTCTCTTCTTTTTCAAGCATATTGCTTTTAAAAAAGAAGAGGTTGCGTTATAATGCATTAAGGATGAATCGAGGTGTGAAATATGGATCAGATTGAACAGGATATTAAGAATGTTATTAATAAGTTAAGACCTTATCTTCAAAGAGATGGCGGAGATATTGAATATGTGCGCTTTGAAGAAGGAGTCGTTTACGTTCGAGTACTAGGTGCCTGTCAGGGATGCGCTTATATTGATGATGATATCAAAGAAGGCGTTGAAATGATTCTTATGGAAGAAGTACCAGGAGTCACAGAAGTTGTTGCAGTTTAATGTTGCAATTATTGCTGACATATATTATAATGTCAAAGAAAATTTGATATAAAAAAGCTCTTATTAAGAACCACATAGATGAGGATCGTTTTAAAGTGGTGGCAACCCTTTATGAAGAAGGTGCCTTTACCTAGCAAGGAAACTTGAACAATAAGAGGATAGCAAAAGCTTTCCTCTTGAAAGCTTTTTTATTTTTACAGGAGGAATAGAAAGTGAAAGAAAAGATTTTATTTACATCTGAATCTGTCTCGGAAGGTCATCCAGACAAAGTCTGCGACCAGATCAGTGATGCTATTTTAGATGCCTGCTTAGCAGAAGATCCAGATAGCCGTGTTGCCTGTGAAGTATTTGCAACTACTAACTTTGTAGTTATCGGTGGAGAAATTACAACTGCTGCCAAGGTAGATTATGAAAAAGTAGCCCGTGATGTCATTAGACGTATTGGCTATACAAGCGATGAAATCGGTATTGATGCTGATCATTGTGAAATCAAGGTGGTCATGGATACACAGTCTAAAGATATCGCTTTAGGTACAAACAATGAAGTAGGTGGCGCTGGTGACCAGGGAATCATGTTTGGCTATGCTACAAATGAAACAGAAGGGTATATGCCACTTCCTGTCTCTATTGCTCATCATCTAGTAAGATATGCTAGTGAATTACGTCATGATGGAACATTCAAGTGGGCTAGACCGGATATGAAGTCTCAGGTTACAGTTGATTATACTGATGAAAAACATCCAAGAATTGATACTATTCTTATGTCCGTTCAACATGATGAAGACTTTGATGAAGATGCATTTAAGACATTCATCAAGAACGATATCATGGACAAGGTTGTCGACAAATATGGCTTAAATCATGACTATAAGGTCTATATCAATCCAACAGGAAGATTCGTAATCGGTGGACCACATGGTGATACTGGACTTACAGGAAGAAAGATCATTGTAGATACATACGGTGGAATGGCAAGACATGGCGGAGGAGCGTTCTCTGGCAAGGATCCAACTAAGGTAGACCGTTCTGCTGCTTATATGGCAAGATATATCGCTAAGAACATTGTCGCTGCAGGTGCCTGCGACAGATGCGAAATTCAGCTTTCTTATGCGATTGGTATCAAGGAACCAACAAGTATTTTCGTAGAAACATACGGTACTGAAAAGACTTCTATTGATAATATTTTACACGCTATCAAGAATGAATTTGATTTAACACCAAAAGGCATTATTGATACATTGGATCTACAAAGACCAATTTACTCATCTACAGCAGCTTATGGACATTTCGGAAGAAAAGAATATCCATGGGAAGCACTTGATCGTGTAGATGCCATAAAAAAATATTTATAAAATTTTAAAAGAAAGGCAGAAATGCCTTTCTTTTGATTATAAGCGGATAATTTAAATTTTATAAGATAGTATGCTGTTCTACATTTTTATAAAATGAATATTTTAAGTAGCATTTTTTAATATGTATAGTATAATGTAATTAAACAAGGAGGTAAACGCTTACAACTAAATAGAAAATGGAAACCTAAAAAAGGTTAAAATATTAATATTAGGAGGTATTCATTATGAAAGTGAGTATTAGAGGAAAAAATATTACTGTTACTAAAGGAATCCAGGATAAAGTTGAAAAACAGTTATCTAAATTAGATAAATACTTTATCATGAGTGATAATATCGAGGCTAAGGTATTAGTAAGAACTTATACTTTTGGTCAGAAGATCGAGGTAACAATTCCGACAGAATACGTCTTATTAAGAGCAGAAGAAGTAAGTGATGATTTATACAATGCCATTGATTTAGTCATCGATAAATTAGAAGGTCAGATTAGAAAGTATAAGACAAGATTAAGTAGAAAATCTAAAAACAATAAGTTAGCTTTCAATATTCAGACACTTGATGATATTGCTGGTGATGATGAAGAAGATGTCATTGTTAAGACAAAATCAATTAATCCTAAACCAATGGATATGGAAGAAGCAATCATGCAGATGGAATTGATTGGACATTCTTTCTTTGTTTATCTAGATACAGAATCAAATGCTGTTAGCGTCATTTATAAACGTAATGACGGAGGCTATGGTCTACTAGAAACAGAATAAAAAAGTTCCGGGAGAAATCCCGGAATTTTTTATGTATAGATATATAGAGCTAAACAAGATCACCCTGATAGATATCATTCTTAGCCATAAGCTTATCAATATCATTTAAGATGGTTGTCTTTCTAATTGACCACTGTGGTTCAAAAAGCTGTCCGATCATTGCATCACCAGTAAGACGTTCCACAACGACATGACTAGGAATATGGCGCAATTGTTCTACAACTAATGAAATATAGTCATCTCTTGATAAGAGTGGAAAAGGCTTATTCATATACTGAAGATAAAGGGCAGTGTTCTTCATGATATAAAGACTATGAATCTTGATAGCCTGAATATCTAGCTTACCAACTTCAATAGCTGTCTCTAGCATCATCTCATGTGTTTCATAAGGAAGACCGTTAATAATATGGACACATACTTCCAGTCCATATTTTCTAAGTAAAGACAGACCTTTCTTGAAGGTTTCAAAATCTTCACAGCGATTGATGATCTTAGAAGTTTCATCATGAATACTTTGAAGACCTAGTTCAATATAGATATCAGTTTCCTTGTTTAATGTTCCAAGATATTGAGCAATCTCTTCAGTGATGCAGTCTGCTCTTGTGGCTATGGCAAGACCAACACAGTCTTCAAGATGAAGAAATGGCTCAAAACGCTGCTTTAATGTTTCTATTGGAGCATAAGTATTAGTAAAAGCCTGAAAATAAGGAATGAACTGACAATGAGGCCATTTTCTTCTCATGATTTCTTTTTGATCATTAAATTGTTTCATCAGATCATCATTGACATTGCCAGCGTATTCTCCTGCTCCCATGCTTGAACAGAAGCTGCATCCTCCGACACCTTTGCTGCCATCTCTATTAGGGCAGGTAAAATCAGCGTTCAATGCGACTTTAGCGACTTTAGTATGATATTTCTTTTTAAGAAAGTAATTGTATGTATGATATCTCTTATTGTCTAATGTATAAGGAAAATTATTCTTCATAATGCGACTCCTTTGTAAGATGAAAAGATTATAACATGGATGTGATAATGTGTTAAAGATGGATAACGTAAAACTTTCTTTTGATCATTTAGTCATCGATTCAATCACCATGACATTTCCAGATCATGGCTTGATTGGCATATATGGAAAAAGCGGATGTGGGAAAACCACATTGCTTTATGTTCTTTCAGGAATGCTTCCATGTGAGGGAGAAGTTATAAGAGAAGGTGACTACAGCTTCATTAGACAAAATAACGATCTATTAAGTTATCTTAATGTAAAAGATAATCTATTATCAGAATGCTGCTTAATGAATAAACACTATGATCCACATTATTTTAATAGACTGCTAGAAAAACTTGAACTGTCCCATCTATTAAAAAAATATCCTCATGAACTATCAGTAGGACAAGCAAAAAGAGTAGCGATTGCTCGTTCACTGTTAAGACAGGTTCCTATTCTTTTTTGTGATGAACCTACGGGAGCCTTGCATCAGGCACAGTCTCATGAAGTTATGACATTATTAAAAGAAGCTTCCAGGTATGCACTTGTCATTGTGGTCTCACATGATGTCTCACTATTAAGGCAATATGTAGATGAATTGTATCAGCTTGATAAGAAACTAAGATGCATAAGTCATAAGGATGTTTTAGATCAGAAAAAATGGGGAAAAGCAACGAGGAAAGCACATGTTCATTTTGTTTATTCTTCACTTAAATATCATAAAAGAAGATATACAAGACTTATTATCTTTCAATGTTTTATGATGCTTTTATTCTTAATAATGAGTACAGGACTATATAGTCTCAATAAAACATGGCAGCTGATTCTTGATGGTCATCCTTTAAAATATATGAATATTGTAGAAGAACCATGTCCGAAAGGATTATTTCTATTTGAATGTGGAGATTTTCCTGGTGAAATAGATTGGCATGTCATGCCAGAAAGGACAGATCATATTCATCTTGTAGATGGACGTCTTCCTATAGAAAAAGATGAAGTGCTGGTTAGTGATACAGTTGATAAGAAGAAAATCAATTATGAATTAGAAGGAAAACACTGTTTTCATGTAGTAGGACACTATCATGAAATACTGGGCATGAAACGTGCTTTTGTATCACAGAGTTTTTATCAGAGGTATCATTATTATTCTGCTTCGCAATATGTCGTTGAAGGGGATTATGAAGCAATCAGGAAAAAGTATTCCCATGTAGAAAATGAATGGGTTCTCTTACAAAAAAGCTTTGAAACATTGTGGAAATTAGCATCATTTGTGTTTATTGTATTCTTTTTAATAGCAATCATTATTTCTTGTTTGTATGTTTTTATTATTAAAAGAAGCATCCATGAAGAAAGAAAAAGAGAAAGTGCCATTCTTTTAAGTGTAGGTGTTTCTATTAATAAAGTTACAAGAATCTATAAGAAAGAAGCGCTGTTAGTAACGCTATGTACTTCATTATTGACATTTGCGATCTATATTGACTTGTTTTGTGTTAACTATCTTTTTCATATAAGTGAAAGCTGTTTTCACTTTTCTCTTTATGTATTGCCGATTAGCTATTATGTTATCATCACAGTCATTTATATGATGATTTCTTTAACAGGAAAAGAATCGCTTTCTAATGAAAAGATTGTGTCATTGTTAAGGGAGGATAATTAATGATTGAATTAAGAGATATTTATAAGATCTACGGACAGGAACTTGTTCTAGAAAATATTTCAATCACCTTGCCTGAAACTGGCATGATTGGATTGCTTGGAAAAAGCGGCAGTGGAAAAAGTACGCTTTTGTATATTCTTGCAGGATTGGATCTTAAGCATGGCGGAAAGATCTTTGTGGATGGAGAATTAAGTCTAATTAAAGATAAAAAGCGTATTGCGATTATACTGCAAAGACATGAGCTTGTATCATGGCTATCGGTTCACCACAATATCAGACTTTATGATGATTTTCATTCCTCCATATTTCCTTCACTTTCTTTATTTCATATTTCTTCCTATATGCATAGTGCTATACCGCTTTTGTCGCTTGGGCAAAGACAGCGTATAGCTCTCAATAGGAGCTTTTACTATCAGCCTGATATCATACTTTGTGATGAACCGACAGCCTCCTTGGATCACCAATGTGCCCAGGAAGTCATGTGTACTTTAAAAGAATATGCCAAAGAACATCTGGTCCTTGTAGCATCGCATGATGAAGAACTCATACATGAGTACTGTACGGATGTTCTTACATTAGAAGATGGTCACCTTGAAGGCCATATTGAAAAAAGAAACAAGGGGAAAAGCACTGCTTTTCATCATGACTATAAGCGCTTTTTTGTCTTGTTTTTATCTCTAGTTAAAGGACATCTTTCATCTTATGTGCGATTATCCTTTGTATTTTTTGTGACGATGTGTATGTTAATGGCCTGTGTCAATATGACATGTTCATTTAGAAAAGAAGTGCAATCTTATCTTCATGAACTCCTGCCACATGATGCATTAAGTTTTAGATGTACATCTTGTCCATTGTCTTTAGATAAAGAAAAGTATGTTTCACAGGTCTTCATTTATCCAGAAGATTATGAATTATTAGGGATTTCTTTAAATCCCCAACGTTTCAATCAAAGAGAATGTATCGAAGTGATGGATGAATCACAGGGGGTAAAAAGGGTTTCTTTAGGAAGATATGCAAGAAACGATAATGAAATTATTGTTTCTAGAACTCTTTTTAATAGATTAGGAAGACAGCTTAATAGAAGCTGTTATCTTTATTATCATCATGGAAGAAAGGCGAAAGGTGTTAAGGTAAAGGTGGTAGGGGTGTCTTTTGAAAATAAGAAGATTGAAATCTACTATAGAAGAAGAGGGAATCTTACTTTGATTGAGCAGTGTTTTCATCATAAAGTAAACTATCGATATGGGATTCTTTATTATACAAGAGGATTATCTTTATCTTATTTAATAAGAAAGTATCCTGAACTTCATTTTAAGAAAGTAGGTAAAAAGAGCGAAGATCAGGTTTCACAGTTTTTTAATAAAATAGAAGCAGTCCTTTTTCTTTTTGCAACACTGGCGATCGTGTCTACTATCTTTTTTATGTGTGCTAATATTGATGAACTCATTTACAAGATGAGAAAGGACATTGCCTTATTTTATTGTCTGTATGCGAAAAAGGGACAGTTGTTTGTTTTGTATTATATGTTTGTATTAAGCTGTTTTCTTTTTTCTTCACTGTTAAGTTTTCTTTGTATTAATTATCTGATGATCTTTATTAATAAAGAAGTTATTCCTACTTTTATTAATGCACGTTTTCTTTTAAGGTGGCCTTATCTTTCAATAATAAAGATGATGATTTCTTCATTATTGGTGGTTATATTCATAACGGGATATACATTAAGAAAACAATTGAATATAGATATTGTTAATGTCCTAAAAGAGAACTAAAAGTTATTGATGAGGAAGAAAAAGTATGATATATTAGGTTCATATTGAAATCGATGAACAGGATTAGTAGATAGAAACTGCTTTCTAGAGAGCTTATGGCTGGTGGAAATAAGCAAGCAAGGCTATTGAACTCACCTGGGAGAGGTATCTGTGAAAGCAGATAACGTTACACCGCGTTAAGGTGATAAGTGCATGAATGTCTTCATGAACTCAGGTGGTACCGCGATGAATCGTCCTGAGACTGAAGACTTTTTTTATTATAGGAGGATAAAAAATGAGTTTTGATCACAAATCTGTAGAGAAAAAGTGGCAGAATTACTGGGATGAACATAAAACATTCAAGACTGATGCAGCTGATTTCTCTAAACCTAAATACTATACTTTGGATATGTTCCCATATCCATCAGGACAGGGTCTTCATGTAGGACATCCTGAAGGCTATACTGCAACTGATATTGTCAGTCGTATGAAGAGAATGCAGGGCTACAATGTGCTTCATCCAATGGGATTTGATGCTTTCGGATTACCTGCTGAACAGTTCGCTATTAAGACAGGACATCATCCTGCAGAATTTACTTATAAGAATATTGATAACTTCCGTCGTCAGATCAAGTCACTAGGTTTCTCTTATGATTGGGATCGTGAAATTGCGACAAGTGATCCAGAATATTATAAGTGGACACAGTGGATCTTTACTAAACTTTATGAAGCAGGATTGGCTTATGTAGCAGAAATGCCAGTAAACTGGTGTCCTGAACTTGGTACAGTTCTTGCCAATGAAGAAGTTATTGATGGTAAGAGTGAACGTGGGGGATTCCCAGTTATTCGTAAACCAATGAGACAGTGGGTCTTAAAGATTACTGAATACGCTGAAAAATTATTAAAAGATCTTGATTTAGTTGATTGGCCTCAGTCTACTAAAGAAATGCAGAGAAACTGGATTGGTAAATCTACTGGTGCAGATGTTGTTTTCAAGATTAAAGATACAGATAAAGAATTTACTGTCTTTACTACAAGATGTGATACATTATTCGGGGCAACTTATTGTGTAATGTCACCTGAACATCCATTTGTAAATGAAATTACTACTAAAGAACATGAAGAAGAAATCAAGGCATATCAGGAAGCAGCAGCTAGAAAATCTGATCTTGAAAGAACAGATTTAAATAAAGATAAGACTGGTGCATTCACTGGAGCTTATGCGATTAACCCAGTAAATGGAAAAGAAATGCCAATCTGGATTTCTGATTACGTATTAGCTGGATATGGAACAGGTGCAATCATGGCTGTACCAGCTCATGATGATCGTGACTTTGAATTTGCGAAGAAATTTAATTTACCAATTATTCCAGTACTTGAAGGTGGCAATGTAGAAGAAGCAGCTTTCACTGGAGATGGTGTACATATCAACTCTGGATTCCTTGATGGTTTAAATAAAAAAGATGCCATTGAAGCAATGTTAAAATGGTTAAAAGACAATAACTGTGGGGAAAAGAAAACAACTTATAAATTAAGAGACTGGCTATTCTCTAGACAGAGATATTGGGGTGAACCAATTCCTATCATACATATGGAAGATGGTACAACTCGTACAGTTGCATTAGATGACTTGCCATTGGAATTACCAGCTACTGATAATTATCTTCCTAACTCAGAAGGGGAATCACCATTATCACATGCGACAGATTGGTTAAATGTAGAAATCGATGGTGTCAAAGGGGTACGTGAAACAAACACAATGCCTCAGTGGGCAGGTTCATGCTGGTATTATATCCGCTATATTGATCCACATAACAATGATGCAATCGGAGATAAAGCATTATTAGATCACTGGTTACCGGTTGACCTTTATATCGGTGGTGCTGAACATGCGGTATTACACCTTCTTTATGCAAGATTCTGGCATAAGTTCCTTTATGATATTAACGTTATCTCATCACCAGAACCATTCCAGAAATTATTCCATCAGGGTATGATTCTTGGTCCAAATGGTGTCAAGATGTCTAAATCTAGAGGAAACGTTATCAACCCAGATGAAATCGTAGACGCTTATGGTGCAGATACACTCAGATTATATGAAATGTTCATGGGTCCACTTGATGCCGCTAAACCTTGGTCAGATACAGGGGTAGAAGGTTCAAGAAGATGGCTTGATCGTGTTTATAGATTATTCATTGAAACAGATAAGATTACAGATGAAAACGATGGCTCATTAGACTTCGTTTACAATGCGACAGTGAAAAAAGTAACAGAAGACTTTGAAAACTTAGCATTCAATACAGCTATTTCTCAGATGATGATCTTCATCAATGATGCCTATAAAGCAAAATCTATCTATAAGCCATACGCTGAAGGTATTGTAAAGATGCTTTCATGTATCGCTCCACATGTCTGTGAAGAAATGTGGTCACTATTAGGACATGAAGATACAATCTCATATGAAGCATGGCCAACATATGATGAATCTAAGATGGTTGTCTCTGAAGTCGTTATGCCAGTTCAGGTTAACGGTAAAGTCAGAGCAAAGATCACTATCGCCAAAGATGCTGATCAGGAAACTGTCAAAGAAGCAGCTTTATCTCAGGACAATGTTAAAGTTTATACTGAAGGTAAAGAAATCAAGAAAGTTATCGTTGTTCCAAACAAGATTGTAAATATCGTTGTTGCAAAATAATAAATGAGACGCTAGTCAGTGACTAGCGTCTTTTCTTTAGGCTTATTTAGAAAAATCGGAAATAAAGCCATCTTCAGAACCCTATTGAAGAAAAGAGAAAGATGATATCTTGTGATTTGAAAATATATCCAATGATAATACATAGTTTATATGCATATATAGCTCAAAAAATGAAAGAGCAATAATTCACATGCTACCATTTGGGTTTTTTAAAAAAATAATGAAAGCCCTTGCATTCCACCTTTTTCTTGTTATAATGGACTTAGATGTTCTAGAAATGACAAAAATTTGACTATTTTTTGACAATTAAAATCAAAAAAAGTGTGGTGAAGAAAATTTATTTGATTTTATTTGATAAGAACGCGCAAAAATTATGGGAATAAGAAGGAGTACAGTTATGAAAATGAACAAAAAGCTAGGTGCGGCATTAGCACTATCAATGGTTGTAGGAGCTACTACAACAGTGCCAGCTATGGCAGAAACTACAAATAATCTTGAAAAGACTACAAAGGATACTACTAAGAGTGCAACTGATTTACGTAATGAAGCGAATGCTGCTAAGAAAGAATATGAAGAAGCTGCAGCAGCAAGTAAGACAGCTGATCAGGAATTAGCAGCTGCACAAAAGAATGTAGAGACTGCTACAGATAAATTAAATAAAGCTGAAGGAGAATTAGATGCTGCAAAAACAGCTGTTACTGAAGCTACACAATCAAAAAATAAGACAAAGAGTACTCGTGACAGTAAGGAAGAAATTGCTAATCAAAAAGAATTAGAACGTAATCACGCACAGGATGCTGTGGAAGATTTCAATCTTGAAGAAGAAACTCAAAAATTGATTAAAGAAAATCAAGAAGAATACGATAAAGCAGTAGCTAAAGTTAATCGTGAACAAACATATCTAAATAATGCAAATTCTAATCTAACAGAAATTAAAGGATTAATTAAAGCACGTGATGATGCTGAGACTGCTCATAATGATAAAATGGCTGAAGTAGATAAGTTTATGAGTGATCATGATATGGCTAACGTGTACGATTATGATCATTTATCAAACGAGGACTTTGATACTTATTTTCAATTGTCGCTAGAAGAATATGATCTTGATGATGCTTATAAGGAAGCTGCAAAGAAAGTTAATGATTTTATTGAAGAAAAAGGTAATTTAGAAGAAATTGAAAGTACAGTTAAAGTTCTTGAAAAACAATTAAAAGAAGCTGAAGATGCACGTGATGATATTGCTTTAAATAAAGCTAAAGCAAAACTTGAGTATTTAAAAAGAAAATTTTTATATGCTAAAGAAGCAGAAGAAAATGCTAATGATGAATTAGAAACTGCACAAAAAGCATATGAAACTGCTTCACATGCACTTGAAGATGCTATTGATACAGAAAATAGTAAAGATAATAAAGTTGAATCTCTTACAAAAGCTTTAGATAAAGCAAATACTCAATTAAATACAGCGAAAAAAGAAGCTGATGCTGCTAAAGCAAATGTTGAAGCTAAAAAGGCTGCTTATGAAAAAGCTGAACATAATGCTGTAGTTGCTGAAAAAGTTGAAGAGGCTCTTAGATTAGCTGAAGAAAATAGAAAGGCTGAAGAAGCTAAAAAGGCAGAAGAAGCTAAAAAGGCTGAAGAAGCTAAACCAGATAAGGTAACTCTTAAAAAAGTAAAATCTAAAAAGAGAAAAACTGTAAAAGTTACATGGAAGAAAGCTAAAGCTGCTAAGAAATATCAAGTAGCTTATCGTTATCGTAGAAAGAAATCTGCTAAGAAATGGACTAAATGGGTTTATAAAGTAGTTAAGGGTACTTCATATACTAATAAGAAATTAAGATCTAGAAGAACTTACCAGTTCAAGGTAAGAGGACTTAATGGAAAGATTAAAGGTGCATTCTCTAAAAAGAAAAAAGTTAGAGTTAAATAGTATTTGATAATTTGGACTGATATCAGTGTTGATATCAGTCCTTTATTTTTTTGTTTATTTTCTACTTGTTGGAATAATGTTGACTCTGTATCCTTTAAGTTTGGTGATTATTGCCTTCTACATATTTTATTTTTGAAAACCAATTTAGAGCATCTATCTGGGATCGCTTCTTTCTTATATAATAAAGCTATGATAAAATGTGAGATATAAAGGAGTAAATAATGATGACACCAAATTTAGATAATCGTGTGCTTGTAACAATATTGGGCTACTTAAAAGAAAAGAATGATGAAGAACTCGCTGAAGAATTATTTCGTATAATTGCGGAAGAAAGCTATTTTCTTTCACCAGTAAGTTTTTCTAAGAAACCTATTATTCAGCGTGATGGCTCATTACGTCTTGAAAATGATACCAAACTACGTTTTCCTACAGTAAGAAATGAAGAAGGAAAAGCGTATTATCCTGCTTTTACTGAACGCAGTGAACTTGAAAAATGGGATATTGATTTCAATATTCACACAGTACTTACATTATGTATTGATGATTATGTTGATATGCTTACATTAGATAATGAAAATGCTGGTATTGTACTTAATCCATTCAATCAGAGTTTTATTATTGATAAAGATTTTCTTATTCATCTTTTACAGGTAAGAAAAGAAAACAAGCCAGAAGATGTAAGAAAAACCATCCTGGATGGATTAAAGCATGTCTAAATACTCGCGTCTTTTATCGCTTGTATTACGTCATAAGCCAGAATATCTTGATCTTCATCTTGATTATAATGGCTATGCTTTCATTGATGATGTAATAAGAGGATTTAAAGAAAAGGGTTATCATCTTTCAAGAGAGGAACTTGAAAGAATTGTAAAAGAGAATGATAAACAACGCTTTTCTTTTGATAAGTCGCATACCAAAATACGTGCTAATCAAGGACACAGCATTGATGTCAATCTTTCACTAGATGCCATTACACCACCAGATGTGCTTTATCATGGCTCTTATCTTGATGTAGAAGAGAAGATTAAAGTAGAAGGCATCAAGCGAATGACACGCAATTATGTGCAGCTATCGATTAATATCGATGAGGCACTTATTGTAGGCTCGCGTCACGGAGAGCCGATTGTCTATTGGGTTGATGCCAAAAGAATGATGGAAGATGGATACCATTTCTATCTTTCAAAAAATGGCATCTACATGACACGCTATATTCCAGTAGGTTATTTTCACCTCATAGAAAAGAAGGATCACTTATGTCAAACATCACATTAAATTATATGTTTCGTAAAAAACTGAATTTTAGAGAACTAGGTGGCTATCGTACACAGGATGGCAGACATGTTAAAGAAAATGTCTTCTTTCGTTCAGCAAGATTGGATCATTTGAATACCAATGAGCTAAGAGCTATCAAGAAATTAGGTATTAAAACCATTGTGGATTTAAGAAGTGAAGAAGAAATTAATAAGCATCCTGATCCTATCATGAGTGGCATCTCTTATTATAAGATGAGTGCCTTAAAGGATGAAAAAGGAGAAGATATCGACTATTCCCCATCTTCAATATTAAAGAAAGCATTAAGACAAAGAGATAAGAACATCGCTCAAGCGACACTGGAACATTTTTATGCCTTAATGATATTTAACAATGGGACATTCACTAAGTTAATGAACATGTTAAAAGAAGAACACACACCTATATTGTTTCACTGTACGGCAGGAAAAGATCGCACAGGTATTGCATCTATATTGATATTATTGTTGCTTGGAGTAAGTGAAGAATCTATTCGTAAAGATTATCTTCTTACCAATAAGTATCGCAAGAAGGCACTTAACAGGCAGCACCGCCGCTTTAAGCTATTGACACATTTTTCAAACAATGTCAGCGATATTGTGACTCTTTCAGAAGGTGTACTTCCTGAAGGCTGTGATTATATTTTTAATCTTATTCATCAAAGATATTCAAGCTATGAAGAGTATTTTGAACAAGAGATGCATATCAGTAAAGAGGAACAAAAAAGAATTAGAGAAAAATATTTAAAATAGCTATTGCAAGCGCTTACATGTCATGCTATAATGTAGTCAAGAAGAAGGAGAAATCCTTTGGATAAAGACTCTTAATATTATAATCATCACAGGCATAACAAATGTGAAAACAGGAAAAGCCAAAATTAAAGCAATATAGAAATTTCGTTTAATCTTATCATAATATTGTTTCTCGATAGAGATAATCTCAAAAGAAAAAATGAAGTGAGATTCTTCGATGATGGTTATTAATAGGTAAGAGTCTTTTTTTTGCTTTGTATTGGATGACATCTTGATTTGGGTAAAGCAAGTGGATCACTTGTTTTACCTCTTTTTAGTAAGTTTCTTTTTTCATTGTAATAATTTTATTTTTTAGAGAAAAACATTAGGCAAATAGCTTTTCTTTTTTCTAAAGCTTGCTATAATAATGGAGATTAAGATACATTCCTCGGAGGTATGAAAATGAAGAAAAAAATTGGTCTTGCAGTCGTGTTGGCCTTGATTGTAGCTGGCATTGGTCTGTTCCTTGCCTATTACAATACAAGTAATCGTAATGTATGGTTTGATAACACAGTAATTAATGGTGTTGATGTATCAGGTCAGACGCTTGAACAGTCTAAAGAAACATTAACTAAGGCATTAAATGATTATACATTAAATGTAAAAGGACGTAATAACGGAAAGTTCAGTCTTAAAGGTGAAGATATTCAGTTTAAATTAACATTATCTGATAAGATTAATCAGCTATTTAAGAATGTCCACAATAAAATCGCATTCCCTTATGCACATTCTAAGTATAAGGTAGATTACTCTGTTTCTTATGATAAGAGTGCTGTTGCACAGGCTATCGATGAATCAGAAATCGTTAATGGTAGTGATAACTATGAAATCGTAAATCCTCGTTCTGCTTTCATCATGTATGATGAAAAGAAGCATGATCTTGTTGTATCAAGTGGTATCGATGGAAATAAGATTGTTAAGAAAGAATTTAAGGCAGCTGTAAACAGTGCAATCGGTAGAGCTGTTAAGACACTTTCTATTGACGATAATACAAAGTATTCAAATATCTATAAGAATGCTAAAGCAACTGTTAGTAAAGAAGATCTTAAGAAAGTTCTTCCTGAATACAGAGAATTAGCTATGAAGTTTATCAAGTGGGATATGGGAGACAATATCACTGAAGAATTAAATCCTCAGGAAATTGCCGATATGCTTTCCTATAAAGATGGTAAAGTTTCATGGAATGATGAAAAGATCACTGAATGGACTGAAGCTTTTGCACAGAAATATAAGACAGTAGGAACAAAGAGAACTTACAAGTCTCATACTGGTGCAATGCTTTCTACTGCTGAAGGTGATTATGGTTTCAGACTTGAATGGGATAAGACATTAGCTCAGGTCAAGAAAGCTTTAAAGAAAAAGATGGATCAGTCAGATGTAGATGCTTATGCTAAAAAAGCAGATGATGATACTAAGAAAGGTATCACAGTTTCATTAAAGCCAATCTGGTATTCAAAAGGTTATAAGCTTAACCTTGAAAATAAAGCAGAAGATTGGAACTCTACTCGTTACTTCGAAGTAGATATGAAAGAACAGAAAGCATACTTTATCCAGAATGGTAAAGTCGTATATTCTACAAACTGTATTACAGGTAAACCAGAAGGTAAGAGAAAAACAACTACTGGTGCTTATTGGATCAAGCAAAGACAGCTTCACCGAGTTCTAAAAGGTGATGGTTATTCAACACCAGTTACTTATTGGGTACGTATTACTTGGACAGGTACAGGTTTCCATGCTGCACCATGGCAGTCATGGGGTAGCTGGAGTCCTTCTTACTACTTATCAAGAGGATCACATGGATGTGTCAACTTACCAGGAGATGCAGCAGTTAAGATCTACAATTTAGCTCAATATGGTGACATGGTATTTATGCATTATTAATATGAAATGTACAGATCAATAATCTGTACATTTTCTTTTTTTGATGGGTTAAAAACATGAACAATTCAACAATTCTTTAATTGTATTTTTCACAATCTAATTGCTTGCATTATATCAAACTTGTGATATAATCCTTAACTATTGGAGGAGAAATATGGATATTTTGTTAGACCCTATTATGGATTCAGTAAAAGCATTCCCAGTGCTTTTTATTGCATTTCTTGTTGTTGAAATTCTAAAGAATAAAAATATAGCCAACAGAGTATTGGCACATACGCGATTAGGTCCACCTGTCGGTGCGCTTCTAGGTACTATTCCACAGTGTGGTTTTAGTGTTGTGGCTGCTCAGCTTTATGGCATGAGAGTAGTGACAATGGGAACATTGATAGCTATTTTCATGGCTACAAGTGATGAGGCGATTCCTATTCTTCTTGTGCATCCTCACCTTTTTGGCATGATGTTACTCCTTATTGCTGCAAAATTTATTGTTGGAGCAGTGACTGGTGTCATTGTTGATGCTATTCATCATGAAGAAGATGATTCATATGAATATATTGAAATAGAAAGCTGTAGCTGTGGTACAGGTGTTAATTTATGGATTAATGTATTATCCCAGACATTAAAGATTTTCTTCTTTATCTTATTAACTAACATTGTTATGACATTGCTTATTGCCTGGGTAGGAGAAGAAACTTTATCTACAGTCCTTAAACAGAACATTTTCCTACAGCCCCTAGTAGCTGGACTTGTTGGATTTATTCCCAACTGTGCTGGAAGTGTAATCTTAACGCAGCTTTATGTCACAAATGCTTTATCATTTGGTGCACTATTTACAGGATTAACAACATCTGCTGGTGTTGGAACAATCGCATTGTTCGCTTACCATAAGAATGTAAAAAAGAATATTGCCATTTTATGTATTTCTTACATTGTTTCTACACTTGTAGGATACATCTTGATTATTGCATTATAAAGTCGGGTCTTCCGACTTTTTTCTTTACAATAAAGACAGCTGTAGTATAATGAGCGTGTAGCGAAGCTACACATAAATCTTTGGGGCAGGTGAAATTCCTGATCGGCGGTGATAGTCCGCGAGCGCAAGCATGAATCGGTGTAATTCCGATACCGACGGTATAGTCCGGATGGAAAAAGATGGTGGTATTATATTTACTTTTTCAATCTCCCAAAGTCTTGGGAGATTTTTTTCACCATAGAAAGAAGGAAAAATGAAAAATAAGAAATTAAATACGAAAGCGATGATTATGATTTCAATGTTAGGGGCAATCGCTGCACTATTGATGTTTTTTGAATTAAGTGTACCCTTCATCCTACCGTTTATTAAGCTTGATATCTCTGAACTTCCAGTTATGCTTAGCGGTTTTCTATTCGGACCATTGCTTGGGGCACTGAGTACGGTTATCAAGATTGCGATTAAGCTTATTATCAAACCTACAAGTACAATGTATGTAGGAGAGTTATCTAATCTTATTTTAAGTATTGTCTACCAGGGGGTTGCTGCCGCAATCTATCGTCACTTTAAGACAAAGAAAGGGGCAATGCTTGGGCTAGCTGTTTCAACTTTAACGACAAGTGTATTATCCATTGTATCCAATGTGTTATTTATTTTCCCATTTTATGTAAATGTGATGAAATTGCCAATGGCTGCCATTGTAGGTATGGCACATAAGGCTGCACCTTGGGTTAATGATGCGACAACTATGTTTTTAACAACCATCTTCCCATTCAATATCTTAAAATTTGGGATCGTATCAATTTTAACATTGCTTATTTATAAGCCATTAAGTAGAGTTATTAAGAAAAATATGCAGTAAAAGGGTATCCTCATATTTATGAGGATGTCTTTTTTATAAATATTAATTATTATTTTAGATATTTCATAATTTATAAAAAATTGTTATTGATTATTGTGAGAATAAATTGTATTCTAAAGAATATAAAATGGGGGAAAACTATCGTGGTAAAAGTAGTAAAATTTGGTGGCTCATCTTTAGCCGATGCCAATCAGTTTAAAAAAGTAAAAAGAATTATTAAGTCAGATAAAGATAGACGCTATGTTATTCCTAGTGCTCCTGGGAAGAGAAATAAGGATGATACTAAAGTTACAGATTTATTGATTCTTTCTTATTCTCACAGAAACGAAGAAGATTTTGAACAGATTTTTGATGAAATTAAAGGACGCTATGATGAAATTATTGCTGGTTTAAAACTTGATTATTCTTTAGATGAAGAATTTATCAAGATTAAAGAAGCAATTAAAAATAAAGCAAGCTTTGATTATGTAGTCAGCAGAGGAGAATATCTAAATGGATTATTATTATCAAAGTATCTTGATATTGATTTTGTAGATGCTGCTGACGTTATTCGTATTGATAGTAAAGGAAACTATGATGCAGAGCAGACTGATGATCTATTAAGAGATGCGCTTGCTAAACATGAATACGCAGTTATTCCTGGATTCTATGGAAGAAAGAATGATCATAGTGGAGAAATTCAGGCTTTCTCTAGAGGTGGTTCTGATGTTACAGGATCAATTGTCGCAAAGTGTGCGAATGCAAACTTATATGAGAACTGGACTGATGTTTCAGGTTTCTTGATTGCAGATCCACGTATTGTTAAAGATCCATTGCCAATTGATTCAATCACATATGGAGAATTAAGAGAACTTTCTTATATGGGTGCTAGTGTTCTTCATGAAAATTCTATTTTCCCTGTTAGAAAAGCAGGTATTCCTATTAATATCAAAAATACCAATGCCCCTGAAGATCCAGGTACATTGATTGTAGAAAGTACAGTACATAGACCAACTCACATTATTACTGGTTTAGCTGGTAAGAAAGGTTTTGCGACTGTCACTATTGAAAAAGATATGATGAACTCAGAAGTTGGCTTTGGCAGAAAAGTACTTCAGGTTTTTGAAGAATATGGTCTTTCATTTGAACATATGCCTTCAGGTATTGATACAATGACAATTGTTGTGAATACAAAAGAATTTGTACCTCATGAACAGGAAATCCTTGCTGGCATCCACCGTGCTGTTAATCCTGATCGCATTGACCTTGAATCTGATTTAGCCCTAATCGCAATCGTAGGTCGTGGTATGAAGGCAAGCCGTGGTACTGCCGCAAAAGTATTTAATGCATTAGCTAAAAAGAAAATTAATATTAAGATGATTGATCAGGGATCATCTGAACAAAATATCATTGTTGGAGTAAGAAATGTCTACTTCAATGAAGCAATCAAAGCTATCTATGATGCCTTTGTAGAAAGAGAAGATCTTGCATAGATCTTCTTTTTTCATCTTGAAAAAATATCATATCTTTTGTATTTCAAAACACACAAAGATATGATACTATTTATATATTGAAATTCAAAATAAAGGAGATGGTCCCATGGGATATGTATTGCTTTTTATTGCATTATTATTTTTCGCATTGCTTTTTGGATATAAGCTATTTTATTATCGTAGAAGAAATATCAATCGTGCGAGTTATTATCTATCAGGGCTGATCTTGATTTTGTTATTTACTATTCTTTATATATTAAATTTTATCGTCGATCTGTCAGGATTTGATACAAGTCTTGTCTATATACTCTTATGTATGTTTTATGTGGTTGCAGTTGTTGCAGTGGTCTTTGTAGTTAGATATGTTGCTTTTTATCTCTTGAACTTTATGAGAGAAATTAATAGAAAATAGTGTGTATTTCTTATATAATGATGTTTATATTAGGGGGATATTACTATGAATTTAAGAGGTAAACATTTTTTAACGCTAAAAGATTACTCTAAAGAAGAAATTCTTTATTTAGTTGATTTAGCCGCGAAACTTAAAGAAAAGAAGAAAGCCGGCCAGATTGGTCATGAATTAGAAGGAAAGAATATTGTATTATTATTTGAGAAGACATCTACTAGAACAAGATGTTCATTTGAAGTGGCTGCCAATGATGAAGGGGCACATGTAACATACCTTTCCAATTCACAGATGGGAACTAAGGAATCTATTGAAGATACTGCTAAAGTACTTGGCAGAATGTATGATGGTATTGAATTTAGAGGCTCTAGTCAGAAGACAGTAGAAGATCTAGCTAAATATTCTGGTGCGGTTGTATGGAATGGATTGACTGATGTTGATCATCCTACTCAGACATTGGCAGATTTCTTGACAATCAAGGAACATTTAAATAAGCCATTAAATGAAGTGAAATTTGTATTTACTGGAGATATCAGAAACAATGTTGCTTATGGACTTGCTTATGGAGCATGTAAAGTCGGTATGGATTTCGTGTTGCTTGGTCCTGATTCTCTTCATGTAGATGAGGAAGTAAAAGCATATTGTGAACAGGCTGCTAAAGACTCTGGTGGTAAGTTTACAATTACTAGCGATGTAGAAGCTGTAAAAGATGCTGATGTCATCTACACTGATATCTGGGTATCAATGGGTGAAGATGAATCACTTTATAAGCCAAGAGTAGAAATGCTTTCTCCATATAAGGTTACAAAAGAACTTATGGCACGTACTGGCAAGAAGGAAACATTGTTTATGCACTGCCTTCCATCATTCCATGATTTCAATACCGCTTTAGCTAAGAGAAAACATGAAGAAGGACTTGATATTAGAGAAGTAGAAGACGAAGTCTTCAGAAGCAGTCAGTCCGTTGTCTTTGATGAAGCAGAAAACAGAATGCATACAATTAAAGCAGTGATGGTTGCTACATTAGGCAAATAAAAAGGATCTTTCGATCCTTTTTTATTTTATGAATACATATTGATGATCATTAGAATGCTCTTCACTATAACGATACTCTAATTCATTGAAGGCTTTGATATCTTCTTTATTCTGAATATTATTTTCTGCAAGATATCTTACCATTTCACCTCGCGCCATCTTTGCGAAAGTACCTTTCTGTTTAATCTTCCCATCAATCTCTTCTCCAAAGATTAAGGTGATCATTTGATCTTCATCATGAAGATAAGGTGTAATGGTCTGTGCATATTCTTTTGATGCAAGATTGATAATCAGATGATCATCTTCAATGATTTCATCATAGATCATCTTTCCCCAGAAATCATAGAGACTATTGTTTTCATTGATATCCAATGCTGCTTTCATTTCTAAGCGATAAGGAACAATGCCATCAAAAGGAGCAAGTGTTCCATAGAATCCAGAAATAATACGCAAATGTTTTTGGATATAATCCAAGGCATCCTTACTAAAGACATGAGGCGCCATTGTGGTATACTGTAAGCCAGTATAAGCGAGAATGGCAGGAGTAAGGTGCTCAGTCAATGAGACTGTCTTTAAGTTTTCATGGCTCATAAAAGCAATCTTGTCACTACATTTCCATATGTCCTTGAGTTGTCGCAGATTCTTCTTTTTTAAGAAAGAAAGCAGCTCTTCGCTTTTTTTAAGGAATACGGGAAGCCGACTGATCGGGAAGTCTTCTTCATTGACCTTCATCCTTTTAGAAGGCGAAATAATAATTCTCATAAAAGTTCACCAAGCATATCTTCAGCATTTGATTTTGCTTTAACTTTCTCAAATGCCTTTGCAATCATGCCTTTCTCATCAATAAGGTAGGTACTTCTTACAATACCCATATAAGTACGTCCATACATCTTTTTTTCTTTCCAGACATCATAGGCTTGAATAACTTCACATTCTGGATCAGAAAGAAGAGTAAAAGGAAGCTGATGCTTTTCCTGGAAGTTTTTATGCGAACGTACACTATCTTTGGAAATGCCGATCACAATAGCATCTTTTTCGACAAATTGTGGGTAAAGGTCTCTAAATGAACATGCCTGAGTTGTGCATCCAGCTGTATTATCTTTAGGATAAAAATAGAGAATAATTTTCTTGCCAAGATAATCTTCTAGACTGTGCATTTGTCCATCTTGATCAGGAAGTGTAAAAGATGGTGCTTTTGTACCGATTTTTAACATAATCATCACCTCTTATTACATTTTACCACAATTTCATGCTTTTTCTTTCGAATATGCTTATGTATAATAAATAAAAAAAGGGGGTGAATACATGGTACATGTGGATGAAATAATGTCTTGTCATACAATAGATGAATCGATGATATTAAGAATGTATGAATATCGTCAAGGTGGTTATTACATCATTGATGGTGAAAAAGAAATGGTGACAAGAAAGATGGCTCATCTTCTTTTGATGTTCAGTCAAAAGGATCATCGTTATTTAAAAGAGACATTGCTGACACTTAAAGAGGTTATACATGATCATGTTCCACCTGAAGATCTTCTTTTATTCTTTGAAGAAGGTATTGAGAAAATCTGGGATTTCTCATTAAAGGCGATTGTTAATGAAGAAATAAAAAGAATGAGGAGAGTTTTTGCACAGACGTTCTATAGAGAAGATCGTTCTATTTTAATAGAAGAACTGTTAAAAAGAAGAGATACACAGTATCTCTTTGCTTATGGAACATTGATGAAAGGGGAAAGACATCATGTCTACATGAACGATTATGCTTTTATGGGAGAAGCATTTCTTTCTGGATATCAGCTGTATGAATTAGGAAAGTTCCCGGGACTAGTTAAAGAGGATGGATGTCTATTAGGAGAAATCTACCGTGTTGATGATCAGGAAAGAAAGATGATTGATCAATTGGAAGGATCAAGATATAAGATAGCTCATGATTTCGTATTAACTGATAACGAAGCTTACTATGTCTATTTTTATATTTATGAACCACCAGCTTATCGTCATTATCCAAAAAGCTATACGGTCAATGGCAAGTGGACTTATTTTACAAACTACCGTTATGTCTGGCTGATGTGCTATGATGTGAATTTGTCTCCAGAACATTTTATGACGCAATTGGATAATCAATTGATTATTCCTGTTCAAGAAAAGAAAAAAGAGCTTCCTTATGAGCTCTATTTTGCAAAAAAGAATGAGAAGTGGGATAGCGCTGCTGCTTATCTTGATATGAACAAGTTTGATTCAAGCTATGCTATGGGGTATCTGATCACAAGAAGTCAATATGAAGCTATTAAAAGAGAATACGGCGACTCTTATGAAGAACAGGTCCTAGGGTATGATTCCTTTGGTATTGCGGAAGTGGTGCTAACGGGACGCTACCGCTATGATGAAGAAAAGCCATCCATGCATTATATTGCAGAAATGGCTGATGGTTTAAGGTTAGGTTTTCAATTAGATGAAGATCAGCTTCATGATTATCTCTACTATTACAAAAAAATCAAATGATATTAGTTTTTGATGATTTTATGACATTTTTAATGATATAATATCATTAGATAGAAGAGATTGGTGGCGTATTCAATAAATTCCATACTTCATTTAAACAAACCTATAACCTAAATCATTCACTGATACTCTTCTAGAAGAAAAAAGATGCCTAGGCATCTTTTTCTGTTTCTTGAGATAATTTATCTCTTCTTCTTTTTAATAAGATTGTACAAATAATAATAATGATTAGTACACAAACTGATGCAGTAATGAATGTTGGAAGAAGTGCAGGTGTCTTAAACCATTTAGTAACCTTTGCAAGTCTTCTTAGCCCATAGAATACTGCCATTCCAGTTGTGGCAGAACCACCAATCGCAAATAATGCTTTAACCCACTTAGGTAGGATTTCCGCAAATAAAATAATGATAGATAAGAAAGCGATTGATACAAACACACTGATGACAAAATGCATAGTGTAACCTCCTTTATAAACATAAATAAAATACCATAAATGGTCGCTATTTGCAATAATTGATTTATGTGGAAAAAAGATTGATAATGTTTTATAATATCACACATAAGGGAGGATGCAGTATGGCACGCAGAAAAAATACATACGCATATAGTCGATTAAATCCGAATGGTCGTTCTAGTTATAGAAGAAGAGGAATAAGATGGAATCGCATTATTCCTGTAGGAGGGGCTATTCTTTTTGTACTTATATTAGTTGTCGCTTTTAATTTTTCTCGTATGAGATTAATTGTAAAAGGATATTCATTCTCAGAACAGAATGAGATTCTAGAATTAACAAGTGATAAGATCAATACTATTCTTGAACAGGATAAAATGGATCATATTTCAACTTGGATTGAGAAATCAAAGAAAGTTAATTACTATGATGAATATGAAAAATATTATTCATATCATCAGAATATGAAATCAAAAGATGTTATCGCGACAGTGGATGAAATCTTTGATAACTATGTTAAAAAGATGCATGGTTACACTGATGATCAGCTATGGAAAATCTTAAAGAATGCAAGTATCGCTGACATGAAATATCTTTCTTCACATCATTATAGTTATAAGGATATGTCTCCTTACATGAAAGTGAAGGGATTTGTTTATCAGGATATGGATAGATATGTGGAACTTTATAATAAAGTAAAGAACTATAATTATGCGGTATTATATACTTCATATCCATTTATTGATTCTTCTAACAAGACTGATAAGCATTATAATATTAAGAATCCATCTTCATTGACATTGCTTGTTAAAAAGGGATTCTATTTCTCAAGCAGCTATAGACCAAAAGATCTTGTTAAGCCTGATGCAAAGTATCTTCCATCAAATAAGCGAAACAATGATAATCCTTATTTAAGAAAAGCTGCTTATGAGGCATTCAAGAATATGTATAATGATGCTAAGAAGGAAAATCTTACTTTATTGCTTAACTCTTGTTATCGTGGATACAATGAACAGAAGGGAATCTATGAAGATATGCAGAAGAAGTATGGTGCACTTTATGCATCTACTAATGTGGCAATTCCTGGAAGTTCAGAACATCAGACTGGTTTAGGTATGGATATTACTTCTAAGAGTGTCGATGATGGGAAATCATTGGTATTTGGCAATACGCAAGAATATAAGTGGCTAAAGGCTAACTGTTATAAATATGGTTTTGTCATTAGATATCAGGGTGATAAGACAAAGATGACAGGTATTACAAATGAACCATGGCATATTCGCTACGTTGGTAAAGAGACAGCTAAACAGATGACCGACAACAATTGGTGTCTAGAAGAATATGTACTTTATACTGGTAACTTGCCAGAAATCAAATAAGCATCTGAGATTCTCAGATGCTTTTTTAAGGAGATATTTATGTTAAGTATGGTTGAATATGTTCATGAACGCATGAGCACATATAAAAAAAGAGAAATCGGTGCAGATTTCACAATGGGAAAAGGCAATGATACGGTGTTTTTATCTGAACTGTGTGATCAGGTCTACAGCTTTGATATTCAGGATGAAGCCCTAGAGACTACGAGAAAGAAGCTTGTACATGATAATGTGAAGCTGATCAAAGATAGTCATGAACACCTTGATGATTATCTTTCTTCATTTGATATAGGTGTCTTTAATCTAGGATACCTGCCATCTTTCTCTCATGAAATTACAACAGTGCTCGCAAGTACCGAAGTTGCCTTAAAAAAAGCAATAGATGCCATGACGCAAGTATTATTTGTAGTTTGTTATATTGGACATGAAGAAGGGAAGAAGGAAGCCGCGTGGATTGATGAGTATGTTTCAGCACTAGATCATAAGCAATATAATGTTTCTACTTATAGAATGATGAATAAGCCTCTTTCTCCTTATGTAATAGAAATCCAGAAAAGATAAATACGACTGCTTAGGCAGTCGTATTTTTAGGAAACTAGGACATATTTAAAAGATCCATCTATTGGATAGCTGATTTCTTTATTATTGACGATATGAGTAAGCTGTCCATTTTCTATAAATCCATTCCAAGTAGAAACAACGACAACTTTCTTTGAAATTTCATCTAGAATATCTTTGAGATCTTCTTCGCTTCTGGCATAAAGCGCTGTTTTATTATCAATCAATAGGACATCAAAACGATAATTCTTTAAGAACTCGTCCATTGTATTCATTGTATCTTTAGTATTATTAGCGAATACTTTTGAAAAATCGACGATTGGGATACCAGTGTTTTTACTGTATTCGTGAATGATTTTTGATTTTCCGCTACCTGGTTTTCCAACGATCAATACGAGTTTAGAATCATTGTTTTGAACTTCACTTATGCTTTCGATTAATGTGTCCATGGGATCAATCCTCCTTATGTATTTCTTAAGTTACCTTTATTATACTAGAAAGCGTTTTCATAAAAAAGAATATTTGCTTTTTATTAAAAATAATATCTTTGTGTTATAATGGGCAACTAGGAGGCATGGAAATGAATGGTCAAATGATATTAGAGTTTGCCAAGACTATTCTAGAAATTCCTTCACCTACTGGCTATACACGTGATGTAATTGCTTTTATGGAGAAGAAGGTAAAGGAGCTTGGCTATAAGACATCTTTAACAAATAAAGGAAATCTTGAAATCTATGTAGAAGGGAAAAGTGAACATACTAAAGGATTATGTGCTCATGTGGATACTTTAGGATTGATGGTCCGCAGTATTCGAGATGATGGAACATTGAACTTTACTTTAGTAGGAAGTCCGCTATCACCCACTTTAGATGGAGAATACTGTCTTATTAAGACAAGAGGAAATAAGACATACACAGGAACAATTCTTTCTGATAGCAGTTCTAAGCATGTCTATAAAGATTCAACTTCACTTGAAAGAACTGAGGAACATATGCATATTGTTCTTGATGAAAAGGTATCAAGTAAAAAAGAAGCGGAAGCTCTTGGCATTATGACAGGGGATTATATCTGCTTTGATCCTAAGACAACGATTACTGAAAATGGATTTATTAAATCTCGTTTCTTGGATGATAAGCTTTCAGTGGCAATCTTATATAATCTTCTAAAGGATTTTAAAGAAGAAGGTATTGTACCGAAGGATAATTGGATTATCACTATTTCTACTTATGAAGAAGTAGGGCATGGTTCAAGCTATATTAATCCAGCTATCGAAGAGTTGATTGCGGTTGATATGGGATGTATTGGTAAAGATCTAAACTGCAGTGAATATGATGTATCCATCTGTGCAAAGGATTCAAGTGGTCCTTATGACTATGCACTAATAAGTGATTTTGTGGATATATGCAAAAAAGAAAATATCAATTTTGCGATTGATATTTATCCATATTATGGTTCAGATGTCAGTGCGGCACTTAGAGCAGGTGCGAACATCAGAGGCGGATTGATTGGTCCTGGTGTTGCCAACAGCCACGGTATGGAAAGAAGTCACATGGATGCAGTAATGAATACTTTCTCATTATTAAAACATTATATGGCATAAAAAAAGGCTTGCCTGGAAGGGCAGCCTCCTTTTTAGTTTTCTACAACAGTGACGTTTGAAGCCTGAGGTCCACGATCGCCTTCGACGATGTCGAATTCAACAGTCTGACCTTCTTCTAAAGTCTTGAATCCATCAATATTGATTGCGCTGTAATGTACGAAGATGTCTTTGTCATTACCTTCAGCTGTGATAAACCCATAACCTTTGTCAGCTTTAAACCACTTTACTTTACCTGTAGTCATTGCTATACTTCCTCCTCATAAACTTGCATAACGAGCCATACTTCATTCATATGTAAGCATTTAGTATGCGAAATTGAATAAACGTATATTCTGTAAATGCTATCATTATTCTATCATAGTGAAACTTTAAAGGCAAATTTTTTGTTAATTTTAGACCATAAGTGAGATAAAATCGGCTATTTTTAGAGAAAACATAAACATATATTCAAATTGACAAGTTATTGACTCTTCTTTGTTTAAAGTGTGACAAAATGAAGTGCAACTCAGTTGCATTTCCTCTTTTTTTTAGTACAATTGAATAAGAAAGAGGGGTTAATATGCTAAAGAAATATGCTCAGCTAATAGTTAGACAAGGTGTCAATCTTCAGAAAGGTCAAGATCTAGTGATCTCAGCTGATGTAGAGTGCGCACCTTTAGTAAAAGAAATCGCCAAGGAAGCCTACAAGGCAGGCGCAAGAGATGTTATTCCTGATTACAGTGATGAAACATTAACAAGATTAAGATATGAAAATAATGAAGTAGATTATTTTAAAGAAGTACCAGATTATATTAAACATCTTCGCAATGACTACGCATTAAAGCATGCAGCCATTGTGACTATTACTTCTGCCAATCCAGAACTTTTAAAAGGCATTGATCCTCAGAAAGTCATGGCAAGAAGTGTGGCCATGCATACAGAGTGCAATGTATTTTATGATCACTTAGATCGTATGATTGATCGCTGGTGCATTGTTGGAGCACCATCATTAAAATGGGCCAATAAAGTATTCCCTGATATGAGTGATGAAGAAGCGATGGAAGCATTATGGAATGCTATTTATCATGTCACTTATGTTGATACAGAAGATCCAATTGCAACATGGGATAAACACCGTCAGTCATTTGAAGAACGTGTAAAGATCTTAAATGAAATGAAAATCAAGACTTTACATTATACTAATGACTTAGGGACAGATCTTTATGTTTCAATGAATAAAGGTTACCTGTTTGCTGGAGGAGGAAGCTATACCACTGATGGTGTCTATTCTTTCCCAAATATGCCAACAGAAGAAATCTTTAGTTCTCCAGATTATCTTAAGACTGAAGGCATTGTCTACGCTTCAATGCCACTTAACTACAATGGATCATTAGTAGAAGATTTCTATATTCGCTTTAAAGATGGACGTGCAGTAGAGTATGATGCAAAATCAGGAAGAGATACATTAGCTTCAATCATTGAAAGTGACGAAGGCGCTCATTACTTAGGTGAAGTTGCCCTTGTGCCATATGATTCACCAATTAGAGAAACTGGCATTTTATTCTATAATACATTATTTGATGAAAATGCTGCTTGCCATTTAGCACTTGGTAAAGGTTTTTCTGAATGTATTGAAGGTGGCTATGATATGAACTTTGATCAATTAAAAGAAAAAGGTGTCAACAACTCAGTAACACATGTTGATTTCATGATCGGTACAAAAGATCTTTCTATCACAGCTATTACTGAAGATGGAGAAGAAAAGCCAATCTTTATTAATGGATGCTTCGCGTTCTAGATGCAGCAGGTGCTGCATCTTTTCTTTTTTATGATTCTTTGATAGTTTTTTGTGATTTTCCTTTGACAAATAACTAGTCTTGAAATATCATGTTTAAGCATGAGTTAAGGGAGGATGAATATGTCAGCATTTACAGATAAAGTAAGCAAAAGAAGAACATTCGCAATAATTTCCCATCCGGATGCCGGTAAAACCACACTTACTGAAAAGTTCCTTTTATATGGAGGAGCCATTCAGGAAGCCGGAATGGTAAAGGGAAAACAAAATATGAGACATGCAGTATCTGACTGGATGGAAATTGAAAAACAGCGTGGTATCTCTGTTACAAGTTCAGTTTTACAGTTCAATTACGATGGCTACTGCATCAACATTTTGGATACACCGGGACATCAGGATTTCTCGGAAGATACTTATCGTACACTTATGGCTGCTGATAGTGCAGTCATGGTCATCGATGGATCAAAGGGTGTCGAAGACCAGACAAGAAAATTATTTAAGGTTTGTGCAATGCGACATATTCCAATCTTTACATTTATTAACAAGATGGATAGAGAAGCCAAGGATCCATATGAATTATTAGAAGAAATTGAACAGGAATTAGGTGTAGAAACATATCCTATCAACTGGCCAATTGGCTGTGGTAAAGAATTCAAGGGTGTCTATGAACGTGAAAAAAGAGAAGTCATTCGTTTTGAATCCATTGCCGGAGGAAGAAAAGAAGTAAAGGAAGTTGTTACTTCTGTTGATGATCCTGAATTAAAAGAAGCAATCGGTGAAGATTACTTCCAGATTCTTCAGGATGACGTAGAACTTCTAGATGGTGCTGGTGCTGACTTTGATTTAGATAAAGTTCATCATGGACAATTATCACCAGTATGCTTTGGTTCCGCTTTAACTAACTTTGGGGTAGAACCATTCCTTGAACATTTCTTGAATTTCTCTGAAGCACCTGCACCTCGTAAGAGTGATATTGGAGAAATTGATCCAATGTCAGAAGAATTCAGTGCCTTTGTGTTTAAGATTCAGGCAAACATGAATTCTCGTCATAGAGATAGAATGGCCTTCATGAGAATCACTTCAGGTACTTTTACAAAAGGTATGGAAGTTTATCATATGCAAGGTAAAAAGAAGATTAAGCTTAATCAGTCTAAGAGCTTGATGGCTGATGAACGTGAAGAAATCCAGGAAGCTTACTCTGGAGATATCATCGGGGTCTTTGATCCAGGAATCTTCTCTATTGGTGATACAATTCTAACTGGTAAAAAGAAATTCCAGTTTGAAGGTATTCCAACATTCGCACCAGAACACTTCGCTCGTATCAGAAACACTGATACGATGAAACGTAAACAGTTCGTAAAAGGTATCACTCAGATTGCTCAGGAAGGAGCTATTCAGATCTTTACTGAACTTGGTGGCGGTATGGAAGAAATTATCATCGGTGTTGTTGGTGTTCTTCAGTTTGAAGTATTAGCCTACAGACTTAAGAATGAATATAATGTAGAAATCGTCAATACACCATTGCCATATCAGTTTATCAGATGGATTGATAATACAGATATTGATGTGAAGACATTGAACCTTTCATCTGATACAAAATATGTACAGGATTTAAAAGGAAAGACATTATTGTTATTCTCTAATACTTGGGGAATTAATTGGGCTACAGATCGTAATCCAGGTCTTGAGCTTTCTGAATTCTCACAGAACTAAACACAGGCTATGCCTGTGTTTTTATGATATACTCTTTTAAAGGAGGCAAGGATAATGAAAATTGTGGCAGCATTTGATTCGTTTAAAGAAAGCATGAGTGCCTATGAAGCAGGGTTGGCCGTTCAAAGAGCGACTGATCATGAAGTGATTATTAAGCCGATGGCTGATGGCGGAGAAGGAACACTTGAGGCTATCAAGTCATTCTTGAAAGGAGATATTCATAACCTAGAGGTTCATGGCCCTTTTAATAAAACAAAAGCATCGCTTCTTATTGCAGATAAGATTGCGATTATTGAATGTGCCCAGGCCTGTGGACTTGATCTTGTTGCTGAGGATAAGAGAAATGGCAGCAAGACAACGACAAGAGGGATAGGTGATATGGTGCGTTATGCATATGATCATGGAGCAAGAGAGTTTATTATTACCTTGGGTGGATCTTCTACCAATGATGGAGGAGCAGGTTTTCTTTCTTCATTGGGTGTGGAGTTCTATAATAAAGACGGACAATTTATTCCTACTGGAGAAACATTGTCGTCGATTGAAGATATCCGTGTACCACAATTTAAATACATGTCCTTCAAGGGCATCTGTGATGTTAATAATCCCTTACTTGGAAAACAAGGTGCAACAATGGTCTTTGGTGCACAAAAGGGTGTAAAGGATCTAGAGCTTCAAGAAAAAGCGATGACACATTATGCCAATAAAAGTGCTGAAGTTCTCCATAAGGATGAACGCAATTATCCTGGTGCGGGTGCCGCTGGCGGATTAGGATTTGCGATTGTGGCCTATTTAAATGGAGAACTGGTAGGTGGATTTGATGAGGTGGCAAGATTATCTCATCTAGAAGAAGCAATCAAGGAAGCTGATCTTGTATTCACCGGAGAAGGCAGCATGGATCATCAGACACTGATGGGCAAGACCCCTCAGGGTGTATTGGAGCTAGCTAAAAAGTATAATAAGAAAGTCGTAGGGTTTGCTGGTAAAGTAGAAGATAAAGAGGCTTTACTAGAAGCTGGCTTTTATGATATAAGATGTATCAATCATCAAGAAGCACCGCTTCATGAATTATTAAAGAAAGGTGCAAGCAATCTAGAACAGGAAGTAAGAGAGTATCTTAAGCATTATGAAATATAAAGTTACACAGGAAACAGAATTGTTAAATTTTCTTTTAGAAGCAACATCAAAGAAAAGAAATGATTTAAAGAAAGCGTTAAAGTTTAATCAGGTACTTGTCAATGGGAAAAGCGAAAGCTATCATGCTTTTCTTCTGCATGCTGGTGATGAAGTAGAACTAGGAAAAAAATCAAGACAGGATCTTCCTTTCCCTATTCTTTATGAAGATAAAGAGATTATTGTGATCAATAAGCCAAGTGGCTTGGTTTCTGAACAGACCATGCATAATAAAAGTGAGACTGCTTTTATGATTGTTAATGGCTACTTGAAGAAAAAGAAAGAAAAAGCGTATCTTGTTCATCGTTTAGATCAGGATACATCAGGTGTTATGATGTTTGTGAAAAACAAGAAGCTCTATGAAGAGCTTACTCATAACTGGAATGATTATGTATTAGAAAGAAGTTATCAGGCGATTGTAGAAGGGACTATCAAGAAAGATGGTCGTATTGAGAATTATCTTTCTGAAAACAAGATGCAAAAAGTCTATGTTTCTAATAAGAAAGGGAAGAAGGCTATCACAAATTATCATGTCTTAAAGAATGTCAAAGGTTATACTTTACTTGATGTCTTTATTGAAACAGGAAGAAAGAATCAGATTCGTGTTCATATGTCCTCATTAGGACATCCAATTGCAGGAGATCGAAAATATGGCGCACAGACGAATCCGATTAGAAGACTTGCGCTTCATGCGAATATCTTTGCATTTGAACATCCGTTTACGCATAAGACAATGACATTTAAGGCAGAGATGCCAGAGACTTTTTATAAAGTGACAGGAAAATTAAAAAAATAGTTGACAGTCTTAAAAGAATTGATTATTATGTACAAGTAAATAAAAAGTGGAAAGAAGAAGTACCTACTTCTCGCCCGATTGACTCAGTTGGTGGGCAAATGTCACAAAGATTATTCTTTAAGGACAAGTGGGTGCGCATGCGCTCACTTTTTATTTGAAAAAAAGCAATAAATGGAGGTGGCTTTTATCAGAAGGTATGACAGAACAAAACCAAAGAAAAATGAAGATTTGGTTAATGAAAGAATCCGATTTAAGGAAGTGCTTGTGATTGACAGCACAGGGGAACAGCTTGGAACAATGAGCTCGAGAGATGCTCAGCAGAAAGCATACGATGCAGAACTTGATTTAGTATGCGTTGCACCTAAAGCAAAACCACCAGTATGCAGAATCATGGATTATGGAAAATATCGTTTCGAACAGCAGAAGAAAGCTAGAGAAATGAGAAAGAACTCTAAACAGGTATCTGTAAAAGAAACACAGTTATCACCTACGATCGATGTTCATGATAAGAACGTTAAATTAAAACGTACTTTGAAATGGCTTGAAGCAGGTGATAAAGTCAAGATTGCGGTCAGATTTAGAGGTAGACAGATGGCACACATCGACATCGGACAGAAAATACTTGATGATTTTGTGGCAGAATGTGAAGAGTTCTGTACAATTGAAAAGCCAGCAAAAATGGAGGGGCGAACATTGACTGCGGTGCTCGCACCTAAGAAAAGCAAATAGTAGGAGGATATAATTATGCCAAAAATGAAAACTCATAGCGGTCTTAAAAAACGTTTAAAGAAGACTGGAAGCGGAAAATTAAAGAGAAGCCATGCTTACGTTTCACACTTAGCTGCTAACAAGACTCATAAACAGAAAAAACACTTAGCAAAATCTGGTACAGTACATCCATCAGATTACAAGAGAATCAAATCTAGAATCTAAGAAGTAGGAGGAAACAGGAATGGCAAGAGTTAAAGGAAACTATACAACTAGACGTAGAAGAAAGAAAACCATTAAATTAGCTAAAGGTTACTTTGGAGCTAAACATAAATTATATAAGACTGCTCATGAGCAGGTTATGCATTCAATGAAGTATGCATACAGAGATAGAAGAACTCTTAAGAGAGAAATGAGAAAATTATGGATTGCACGTATCAACGCTGCAGCTAGAATGAACGAAATCTCTTACTCTCAGTTAATGCACGGTTTAAAATTAGCTAACATCGAAATCAACAGAAAAATGTTATCAGAAATCGCAATCTGTGATCCTGAAACATTCACTACATTAGTTAATACTGCTAAAGAAGCTTTAGCAAAATAATTATTGAATAGAGGCTGTAATGAAATGATATTTCATTACAGCTTTTTTTTGCTACTATTTGGTGTACAGAAATGTTTTGCCTGGTATTTCATTTAATTCAAAAAGATATTAAAATGATATTAGGTGGTTGGAATGAGTGAAAAAGTGTTTTGTTATATAAAAGATAATTTACTGCATGATAAGCTGATGAGAATTTATCAGAATGTCAATTTTATCCTCTGTTCAAGCAAAGAAAGACTATTAAATTTCTGTAGACGCAATGAAAGCAGTATTGTTCTAGTAGAAGATGAACTTGATTTATTAAGTCAAGTAAAATATTATTCAAATATTTATGCTATATATTTTACACAAAATAATGATCATTATCTGGAAGCTATCAAATTAAGAGCAGATGATGTTATCCATGATTACAGTGAAGAAAGTCTAGAGGCCATAAGACTGCGCTTTTACTATTGTTGTCCCTATAATCACACGGTAGTGGATATTAATGTTGATGGGAATCCTTTGATCTTTAGTACACAGGAAATTTATGTGGTAGAGATGAGAAATCGCAAGGTGACTTTGTATACTTATTATGGAACCTATTCTTTGGGGCTTCATGCATTTAGAAAAGATAAGAAATTTTTGTATAATCACCATTTTAGACAGGTGAGAAAAGGGATTTATGTGAACCTTATGCAAATTAGAAGTTTTGAAAATAATACTGTATTGATGGGAAATAATTCATCCTATCATTTAACGAGAACTTACAAGTGTGATTTTGAAAGGGATTACGAAGAAGTGAGGGCAGGACTGATGGTAAAAAAATAGATAAAAGTGTGTTGTCAACTGTAGGAATTAATGCTATTATTTACTCAGTTATACGACTGACGGAAAGTGGAAAGAACCACATGGAAGTATAATGTTAAGGAGTCGACCGTCTGGGCTAGCACCTGGATGAGT
Source organism: Kandleria vitulina DSM 20405 (assembly GCF_000702065.1). GTDB lineage: Bacteria > Bacillota_I > Bacilli_A > Erysipelotrichales > Coprobacillaceae > Kandleria > Kandleria vitulina. Next base: position 72,003 of record NZ_JNKN01000001.1, on the reverse strand, counting down.
AGGCTCTTTTTTTGGTTTTAGGAGCTCTCATCGGGATGTGATAGAATAGTGACAGGGAGGATTAATCATGTTAACTGATGTAGAAATTGCACAGCAGACAAAAATGGAACCAATTGCTGAAGTAGCAGCAAAACTAGGTCTAAGCGATGATGATCTAGAACTTTATGGAAAATATAAAGCAAAGGTTTCGCTTGATACGCTCAAGAAGGTAGAAAACAATGAAAATGGAAAGCTTGTTCTGGTAACAGCAATCAACCCAACACCAGCTGGTGAAGGGAAGACAACAACAATGATTGGGTTATCTCAGGCACTTAACTTAATGGGAAAGAAATCCGTTGTAGCTATGCGTGAACCAAGTCTTGGTCCATGTTTTGGAATCAAGGGTGGTGCAGCTGGTGGAGGATATGCACAGGTTGTACCAATGGAAGATATCAACCTTCATTTCACTGGTGATATTCATGCTATTACAACTGCTAATAATCTTATTGCCGCAATGCTAGATAACTCTATTCAGCAGGGCAATCCATTAGATATTGATGTAAGACGTATTGTATGGAAAAGATGCGTCGATCTAAATGATCGTGCCTTAAGAAAAATTGTCATCGGTATGGGTGGCAAAATGAATGGTGTACCAAGAGAAGATGGTTTTGATATCTCGGTAGCGAGTGAAGTCATGGCTATTCTTTGTTTAGCAACTTCTCTTGAAGATCTAAAAGAAAGAGCAGGACGTATGATTGTTGCTTACAGCAGAAGCGGTAATCCAGTTACAGTGAATGATATTCATGCAACAGGGGCTGTCACTCTATTATTAAAAGATGCCATTAAGCCAAATCTTGTTCAGACACTTGATCATACTCCAGTATTTGTACATGGTGGTCCATTTGCGAATATCGCTCATGGATGTAACTCAGTCATGGCAACTAGACTTGCTATGAAACTTGGTGATTATGCCATTACTGAAGCTGGTTTCGGTGCTGATCTTGGCGCTGAAAAGTTCCTTGACATTAAATGCCGTCAGGCCGGACTTAAGCCTGATGCCGTTGTAATCGTAGCCACAATTCGTGCCTTGAAGATGCATGGTGGTGTAGATAAAAAAGATCTTTCAGAAGAAAATCTTGAAGCATTAAAGAACGGTATTGAAAATTTAAGAAAACATATTGAAAATATTAATAAGTATGGATTACCATCAGTAGTAGCTATTAATGCATTCCCAACAGATACACAAGCTGAATTAGAGCTATTAAAAGAAATCTGTGAAAAAGATGGCGCTAAAGTCGCAATCTCAGAAGTATGGGCTAAAGGTGGAGAAGGTGGTCTTGAATTAGCTGAGACATTATTAGATGTACTTGAAAATGAAGAATCACATTACCATCCAATTTATGATCTAGATCTTTCTATTGAAGAAAAGATCAAGACAATTGCAAGTGAAATCTACGGGGCTAAAGATGTTGCTTTTACTAAGAAAGCAAAGACAGCTTTAAGAACATTAACTAAACAGGGATTGGATCATTTGCCAATCTGTGTTGCTAAGACACAGTACTCATTATCAGATGATGCATCTCTACTTGGAAGACCTGAAGGATTCACAGTTACAATCAATGATCTTATTCCAAATACAGGTGCAGGATTTATCGTCGCAATCTCAGGTTCAATCATGAGAATGCCAGGTCTGCCAAAAGATCCAGCTGCTAATCACATGGATATAAATGAAGATGGCACAATTGTAGGATTGTTCTAGGAGGATACAATGAAAGTTGCAATTATTATGGGTTCTGCCTCAGATGCAGATAAGATGGAAGCTTGCATTCACATCTTAAAAGACTTTGGTGCAGAAGTTACAGTAAGAGCTTTATCCGCACATCGTGCGCATAAGGCATTAGAAGAATGTGTAAACGAATGTAATGAAAACGGGACAGATGTAATTATCACTGCAGCAGGTATGGCTGCTGCATTACCTGGCGTAGTCGCATCTATGACTGTATTGCCAGTCATCGGTGTGCCACTAAAAGCGGTAGCTTTTGATGGCTTGGATGCGTTAATGAGCATCGTTCAGATGCCAAGTGGCGTACCAGTTGCGACAGTCGCAATTAACGGGGGAAAGAATGCTGCTTATCTTGCATTGCAGATCATGGGTATTAAATATCCAAAATTAAGCGAGAAGCTAAAAGCATTCAGAAAAGAACAGGAAGACGCATGTCTTAAGACAGATCAGGATATTAGAGAAAGATATTAAGGAGAGAATAGGACAATGGAATTAGGCAAATTATTGTACGATGGAAAGGCTAAACAAATTTACGAAACTGAAAATGAAAATGAAATTATCATGCATTACAAAGATGATGCTACTGCTGGTAATGGTGTAAAACATGATCAGTTTGCTGGAAAGGGTATCTTGAACCATACAATTTCAGGTATTATCTTCGATATGCTTGAAGAAGCTGGAATCAAGACTCATCTTATCAAGAAATTATCTGATACAGATGATTTAGTAAAGAAAGTAGAAATCTTCCCATTGGAAGTGATTGTCAGAAATATTACAACAGGTTCATTCTGTCGTCGTACTGGATGTCAGGAAGGACTTGTATTAGAAGAACCAATCTTCGAAATCAGCTATAAGAATGATGAATACGGTGATCCTTTAATTAATGAAGATCATGCAGTAGCAATGTCATTATGTACTAGAGAAGAATATGCTAAAATCAAAGCTTCTACATTAAAGATTAATGAATTATTAAAAGAATTCTTCTTGTCTTTAAATTTAAAGCTTGTAGATTTCAAGATTGAATTTGGTAAGACTGCTGATGGCGAAATTCTATTGGCTGATGAAATCTCACCAGACTCATGCCGTTTATGGGATGTTAACACTAATAAGAAATACGACAAAGATGTATTTAGACAGGATATTGGTGATTTAATTGAAACATATAAGGCTGTCTTAGCAAGAATGGAAAATAAATAGAAGGAGAACTCTATGGACTACAAGAAAGCAGGCGTGGATATCGAAGCAGGATATCGTTCAGTTGAATTAATGAAAGGTTATGTTAAAGAAACTATGAGACCAGAAGTTTTAGGGGGACTTGGTGGTTTCGCAGGTGCTTTTGATCTTTCTAAAATTAAGGAATATGACGAACCTGTATTGCTGTCAGGAACAGATGGCTGTGGTACAAAAGTCAAATTGGCCATGATTATGGATAAGCACGATACAATCGGTATTGATGCTGTCGCAATGTGCGTAAATGATATAGCATGTTCGGGGGGAGAACCATTATTTTTCTTAGACTACATTGCATGTGGAAAGAACTATCCAGAAAAGATTGCGACTATCGTTAAAGGTGTTGCAGAAGGGTGCAAACAGAGTGAAGCAGCTTTAATCGGGGGAGAAACTGCTGAACATCCAGGTTTGATGCCTGAAGAAGATTATGACTTAGCTGGATTTGCAGTAGGTGTCGTTGAGAAGAAAGAAATCATTGATGGAAAGACAATGAAAGATGGAGATATCCTTGTTGGTATCGCTTCTAGCGGCGTACATTCAAATGGTTTTTCTCTTGTAAGAAAAGTCTTTGACATGACTGAAGAATCATTAAACACATATTATGATGAGTTGGGTAAAACACTTGGGGAAGCGTTAATTGAACCAACTAGAATCTATGTTAAGGCACTTAAGAATGTAAAAAATGCTGGCGTAAAGGTAAAAGGATGCTCACATATCACTGGTGGAGGATTCTATGAAAACGTACCAAGAATGTTGCCAGAAGGTATTCATGCTACTATCAAGAAAGATAGTTATCCTGTTTTGCCAATCTTTGATTTGATTGCTAAAAATGGTCATGTAGAAGAAAAGATGATGTATAACACATTCAACATGGGGTTAGGAATGGTTATTGCATTAGATCCTAGTGATGTAGATACAGCTATGAAGGCTATCAAAGAAGCAGGAGAAGAATGCTATATTGTAGGTTCATTATCAAACGGTGAAAAGGGAGTTACACTATGCTAAATATTGCAGTTTGTATTTCAGGAGGAGGTACGGATCTGCAGTCAGTCATCGATGCATGTGAAGCAGGCTCAATCAATGGTGAGATTAAGCTTGTTATTTCCAATAGAAAAAAGGCTTATGGTCTAGAGAGAGCAAGAAAACATAATATTAAGGCAGAAGTGATCAGAGATGAAGATGAAATTCTCGCTCGTTTTGAGGAAGAGAAGATTGATCTTATTGTCCTTGCTGGATATCTTGCAATTGTAGGGGAGAAGACAATTGCTAAGTATGAAAATAAAATCATCAATATTCATCCTTCCTTGATTCCTGCCTTCTGTGGACCAGGCTATTATGGAATGCATGTCCATGAAGCTGTCTATAAGCGTGGTGTCAGATATTCTGGATGTACGGTTCATTTCGTCAGCAATGAAGTTGACGGTGGACCAATCATCCTACAGAAAGCTGTAGATATCAGCGATGTAAAATCTCCTGAAGAAATCCAGGAACGAGTATTAAGGGAAGAACATATATTATTGCCAGAAGCAGTAAGATTATTCTGCAATGGTCAATTACAGGTCATAAATGAAAGAGTGGAGATCAAATAATGAAAAGAGCACTAATGTCAGTAACTGATAAAACGGGAATTGTAGAATTCGCAAAAGGTCTTGAAAAAGAAGGTTTTGAAATTGTTTCTACAGGAGGAACATTCAAAGCGTTAGTTGAAGGTGGCGTAAAGGCTATCTCAATTGAAGATGTAACAGGTTTTCCTGAAATCTTAGATGGTAGAGTAAAGACTCTTCATCCAAAAGTACATGGTGGACTTCTTTATAGAAGAGATGATCCTAAACATGTAGAAACAATCAAAGAAATGAATATTACACCAATTGATTTGGTTTGCTGTAACTTATATGCTTTCGATAAAGCATTAGAAAAAGGTGCAGATTTACCAGAAATGGTTGAAAATATTGATATCGGTGGTCCTTCAATGATCAGAAGTGCTGCTAAGAACTTCAAGGATGTATTCATTGTCAGTGATCCAGCTGATTATTCAGATGTATTGGATGCTATCCATAATAATACAGCTGACTTAAAATTCCGTATGAATCTTGCTTATAAGGCATATTCAAAAACAGCTGCCTACGATACAATGATCTCTCATTATTTTGAAGAACAGCTTAAAAAATAGGAGGCACACATGAACGTATTGGTAATTGGAAGCGGTGGGCGTGAACACGCCATCGCTTATGCACTTGCAAAAAGTGAACATGTCGATAAGCTTTTTGCATTACCAGGAAATCCTGGGATTGCAGAAATTGGGACATGTATTCCTGGAAGCGTAGAGGATCTTGAGGGGATTCTTAAGGTTGTAGAAGACTACAATATCGAATTAACAGTAATTGGTCCTGAAGTACCATTATGCTTAGGATTAGCTGATTTATTAGAAGATCATGGACATAAGGTATTTGGCCCAAGAAAAGCTGCTGCTAATCTTGAAGGATCAAAAGCATTCTCTAAGAAATTTATGGAAAAGCATCATATTCCTACAGCTAAGTATGTAGAAGTAACTGAATTAGATGCTGCTTATAAGGCATTAAATGATTTTAGTTATCCTGTAGTCATCAAGGCCGATGGCTTAGCTGCTGGTAAAGGTGTTGTGATCTGTGAAGAAGAAGAGATGGCTAAAGAGACTCTTAAGAGCATGTTAAGTGGAGATATTCTTGCTGGGGCAGGCCGTAAGGTTGTCATTGAAGAATTCTTGACTGGATTTGAATGTTCATTGCTTTGTTTTACTGATGGTAAAACAATTGTTCCAATGGTTTCCGCAAAAGATCATAAACAGATCTATGATAATAATAAGGGACCAAATACCGGAGGAATGGGAACTGTTTCACCAAACCCATTTATGCCAAATGGCATGGATGAAAAGTTAAGAGAAACTGTTCTTGAACCTTTTGTTAAAGGTTTACAGGAAGATGGTCTTGACTTTAGAGGTGTTATCTTCATCGGATTGATGATTGAAAACAATGAAGCTAAAGTTCTAGAATTCAATGTAAGATTTGGTGATCCAGAAACTCAGTCTATCTTATTGAGATTAGATAGTGATCTTTATGAGATCATGAATGCTGTAGCATTATCTAAGCTTGATGAAGTGGAAGTTAAATGGAAAGATGAACAGGTTACATGTGTTGTTCTTTCTAGTGGAGGATATCCAGGAAGTTATGAAAAATCACTTCCGATTACTGGATTGGATCAGCTTCCAGATGATATAATTGTATTCCATGCTGGTACTGCCATGAAAGATGGTGTGCTTGTCACAAACGGTGGTCGTGTACTTAATGTTTGTGCAGTTGGAAAACATTTAGATGAAACAAGAGAAAAAGTTTATCAGGCTATTGAAAAGATTCATTTTGATGGTATGTATTGCAGAAAAGATATAGGTTTACATTAGGAGGATTCCATGAGTCAAGTTTGTCGCGTTTATGTCGCAAAAAGAGAAGAGAATGCTGTTGAAGCCAAGAGTGTAAGACACCAGCTTCGTCATCAGCTTGATATGAAACAAGTAGAGAAAGTTACAATTATTAATCGTTATGATCTACAGGGACTTTCAGAAGAAGTACTTCAGAAGGGTATTAACACAATTCTTTCTGAACCAATGGTGGATAATGTTTATCTTGAAGATTATCCTCATCAGGAAGGTGAAGTTATCGCAATCGAATATCTTCCTGGACAGTATGATGTTAGAGCTGACTTTGCTGCTCAGTGTTTTCAGCTATTAACTGAAGAAAAAGGCGTAAAAGTTAAATGTGCTCGCCTTTATATTATTGAAGGTATTACAAAAGAAGACGTACCTGCTATTGAAAATTTCTTAATTAACCCAGTAGATTCACGTCTCGCTTCATTAGAAAAGCCAGAAACTTTGGAAGATAAAGCTATTGAAATCAAGGATGTTCCTGTTATTGAAGGCTTTAGATCTTTCAATAAAGAAGAACTTTCTCAATATATTGAAGATAATGGCATGGCCATGAACTATGATGACCTTAAGGTTACACAGGATTACTTTGTAGAAGAACAGCGTGATCCAACTGAAACTGAATTAAAGGTTCTTGATACATACTGGTCAGATCATTGTCGTCATACTACATTTGGTACAGTATTAACTGATATTCATATTGAAGATGGCGCATTCAAGACAATTCTTGAAAAAGATATTGATAACTATAAAGCAAGTCGTCATCTTGTTTATGGTGTAAATACTACAAGACCATTAACATTAATGGATCTTGGTACAATCGGTATGAAAGAACTTCGTAAACGTGGATACCTTGACGATATGGAAGTCTCAGAAGAAATCAATGCCTGCTCAGTTGAATTAAAAGTTCATACTGATCAGGGTGATGAAGATTGGTTATTGATGTTCAAGAATGAAACGCATAACCATCCTACTGAAATTGAACCATTTGGTGGAGCTGCTACTTGTTTAGGTGGATGTATCCGTGACCCACTTTCTGGTCGTGCTTATGTTTACCAGTCAATGCGTATTACTGGTGCTGGTGATCCTCGTCAGTCATTGAAGGATACAATGAAAGGTAAGCTTCCACAAAGAAAGATCTGTCGTGAAGCAGCTCAGGGATTCTCAAGCTATGGTAACCAGATTGGTTTAACAACTGGTTATGTGCATGAAATCTATGATCAGGGTTATGTTGCTAAGAGAATGGAACTTGGTGCCGTTGTCGCTGCAGCGCCTAAGAGACAGGTTAAGAGATTAGAACCAGAAAATGGTCAGATTGTATTGCTTATCGGTGGAAGAACTGGTCGTGATGGTATCGGTGGTGCCACTGGTTCAAGTAAGAAACATGAATTAAAAACAACTGAAACTGCAGGTGCAGAAGTACAGAAAGGTAACCCGGTTGAAGAACGTAAGATTCAGAGATTATTTAGAAATGGTGAATTCTCTGAAAAGATCGTTCGATGTAATGACTTTGGTGCCGGTGGGGTATCTGTCGCAATTGGTGAATTAGCTGATGGATTAGATATCAACTTGGATGCTGTACCTAAGAAATATGAAGGATTAAATGGTACAGAGCTTGCTATTTCTGAATCTCAGGAACGTATGGCTATTGTCATCAATAAAGAAGATTTAGACTTTATGTTAGCATGCTGTGCTGATGAAAACCTTGAAGCAACATATGTTGCTGATGTAACAGATAAAGGTAGATTAACAATGCGTTATCAGGGTAAAGTCATTGTTGATCTTTCAAGAGAATTCTTAAATAAGAATGGTGCAAAACGTTATCAGGATGTCAATGTACCATTACCAGATTTCTCTAAGAACCCATTAAAAGTAAAAGCTCAGAATACTTTTAAAGCAACTAGTAAAGAAGTTATGACTCGTCTTTCTGTCGCAAGTCAGAAGGGCTTGGTTGAACGTTTTGACTCTTCTATCGGAAATGGTACTGTTCTTTCTCCATATGGAGGAAAGACATTCCGTACTGAAACTGAAGCTATGGCTGCTTTAATTCCAGTATTAGGTAAAGAAACAACAACATGTTCATTAATGTCATATGGCTATAATCCAAAAATCACAGAATGGTCTCCATATCATGGTGCCATTAGTGCAGTGGTAGAATCTGTTGCGAAGATTGTCGCAATGGGCGGTGATTATCATAAGATCCGTTTCTCATTCCAGGAATTCTTCCAGCGTCTAATGGATAATCCAACTCGTTGGGGTCAGCCATTTGCTGCATTACTTGGTGCCTATAGAGCACAGAAGGAATTATTATTGCCTTCAATCGGTGGTAAGGATTCTATGTCAGGTACATTTGAAAATATTGATGTACCACCAACATTCGTGTCATTTGCGGTTACTGGTGAAGATGTAAAACACATCATCTCTCCAGAATGGAAAGAAGCAGGACACACTATTGTTGAAGTGATGATTCCAAAAGATGAATTTGGTATCTTTGATTTTGATGCACTTAAGAAACAGTACGATGCTGTTCTTGAATTAATGAGAAAAGGTATCGTCAAGAGTGCTTATACTATTAAAGATGGTGGTCTACTTGAAGCTATCTATAAGAGTGCATTTGGTAATAAGATTGGTCTTAAGATCAATGAAGAATTAACTTTAGAAGACTTAATTGAAAAGAACTACGGTCATATGATTCTTGAAGTTGAAGGTGAAGTAACACTTGAACATTCAAGAGTTGTTGGTCAGACTATTGCTAGCGATAAAGTCATCTACAAGGATGAAGAAGTCATGCTTGATGATATCTATGCTGAACATACAGCCGTACTTGAAGATGTTTATCCTACAGTCGCAAAAGCACCAACTGATGAGATTAAAGTGAATGATACATTCGAAAGAGGAAAAGCACATGCTTCTAAGACTTACGATGAAGTTAAAGTTGTTATTCCTGCTTTCCCAGGTACAAACTGTGAATATGATTCTGCTAGAGCATTCAAGAAAGCCGGAGGGACTCCTGAAATTGTATTGATTAAAAATACAAGTGATGATGATATCAAGAACTCTATCAATGCGCTTGCTAAAGCTATCGATGGTGCTCAGATTATGATGATTCCAGGTGGATTCTCTGCTTCTGATGAACCAGAAGGATCAGGTAAATTCATTGCGACAGTATTGCGTAATCCTAAGATCAAAGAAGCAATTGAAAAGCTTCTTGATAGAGAAGGATTGATCATTGGTATCTGTAATGGATTCCAGGCACTTGTCAAAGTGGGATTATTGCCAGATGGTGTCATTAGAGATATGACTAAAGATGATGCAACATTAACATTCAATACAATTGGACGTCATGTATCACAGATGGTTAAAACACGTATTGCATCTGTTAAGTCTCCATGGTTAGCTAATGTCAATGTTGGAGATACACATATTATTCCTGTTTCACATGGTGAAGGACGCTTTGTCGCAAACAAGGAAGTCTTAGATCGTTTAATCGCCAATGGTCAGGTATTTAGTCAGTATGTTGATGAAAATGATGAAGTCACTATGAAATCTCCATTCAATCCAAATGGTTCTATGTATGGTATTGAAGGTATTCTTTCTGAAGATGGTAGAGTCATCGGTAAGATGGGACATAGTGAACGTCAGGGAGACAACAGAAACATCAATATTTATGGTGACATGGATCAGAAATTATTTGAATCCGGTGTTGCTTACTTTAAATAAATGAGGAGAATGTGAATGGATAAATTACAGTTTGAATGTACAACTTTATCACCTTTAGATGGAAGATATGGTGTAATCAAGGATATGCTTGGAGAATATTTCTCTGAGTATGCCCTTGTAAAATATAGAGTCTTTGTAGAAATTCAGTGGTTAAAATATTTAATTGATCATATTGATACGCCAGTATTAAATGAAGCAAAAAAGAAAGATCTTTCTGGTGTAATGAATATTGCATCTTCATTCAACTTTGATGCTTATAAGCGTATTAAGGAAATTGAAAAGACTACAAGACATGATGTTAAGGCTGTTGAATATTATATTGATGAACAGCTTGCTGAATTAGGATTCCATAAGCTAGAAAGCTTTGTGCATATTGGATGTACTTCAGAAGATATCAACAATACTTCATATGGCTGCATGATCAGAGATGGTCTTAAGAACGTATGGCTTAAGAAAGCAAAAGAATTTGCAAAAACAATTGATGGTCTTGCTTTACAGTATGCTGATATTCCGATGTTAGCTCATACTCATGGACAGCCAGCTACACCTACTACAATTGGTAAGGAATTCAAGGTGTACGCTTATCGTTTCCTTTCTAGCATCGAAAATGTAGAAGCAGTTAAGATTAAAGCTAAATTCAATGGTGCAACAGGTAACTATTCTGCTATCGGTGTACCTTTCCCTGATATGGATTGGGAAAAAGCAAACAAGGAATTTGTGGAAGATTATCTTGGTTTAACATTTAACCCATTCACAACTCAGATTGAATCACATGACTATACTTGTCATATTCTAGATGGTATTCGTCATTTCAATAATGTCTTAATGGATCTTGATGTAGATATGTGGCTATATATCTCAATGGAATACTTCAAGCAGATTCCAGTTAAAGGTGAAGTAGGGTCTTCTACTATGCCACATAAAGTCAATCCAATCAGATTTGAAAACTCTGAAGCCAATGCTGATTTCTCAAATAATATTTGTGTATCATTAAGCAATAAACTTCCTAAATCAAGAATGCAGAGAGATTTATCTGATTCTTCATCACAGCGTAACTTAGGTTTGGCATTCGGTTATTCTTTACAGGCAATCAATGAAACAACTGGTGGTCTTGCTAAATGTGTAATCAATGAAGAAAAGCTAGCTGCTGACTTAAATGAAAAATGGGAAGTATTAGCTGAACCAATTCAGACTATGCTTAGAAAATATGGTATTGCAGATGCATATGATCAGTTAAAGGCATTGACAAGAGGAAAGAATATTTCTAAGGATGCTATTCTTGAATTTGCCAAGGGATTAGAAGTTCTTTCTGATCAGGATAGAGAAACATTAGTTAATATGACTCCAGCTGGATATATTGGCTATGCTGCTCGTATCGCAAAAAAAGAATTATAAGAAGATGATTTGATTCATCTTCTTTTTCTTTTATAATAATAATGAGGTGATGGAATTGAAAATTGGATTTATTGGATTAGGTGTCATGGGAAAACCTATGGCTGAACATATAAAGAATGCTGGGCATGAATTGTATGTTTATACCCGTACAAAAGAAAAATGTCTTGATCTATTAGAAAAAGGGGCTATCTGGTGCAATGATGTTGCTGAATGTGCAAGATGCTCTGATGTCATGGTGACCATGATTGGTTTTCCAAAAGATGTTGAAGAAGTATACTTTGGCAAAGATGGTGTTATTGAAAATATGAAAGAAGGCTCTATCATGATTGATATGACCACAACTTCACCAAAATTGTCACAGCGCATCTATGAAGAAGCACAAAAAAGAGGACTCCACTCACTAGACGCTCCTGTATCTGGAGGAGATAAAGGGGCAAAAGAAGCCACACTTGCGATTATGGTAGGTGGAGATCAGGAGATCTTTGAAAAAATGAAACCATTACTATCAGTAATGGGAACAAATGTGATCTATGAAGGAGAAGCCGGTGCAGGCCAGCACACTAAGATGGCTAATCAGATTGCGATTGCCGGTACGCTTGCAGGTACCGTTGAAGCAATCGCTTATGGCAAGAAAGCTGGACTAGATGTGCAGAAGATGCTTGATACTATTGCGAATGGCGCTGCCGGAAGCTGGCAGCTTTCAAATCTTGGTCAGAAGATTATTGATGGAGATTTTAATCCAGGATTTTTTATTAAGCATTTTGTAAAAGATATGCGTATTGCGGATGAAGAAGCGTTAAGTCGTGACTTGACTTTAGAAGTTCTTGAGAAAGTCTTGTCCATGGAGACTAAGATGCAAGAAGAAGGCTACGGCGAAGAAGGAACACAGGGGTTGGCACATTATTATGAGAATATTTAATAAGGGTGATGTTGTCAGACATTTTAAAAGAGAAACTGTGGATGCTTCTTCAATGACTTATCTCTATGAAATTGTTGGTGTTGCAACACACAGTGAAACTGATGAGGATATGATGGTCTATCGCGCACTTTATGGGGCTAAAAAAATGTATGTACGTCCATTAAAGATGTTTTTAGAAGAAGTGGATCATGAAAAGTATCCTTCTATTAAACAAAAATACAGGTTTGAAAAAGATCATATGTAGATATGATCTTTTTTCATCATATTGCTTTTTATTTTTTCATCTATCTTATACAATAAATGGTTGGTTAAGGAGGTTTTGTATGAACCAGAAATTTTCTTCAAACAGCAGACTGGTATTCTATTTTTTACGTTCAAGCAAACGTTATTTTGGAATAGGAATCCTTTTTGCAATACTGGCGTCGTTTATTGATCTGATTAATCCGAAGATTGTGGGATTTACTGTTGATTCCATCATTGGCTATAAAGCCTCTTCGCTTTCATTTATAGATACTGGATTTCTTCGTGAACATCTTTATCTGGTAGGTGCTCTGGTTATTGGCATTGCCTTGCTTGGAGCAGTATGCAGATATATCTATAATCTCATGAATGCTGCAGGATCAGAGACGCTGGTTCAGACAATGAGAAACAGTCTGTTCTCACATATTCAGAAATTGCCTTTCTCTTGGTATATTGATAATTCTACGGGAGATATTATTCAAAGATGTACAAGTGATGTTGAACAGATCAAGAACTTTCTTTCTGAACAGCTGACTAGTTTCTTTAGAATTATTATTCTCTTGGCTTTATCATTGTTCTTTATGTCACAGATTTCTGTGTTTCTTACTATTGTAGCAGCGAATTTTATCCCTATTATCGTGGGATATTCCTTGTTCTTTAGAAAAAAGATCAGCCAGTCTTTTCTGGTAGCTGATGAAGAAGAAGGAAATCTTTCTTCTATTGCGCAAGAAAACTTAACAGGAGTAAGAGTTGTTCGTGCATTTGGAAGAGAGAAAGAAGAACGTGATCGATTTGAGAAGCAGAATAATATCTATACATCCGCTTATATGAAATTCTCAGTCTATATTTCAATGTTCTGGTCAGCCGGTGATGGCATTTCTGGCTTACAGGTAATGATGATTGTTGTACTGGGAGCTCTTCTTTGTGTAAAAGGGGAAATGACAGCGGGTGATTATATCGCCTTTATTTCTTATAATGCCATGCTGGTATGGCCAATTCGTCAGCTTGGAAGAGTCATTTCTGATATGAGCAAGGCGGGTGTCTCAATTGATCGTATTCGCTATATTATGAATTCTCAAGAAGAAAGAGATCATGAACATCCTTTAACTGTTGATATGCATCAGGATATCGTATTTGATCATGTATCATTTAGATATAAAGAGGAGGCTCCTTATATTCTTGATGATGTTTCTTTTACAATCAAGAAGGGAGAAACATTGGGAATATTAGGAAGTACGGGATCTGGTAAATCTACATTGATGTACTTGCTAGATCGTCTTTATGAACCTACCAAAGGGAAAATCACCATTGGGGGAGTAGATATAGCGACAATCAAGAAAGATCACTTAAGAGAAAATATTGGATTTGTATTACAGGAACCATTTCTTTTCTCTAGAAGCTTGTCTGAAAATATTGCGATTGCGAAAAAGGAAGCAACTCATCAGGATGTGATTGAGGCTAGTCGTATTGCTTCATTGGATGATGCAGTATCACACTTTACTAAAGGGTATGATACCTTTGTGGGAGAAAGAGGAGTCACTTTATCTGGGGGACAAAAACAAAGAACTGCGATTGCCCAGATGATTATTTCTAAGACACCTATCATGATTTTTGATGATTCACTTTCTGCTGTTGATACACAGACAGATCAGAAAATAAGAAATGCCTTAAAAGAGAATGTTCATGATTCTACGGTTATTATGATTTCTCATCGTATTTCTACATTAAAGGATGCGGATCATATTATCGTTATGAATGAAGGCAAGATTATCGAAGAAGGAACACATCAGTCATTGATGAACCAGAATGGTCTATATAAGACCATCAGTGATATTCAATCACTAGGAGGAATTTCTCATGAATAAGAAACTTAAATATTTTGGTATTCCTCAGATTATTAGCTATGTTAAAAAGTATCGTTTAATGATTGTAGTCATGGTTGTACTTGGCGCATTGAGTTCTCTTATTGATACGATTTATCCACTGTTTAATCAGTATGCGATCAATCATTATATTGGACAGGGAAAAATAGATAATCTTACATTATTTATTGTAAGCTACATCTTATTCTTGATTGCTCAGGTTTTCTTGAATTACTTTAGCAGTTATCTTTGCTGCAAGGTTGAACTTGAAGTAGGAAGAGATTTAAAGAATGCTTCATTCAATCATCTCCAGACATTATCTTTCTCATATTTCAATACCAACAATGTTGGCTATGTTCATGCACGTATTATGTCCGATACTGATCGTATTGGTACAATGGTGTCATGGCGATTGATGGATATTGTCTGGAATCTTTCTTATATTATCTTTGTATTTGTGGTAATGAGCATGATCAATGTTCGTCTTGCATTGCTGTTGCTTTTGCTTGTACCTGTTGCCATAGTGTTTATCTTATTCTTCCAGAAAAGAATTGTTTTCTTGAACCGTAAGATCAGAGAAATCAATTCAATGATTACAGGACATTTCAATGAAGGAATTACTGGCGCAAAGACTATTCGTACATTGGTGGTAGAAGATACGATTCAGGATGATTTTGAAAAAGATACTAATCTGATGAAACGTACTTCCATTCATTCTACGCACTATTCAGCATTGTTTAGTGCCACTGTTACAACGCTCTCAAGTGTGGCCTTGGCTATTGTTTTATGGCAGGGAGGACGATTAAGTATTGAGGGTCTTATGAAAATAGGAACACTTTCAGTGTTTATGTCGTATGCCTTAGGCATGATTGATCCTATTCAGCGTATGATTGAAACGATTTCTCAGTTGATCAATGTACAAGTCAACATTGAACGTTTTACAACTTTAATGAATACTGATTCTGATGTTGTCGATGGTGAGGATGTCATTAAGAAATATGGGGATGTTTTTCATCCACGTAAAGAGAACTGGGAAAAACTTCATGGTGATATTGTCTTTGAAAATGTGTCCTTCAAATATCCAGATGGCGAAGAGATGGTTCTTGAAGATTTCAATCTGCATGTCCCACAAGGAACAAATGTTGCTATTGTTGGAGAAACAGGGGCAGGGAAGTCAACGCTTGTAAATCTTGTCTGTCGTTTCTATGAACCTACAAAAGGAAGAATTCTGATTGATGGCAGGGATGCAAGAGAAAGAAGTCAGTCCTGGCTGCATGATCATATTGGATATGTGTTGCAGACACCACATCTTTTCTCAGGGACTATTCGCGATAATCTTCGTTATGGCAAAAGTGATGCTACTGATGAAGAAATATGGAAGGCATTAAAGATCGTTAATGCAGAAGAAATAGTGAAACGCATGGGTGACGGACTCGACAGCAATATTGGAGAAGGTGGCAATACAATGTCCACTGGTGAAAAGCAGCTGTTAAGTTTTGCGAGAGCCATTATTGCCAATCCAGCTATTCTTATTCTTGATGAAGCCACATCTTCTATTGATACAATGACTGAACAGAAGATTCAGATGGCTATTGAAAAATTAGTTGAAGGACGCACATCATTTATGATTGCGCATCGTCTTTCTACTGTTGTCAATGCGGATATCATTCTTGTTGTTAAAGATGGGAAGATCATAGAATCAGGTCAGCATGAAGAACTGATGAATAAAAAGGGATACTATTATCAGCTTTATTCACGTGAAGAAGTTGAACAAGCGACTAAGAAAGCATTCTAGTCTTATCAAAATTAAATATATTTGATAAAATAGACTAGGTGATAAAGATGGAAGATACACGTTATATATTTGCAGAAGGCTTAAAAGAATTGTTAAAGAAACAGCCTTTAGATAAAGTGAGTGTCACTGATCTTGTAAAAGTATCTGGTAAGACAAGACAGACATTCTATCGTTACTTTGAAGATAAGTACGCTTTAGTCAATTGGTACTTTAAGGTGCTAGCTGATCAGTCATTCTTACAGATTGGTGAACAGGAAACCTTGAAAGAAGGATTGACAAAGAAATTTGAATTCATTCTAGAAGATCAGCTATTCTTTGAAGCGGCGTTCTTATCAAAGGATTATAATAATGTAGAACATTATGACTATGAATGTATTTATCATTTTTATGAAGGCATCATTAAAAAGAAATGTGGACAAATTCCCGATGATATTCGTTTCTTGTTAAAAATGTATTGTCATGGTTCCATTACTATGACAGTGGATTGGGCTACTCATGGAATGAAAAGATCACCGGAGGAGCTAGCGCAGTATCTCATTGATGCTTTACCAGTTAAGCTTGAATATTATCTATCAGATTTAAAGTAGACTTCGGTCTACTTTTTTTATGTGACAAATGGGGTAAAGTGTAACTTGAAAGCCCTAACATCTAAATGTTAAAATTTTATCATAGAGAAAACAAGGAGAGATATAATATGGCAAATGCAATTGTATTAAACACAATTTCTTATCATGGTAAAGAAGCAATCAAACAAATTCCAGAGATTGCTAAAAAAGAAGGATTTAAAAAGATTTTTGTATGTTCAGATCCTGATCTTGTAAAATTTGGTGTTACTAAGAAGGTCACTGATCTTCTTGATGAAAGTGGACTTGAATATGTCATCTATTCAGAAATTAAACCAAATCCTACAATCAAGAATGTTCAGGATGGTGTCAAAGCATTTAAGGAAGCTAATGCGGATTCTATTATTACTATCGGTGGTGGTTCTTCAATGGATACAGCCAAAGCGATTGGAATTATCGTAGAAAATCCTGAATTTGAAGATGTGCGTTCACTTGAAGGGGTAGCACCTACAAAAAATCATGCAGTACGTACAATCGCTGTACCTACAACTGCAGGAACAGCAGCTGAAGTTACAATCAACTATGTTATTACAGATGTAGAAAAAGAAAGAAAGTTCGTCTGCGTCGATCAGAATGATATTCCAAATTGGGCTGTCGTTGATCCTGATATGATGTCATCTATGCCAAAAGGATTGACTGCTGCTACAGGTATGGATGCATTGACTCATGCGATTGAAGGCTATACAACAAAAGCAGCATGGGAAATGACAGACATGTTCCATCTTGAAGCAATCAAGCTTATCGCTAAAAACTTACGTGGTGCAGTAGAGAATACTGATGAAGGCAGAGAAGGCATGGCCTTAGCACAATATATCGCCGGAATGGGATTCTCTAATGTAGGATTAGGTATTGCTCATTCTATTGCGCATACTTTCTCAGCTCACTATGATACGCCACATGGCGTAGCATGTGCCATCATGTTACCAATCGTCATGGAATTCAATCAGGATTACACTGGTGAGAAATTTAGAGAAATTGCTCGTGCAATGGGTGTTGAAGGTGTTGATCAGATGAGTGAAAGTGAATATCGTCAAGCTGCAATCGACGCTGTTAAGACATTAAGCAAGGATGTCGGTATTCCATCATATGTAGAAGGATTAAAAGAAGAAGATGTAGAACAGCTCGCAAAAGATGCTTTTGCGGATGCATGTGCACCAGGAAATCCTAGAGATACAACTTTGGAAGAATTCAAGGAATTAATTAGAAAAGTTATGAAGTAGTCAAAAAAACATAGAAAGTCACAACTTTCTATGTTTTTTTCATGCTTTTAGTTAGTTATATTTTATAATTATAACTAGTTATGACTTCCATTTGACTTTGGTTTTGTACAATGAACATATAAGTGGAGGTTATGGGTATGAATACTATGCGTGTAAAAATGATAGGAACATTTGAAATGTCCTATAATGGAAAAACGATTGCCTATAATGATTTTCATTCGTCAAAGATTACAGAGCTGCTGGTTTATTTGTTTAAGAAACCATTTGATCAGATCAGTAATCATGAATTATCTGAAATCATGTTCAAGGATGCATCACAAGATCCATTGAATGCATTGAAAGCTCTTGTTTATCGTGTGAGAGTATTATTAAAAGAGTTTGGTGATGAACCTTTTATTATCTCTTCAAAGGGCTATTATTACTGGAATGAATCTATTCCAGTAGAAATTGATCTCGATGAATTTGAACATTATATTCAGCTTGCAAAAAAAGATGAAGAAATCAATTATGAGTATTATGAAAAAGCAGTTGCTCTTTATAAAGGACGTCTGCTGCCAATGATTGCGAATACGTTATGGGTAAAACTGGAAAATACGTATCTTGAATCAAAGGTTCTTCAGGCTATGCTGGCATTGATGATTAAGTATTATGAAGAAGAATCTATCGAAGAATTTAAAGAGATGTCACGAAAGATTTTAGAACTGGATGTTTATAATGAAAAAGCACATTACTATATTATGAAACAGTATATTAGAGAAAATAATATTGAATTGGCTAGAAAGAATTATAAGAATCTAGAAACACTGTTTCGTAAAGATTTAGGCATTGATCCTAACATTTCATTAAAGGAGCTGCTCCACCAGTCGCAGCAACAGGAAAATGAAAGACGTCTAGAAGCTATCCAGTCTACATTCCATCAGTTCAAAAGCAAGCAGGCTTTTGAATGCAGTGCTGAAGAATTTAGACAGCTTTGTGAAATTGAAAAACGTCGTGCACAGAGAGAGACTTCTCATTATCATATTGTAGATATTATCGTAAAAGATGAAAATACAAAGAATAATGAAGCACTAGGCGTTAATCTAAAGAAAGCAATTATGGATAATCTAAGAGAATATGATTGCGTATTACAATATGATCAAAATAAGTTTATGGTTCTCATTGATTGTGAATGGGATCACTTAAAGCAAGTTATTGATCGTATAAAGAGTCATTATTATGAACATAATGGACATGAAGGTAAAATTTATTTCCAAGGTATGAATATTAAGGAATATAAACATTAGATGAATTAGAAATGAAATATAAATTGTTAATCAATAAGAATTTATGATATGATTTTAAAAAGGGGTGAAATCGGATGAGTGTAATGAAAGCTTATTTCTTAGGAACCTTTAAACTTGAATATAAAGGGAAAACTCTGACTTTTAATGATTATCATTCTTTACAGATTACTAAGTTTATTGCTTATCTTATAAAAAATAGGAAGAAAAAGATTTTTAATAGTGAAATTGCGGATGTACTTTATAAAGATAAAACAACTTCTGATCCTATCAATGCCCTAAAAGCTTTAGTCTATCGTACAAGAACAGTATTAAAGCAAGGATTAGGAGAAGATAATTTTATTATTTCCAGTAAAGGAATCTATCATTGGAATCCAGAAATTGAAGTTATTTTGGATCTTGAAGAACTAGAAAATTATAAGAATATGGCGATAGAATCAGATAATAAGATTGAATATTATGAAAAATGTTTATCGCTTTACGGTGGACATGTTCTTCCGATGATTTCTGGTGAGTCATGGGTGGATATGGATGATTCTTATGTAGAATCAACTATTCTTTCAACAATGATCATCTTGTTGGATTATTATTTTGAAAATAACCTTTCTTCTAAATTCAGAGAATTAAGTAAGAAAGTATTAGAAATTGATCCATATAATGAAGGTGTTCATTATCACGTAATGAGTGATTATTTAAGAGATGGTAAAGAAGAATTAGCAAAGAAGTACTATGAACAGGTAGCAGCAATGTTCAATAAGAACTTAGGCATTGCACCAAGTTCTAAGCTTCAGCAACTTATAGAAGGCCAGACAAAGATGGACTTTGATGAATTAAAGTCATATGTTCATAATAACAATGAAGTCAACCTTGCTTTTGAAGCATCACCTGATGTCTTCAAGGATTTATGTCTAATTGAAAGCAAGAGAATCAGACGTTCTAAGAAGGATGCCTTTATTGTTAACTTGACCATTAAAATTAAAAATAAGGATGTACATAATAAAGACTTTATTAATGCGATATTAGAATCAACAGCATCATTATTAAAGAATGCCATTATGACAAAACTGCGTTCAGGAGATTGTTTCACACAGGTTGGAAAAGATCGTTTCCTTGTTTTAATTTATTGTGATCCTGTCTATATCGATGGTGTTATTAAACGTATTGTAGATACATTCTATATTCTAGATAAATATCGCCGTGTAGATGTAGAATACACTGCACAAGATATTAGAGATCTTATTACAGAGGACTAATGGTAGTCCTCTGTTTTAATAACTACTAAGAAGACTCAAAAAATACTGGCATAATGAATTGTCTACTGCATTTATAATAAAGATATAAAAGAAAGTACATATTTTCTCAATTCAAAAAACGATTGCAGTAATGTTAAAATGCAATTATACTAAGATTGACAAAACGTTAAAATTAACTTATTATGCTACTAAATTGGATTATAAGGAGAATGATAAATAAGTGGAACCGAGTCAAACCATTATGATTGTTGCCTTTTTGATATTAATAATGCTTTCTGCATTCTTTTCATCTGCAGAAACGTCGTTTATGGCTGTATCTAAGATTAGAATCAAGACTTTAGCGGAAGAAGAAAATAGCCGTCGTGCACAGCTTGTACAGAAGCTTCTTGATAATAATGAACAGCTCTTGTCGACAATTCTTGTTGGCAACAATCTAGTTAATATTGCAGCATCATCATTAACAACATCTTTTGTTATTTCTATATTTGGAAATGAAGGTATAGGCGTTGCTCTTGCAACAGGATTTGTAACATTGATGATTCTTATCTTTGGGGAAATTACGCCTAAAACCCTTGCCAGCAACAATGCTGAAAAATTTGTATTGGCCTTTGCGCCGATTATCTCATTTTTTAGAATAGTATTTATGCCAATTGTTTTCATCTTGAATGTTTTTACACATATTATGATGAAGGCTTTTGGAGACCTTTCTTCAACTGGACCAACTGTTACACAGGAAGATCTCAAGACTATTGTAAATGTCTCTCATGAAGAAGGGGTATTGGAAGATGATGAACGAAAGATGCTTCATAATATCTTTGCGTTTGGAGAGACTGAAATCAAGGAGATTATGACACCACGTATTCATGTGGAAGATGTCAAAGATGATATCTCCTATGATGAACTTATTGATTTCTTAAAAAACTGTCAATTTTCACGTATACCTGTCTATCGTAATGAAGATAGTGATGATATTGTCGGTGTATTAAATATAAAAGATTTACTTTTAGCTGATGTAGATCAGGAACAATTTGATATTAAGAACTACATGAGAGAACCATATTTTGTCTATGAATTTAACCAGATTTCAGATGTCTTTGAATCTATGAGAAAAGATCATGTCACATTGGCGGTTGTTTTAGATGAATATGGAGTCATGAGTGGAATTGTCTCATTGGAAGATATCGTTGAAGAGATTGTCGGAGAAATCGATGATGAATATGATCAGGAAGATGACGATGTCGTTGCTTTAGCTGATAATCAGTTCTTACTTGATGGTTCATTGGATATTGATGAAGTCAATGAAGAGTGTGGTACTTCATTTGAATCTGAAGAATTTGAATCAATCGGTGGACTTGTTTTAGGTGCGGTTGGCGGTGTACCAGAAATCAATCAGAAAGTTGTTATTGATAATGGCTTATTTGTAATTGAGAAAATTGAAAAGAACCGTATTGAAACATTAAGACTGACTGTTATGGAAGATGAAAAACAGGATACATAATACGTTTTTAGGGAGAGCGCATATGAAGCTGGGTGTAAAAGATTTATATCATAAAGCTGTGAAAGTCTATAATGACTATAGAATCTGTATACCGAGTTCTTCAAGTGCCGCACTCTCTTTTTATTTGTTAATATTAATTATTCCAGCGGCGACATTATTGGCTATAGCAGCATCGTTTTTTCATGTTAATCTAGAAATTATGGAACGTATTCTAGAACAGTATTTAAGACCGGATTATGCTAAAATGATTGTTGATGTCTTAAATAATACGAGAGTGACGACAACATCCATTGTGATCATTGTTTTATCGCTGTATGCTGTATCACGTGGTGTTGCACATATTTATGAGACATCAAAGAGAATGTTTTATCCTGATATAAAATTAGAGAATCCTTTGTCTTATTATGGATATGTATTTAAGATTACATTCATCCTGCTTTTGACAATGATGGGATTTGTGATCGTAGTTGCATCAGGACCAATCTACAAGTTTTTTAAGATCCTCTACAGCATTAAAGTTTTCCAGTATATAATTATCTATGGCATAATCACATTATTCTTTTATGCATTATATCTGATCGTGCCAAGAGTACGTGTGCAAAAGAAGAGATATGCTTTTATTGGTTCACAGGTAGCCGCTGTAGGGATGGTTATTTTATATATCATATTTTCAGTTTATTTTAAGTATGCCAATTATCAGTCCGTATATGGACCACTTGCTTCAGTAGTCATCATCTTGTTTGTCTTTAACTGGGCGAGTGAAATATTCTATATTGGCATGTACATTATGTATATTTGCAATAAGAAAGGGAAAAAGAATGAAAAGTGAAAAATTAGTTATTAAGAAAATGGGTATCAATGGTGAAGGAATCGGCTATATTGATCAGAAGATTGCTTTTATCAAAGGTGCTTTAACAGGTGAAGAAGTTCTCGCAGAAATTGATGTAAGAGAAAGAAGATATTTAAGTGGACATGTCGTAAAGGTGCTTAAGAAGTCATCTATGCGTGTACCACATCATAATAATGATAAGAAGACTTATGGATACAGTCTTTTCCATATGAACTATCTTGATCAGCTTCCTTTCAAGAAAGGACTTATCAAGGATGCTATTGCGAAGTATACAAAATTTGATGTCGAAGAATTAGATGTCAAGCCAGTTCTTTCAAGTGATGAAGTAGAACATTATAGACACTATGCAGCTTTTCCTATTGTCTATTCAAGAGGAAAACTAGTCTTTGGTGAATTAGAAGGGGTTGATCATTTCTTAAGTGTAGATGATCTATATCGTCTTCAGTCTCCTGTTATCAATACAACATTAAATAAGATTCAGAAGATCTTAAATGAACATAAATGTAAAGATTATTATCCAAGAGTAAAATGTGGCTTACGCTATATCATGGTAAGAGAATTCAACGAAGGATTACAGGTTGTCTTTATTACTGGTAAAGATGGTATCGCTAAAGAAGTAACAAAAGAAATTGCTCAGATTGATGAAGTTGTTTCAATCTACTATTCAATCAATACATCAAGCCATTCTGATTTCAATGAAAAAGGCTTTAAGCGTATTTATGGCATGAATGCTATGACTTTAACATGCAAGGATCAGGACTATAAGATTAATGTGAAATCACATATGATCATGAATCCTGAAATGGAATATAAAAAGTATGATGTTCTTACTTCCCTTATTGATGAAGAAGATGAAATCCTTTCATTATACAGTGGACTAGGATTATGGGAAATGAGTCTTCCTAATGATGTCACAGCATTAGAAGAAAACGAATATCAGTTAGATGATGCATTAAAGAATAGAGATCGCATTAAAGAGATGAACAAGTTCTTCAAGTTATGCAACATCGATAAAGAAATTGTGAGATTATGCAAGAAGAAAACATATGACAAAGTTGTTGTACACGGTGGAGATATCACAGAAGAAATCGCTAAATCCATCATTCTTTCTAAAGTGCCAGCAGTGATCCTTGAAGGAAAGAATATGAGCGCTTTAGGATTAAGTATTGAAAAATTACAGAATCGCTATCATATTACTTATGTTTCAGGCGTGGATGTTGATCCAAATACACCATTGGTACACGCTATCGTGAAACTAGAAAGAAATGAAAGATAATGGAATTGATTCTACTTGTCTTGCTTATTGCCATATTGATCATGCTTGTCGTGATCTATATGAAATTCAATCGCAGTGATTCTTTTGCGCGAATAGAAAAGGGCATTGAACAAAATGAACGTGAACTAATAGCATCTAAGAGTTATCATCAGTCTTTAGCGAAAAGCTATGAAATTCTTTTAGGAGAACTATCTAAGACAAAAGAGTACCTC
Organism: Kandleria vitulina DSM 20405; assembly: GCF_000702065.1. Lineage (GTDB taxonomy): Bacteria > Bacillota_I > Bacilli_A > Erysipelotrichales > Coprobacillaceae > Kandleria > Kandleria vitulina. The sequence continues at coordinate 47,414 of NZ_JNKN01000001.1, read as the reverse complement.
GGCGTTTCTGATGCGAAGCTTAATCTTTTGACAAAGACAATTCGCAATATGAATGATGTGATGGTCAATACAAAAAAGAGAGGAAACTTTGGCGAGTATCAGCTCTACCATCTGCTTTCTCTTTATCTTGGTCATTCTTCTTTGTTATATGAGACACAATATCATCTTTCCAATGGCAAAATTGCAGATGCAATCTTGCATATTCCTAATCAAAAACAAGTGCTTTGCATTGATTCTAAGTTTCCTAGTGAAAACTATCTACGTCTTGTAGATGATCCCTCTTCAGTCATTGCACAAAGAGAATTAAGAAAAAATGTGAAAAAGCACATTCATGATATTGCGGAAAAATATATTATTCCACAAGAAACAAGTGAAGAAGCTATCATGTTTATTCCTAGTGAAGCTATCTATCTTTATTTATGGGAAGAAGAACCACAGCTTATTGAAGAAGCACATCGTCATCATGTAATGATGACATCCCCTTCAACATTGATGGGAGTAACCATGACTCTTCTTGCAATCACAAAAGATTTTCAGCGTGCTCAAAACATAGAAAAGATTGAAAAGCAGCTGATCAGTCTAAAAGAAGATAGTGATCGTATGATACAAAGATATGAGAAAGCTTATCGGAGTGCTAATACACTCATTAAACAATTAGATGATCTTCATATATCCATGGATAAGGTCAATGGAAAGATTCAAGGGATGTATGAAGGAGAAGAAAAGGATGGCTGATGGCCATCCTTTTAAAGTTCAATATGGGAAAGTCTTTTGTTTTCTTCTTCTTTAAGAAGCTGTCCTTCTAGTGAGTGAGAAAGAACATCTGCATCCTTGATTAATTCACAATAATCATCTTCGATGATGCTCTTGTTAGAATGACATGAAATAGCATGCACAATAAGATTGATTTCTTCTTCATTGAACTGCTTGGAAGACATCAATATCTCCTTGGCAATCATGGAAGATCTGTTCGCATGATCAAAGCTGTTCATTGTTAACGGAATAGCAATATCATGCAATAACCCAATGATACTAGCTAATTCTTGATTGAGATTTCTTTTTCTTGCAAGAAGAACACAGAGTGTTTCTACTTGAAACATATGAGCATAGGCTTCTCTTTTATAGAAGCCATGACTCTTTTCTTCAAGCATCTTGATTGCTTCGTCTTTAATCATCTGATAACGTTTCATCGTCTTAATCCCTTAGGGAAGAGGTTCTTTACTGCATTGCTTTCTTTGTAGAAAGAAAGTGGATAACCATCTACAAAGATGACCCCATAGCCTTTCTTGTTATTGGCGGGAAGTGTTTCTCCATGAATATATTTCTTGATTTCTTCACTCTCTTCTTTGAAATCATAGAAGTTCTTTACATCATCTTTAGTTAAAGTCAAGGCAAGAGAATAGCTTGGAACAAATCTGTTCTTTTTGCTTTCTCCAAGATAAAGACCATTTCTTAAAATACGAATAGTCTTAAGATCAGGGAAATGACGCTTGATTGCATAGATATGCCCCTTGTTTTCTAGAAGCAGAGGAGGGACTTTGCAATTTAAAGATTCCTTGTAGAACGCTCTAATATTTGTTTCTGCCTCTTTAGATATATGAGGCTTAAGCACTGATGACTTAATGGTATTAGATGATCCTACTTTCTTTAGTTTAGCAATAAAATGTCCTTCACCTTCATGTTTATGAGGATAGCAGCGAATGGTACCGTCCATGTAGCTTGTTTCTCCTTCAATATGAGGAAGGGGTACAAGTTCAAAATCAAAGTTGGAAAGAGCATACTCGATAATATCCTCATTTTCCTCTTTCGAGTAGGTGCATGTAGAGTAGATAACCTCGCCACCTTCTCTAAGTAGCTTATAGGCAGCCTCAATGAGGTTCTTTTGAATAGAGGCACATTCTAATACCTTTTCATAAGACCACGTCTCTACGGCCTGATCAAGCTTTCTGAACATACCTTCACCAGAACACGGAGCATCAAGGATGATCTTATCAAAAAAGCCATCCAAGAGAGAAACAAAACGAAGAGGATCTGTCGATGTGACAATGGTATTAGATAAACCGAAGCGTTCAACGTTTTCACTTAGAACTTTGGCACGGGAATGAGAAATATCATTAGCAATCAGAAGTCCATCATCTGAGAGTCGCGCACCGACAGAGCAGCTCTTTCCTCCGGGAGCTGCACACATATCTAATACGTAGTCATCTTCTTTAATATCAATCATATTAGCGACAAGCATGGCAGAAGGCTCTTGGATATAGTAGAGTCCTGCTAGAAAATAAGGAGATTTCCCTGGAGCATATTTTTGATCATCAAAAATAAAGCCCTCTTTAACAAAAGGATGAGGCTTCATGCTAGGAAGAACCTTTTCAATATTTTGTTTCTTATTATTAAGATAAAGACCTTTAACTGCTGGCTTATTTAATGCATCAATAAAATCATCATATTCATCACCAAGCATATCTTTCATTCTTTCATAAAATTTATCCATATCTATCACCAATCCTATTATACAGAGTAAAGCTGAAAAAAAGCCAGTACAATTGTACTGGCTTCACTATTAAGCTGGTGCCCTGGGCCGGACTCGAACCGGCACGGTTTTAAGGCCGGCAGATTTTGAGTCTGCTGCGTCTACCAATTTCGCCACCGGGGCAACTGCTCGTTTATTATAATATGGCTTTTAAGAAAATGCAACATGAAAATGAAAATATAATGACACCTTTTTTTCTTTTTTGTCCTTAACCTTGTAAAGAATACTGATTTTCCTATATAATAGTGACATAGGAGGATGAAAACATGGATAAGCAAGGCAAAAATATAGTTCAAAGAAGATTATTGTTTATGATAAGCCTAATGCTTATTTTTATGTTTTTATTAGTATCCTACATTAATGATGAAATGCATTTTACTTCATCATTATTTATGGGAGTATCTTTATTGCTTGTCAATATGCTCCTCTACAAGCTTGAGAAGCCTCGCTTGATTAAAGTGAAAGGCAAGAGAGTAAAACAGCCGATTGGCATTAATTATATCGCTAAGGTCGTACAGTTGGCGATATGTATTTTTTTAATTGTAGGAAGCTGGACTTCTTTTGAAAAGAAACAGGTGTTTGGCTGGATGAAGGGCTATGCACAAGATCGTGAACGATACAGTGTTCTTGTCGAAAGCAGTGATAAGGCAAAATCATTGTATGACCTTAATAATAGTGCATTTGGCTATATGAGCGATGATGCACATAGAATTAATGATGTTGTAGAAAATATTTCTTCATCTTTAAAACAGAGTATTACACCATGTATCTACAGTACTCATAAAGAGACGCTTGCTGCTCTTTACAGTACGAAGATTCAGGTGTTGATTATCAATGAGAAAGATCGCTCGGATTTTGAAAAGATAGACAAGGATTTTTCTCGTAAGACTAAAGTCATTAAGTCTTATATCATTTAGAAAGATTGAAGAAATTCAATCTTTTTTTGTTTGGAGGGGATATCATGGAAGAATTAACTTTGATTGACAGCAACTGCATATCTCTTTATTCGTCATTGATGGATTATACATTCAAGCATGCGGATGAGATAGAAATGAAGACGTATCATATAAGTGAACGTCTTTTAATACAGACACTTCATTTAGGGGAAAAGGGAAGATGTGGTTATAAGCTCAACAAGGAAATTATTTCTTTTTTGAAAGAGAATTATGATCTCTATAAGAAAATAGATCTGAAGTTTTATGATCATGGTGATGTGATCTATGAGCATAACGCTAAAACAGGGACTTCACGTTTTGCTTATCCTTCATATCATGACTATATTAAGAATGGACATAAGGAATTATTGAATCATTATTGCTTTTGATGAAAATTTTAGATATTGACAAATAATGGCATAAATAATAAGATTATTTCAATAAAATGAGAGAAAAAACATTATTTTATCTTAAATCTGTAATGGACTATCACAAGCTCTCGTCCTTTTAGGATGGGAGCTTTCTTAAATAGGGGGACACAATTATGAAAATGCGTGTGAATTTAGAGAAGGATAGCTATGATATCGTCATTGAGAAGGGCATTTTAGATCATGCGTTATCTTCTATCTCATCTTTATTTGAAGGAGAACGCATTGTCATCATTTCTGATGATAATGTTTATCCATTATATGGAGAAAAACTAAAAAAACAATTAAGTGAAAAATATACTGTAGGAGAGATCGTTATCCCACATGGAGAACCATCAAAACAGTTCGATCATCTTCCAGAACTTTACTCAAAGCTGTTAGCATATCATATGACCAGAACAGACTTGATTATTGCCCTGGGTGGAGGCGTTGTAGGAGATCTTGCAGGATTTGTAGCAGCAACATTTTTAAGAGGCATCAAGTTTATTCAGATTCCTACTTCACTATTAGCACAGGTGGATTCAAGTGTAGGAGGAAAAGTGGCAGTGGATGTCCCTGAAGGAAAGAACCTTGTCGGTGCTTTTAAGCATCCTCTTCTTGTCCTTATTGACCCATTGACATTAAAGACATTGGATCCTCATTTCATCAAGGATGGTATGGGAGAAGTCATCAAGTATGGCTGTATTAAAGATGAAGCTTTCTTTGAAAGAATGGCTAACTATGAAAACTTTGATGCACTGTATGAAGATATTGATGAAATCATTTATCGTTGTGTAGATATCAAAAGAGATGTCGTAGAAAAAGACCTCTTTGATTTTGGAGATCGTCTTTGCTTAAACTTCGGACATACAATCGGTCATGCAATAGAGCAGCACTATCATTATGAAAAGTATTCTCACGGAGAAGCTGTCGCTATTGGTATGGTAGCTATTACGCGTATTGCGGAAGAACAAGGATTAACAAAGAAAGGGACTGCTGATCGTATTGTAGAAGTACTTCGTCACTATGATCTCCCATTAAAAGCTGATGTGAATACAAAAGAACTATTAGAAGCTATTTCACATGATAAGAAGAATATCAATAAATCATTCTCTTTTGTATTGCTTAAAGATATTGGCGATTACTTTATTCATAAAGATGAAAATACATTTATTTTGACAAGTGAGGTTGTGTAAATGAAACCAATATGCATTGAATCATCAAAGCTTCAGGGATTATTGGCTTTGCCAACATCAAAATCACTTGCCCATAGAGCCATTATCTGCGCTTCATTATCAAAGGGGGTAAGTGTGATTGGTGATGTCTCTATGTCTAAAGACATTGAAGCAACAATCGGCTGTATGAGAGCACTGGGTGCTCATATTGTCGTAAAAGGCAGTACCGTAACTATTGAAGGTCTTTCTTCTTTTAGTAAAGAAGCAGAAATGAATTGTGAAGAATCAGGTTCTACGCTTCGTTTTATGGTTCCACTTGCCTGTGTAAAAGGGACAAAGACACATTTTACTGGAAAAGGTCAGCTAGGTAAGCGTCCTTTGGATATTTACTATGACATCTTTGATAGAAAAGGTATTTCCTATAGCTACAAGAAAGATGTGCTTGATCTTCATGTAGAAGGAACACTTACACCAGGCACATTCCATATGCGAGGAGATGTCTCTTCACAGTTTATTACCGGATTGCTTTTTGCTTTGCCTCTACTAGAAGGAGAATCCCATATTGTCATTACAACCAAGCTTGAATCAAAAGCTTATATTGATTTAACATTACAGATGCTTGAACATTTTGGAATTACGATCATCAATGAAAACTATGAACGTTTTATCATCCCCCCACATCAGCAATATCATGCAGCTAACTATAATGTAGAAGCTGACTTTTCACAATCAGCCTTTTTCTTGGTCGCTGACGCAATAGGACATGATATAACGCTTACTAATATGAACTTATCTTCACGTCAGGGTGATAGAGACATTATTCCTATTCTAGAGAGAATGGGAGCTAAGCTTATCAAGACTGATGAGGGTTACAAGATGGAAGCAGAAGAGCTTAAAGCAACAACGATTGATGCCTCACAGGTTCCAGATATTATTCCTGCTCTTGGTGTAGCTTGTGCATTTGCCAAGGGAACAAGTCATATTATCAATGCGCAGCGTCTTCGCATTAAGGAATGTGATCGTTTAGAAGCCACACGCATTATGCTTGAAACATGTGGTGTTCAAGTAAAAGAAACAGAAGATAGCTTAACTATCATTGGTCAAGATAGTTTGCATGGAGGCAAACTGATAAGCTTCAATGATCATCGTATGGCCATGAGTGAAGCGATTCTAGCCACAAGATTAACATCACCATTAGAAATTGACGATGCTTTATGTGTACGCAAGAGCTATCCTCATTTCTTTGAAGATTATAAAAAATTAGGAGGACAATATCATGAGTGCTAATTGGGGACATCATATTGAATTGTCTTTATTTGGAGAAAGCCACGGAAAGGGCATTGGTATTGTGATCGGTAATCTTCCTGCAGGTCTTAAGCTTGATATGGATATGATCAAAGCAGAAATGAAAAGAAGAGCACCGGGACAAAATAAAATGAGTACGCCTAGAAAAGAAGCTGATGAAGTAGAAATCATGAGTGGAGTCGTTGATGGCATAACAACAGGTGCACCACTTTGTGCCATGATTGCCAACACCTCTCAACACTCTAAGGACTACAGCTATCTTAAAGAAAAAATGAGACCGGGACATAGTGATTATCCTGCTTATGTAAAATATCACGGCTTTAATGATGTAAGAGGAGGCGGACATTTCTCCGGGCGTCTGACAGCACCGATTGTTTTTGCGGGAGCTATCGCTAAACAGATTCTAAAAGAAAAGGGTATTCATATCGGGGCGCATATTCTTTCTATCAAGGATGTCAAGGATTCACGTTTTCCTCATGACATCAGTGATGATTTTAAGAGATATCAGCCTACCATCGATGAAGAAGCTTTCATTAAAATGCAGGAAGTCATCGAAGAAGCACGCATGCATCAAAATAGCGTAGGTGGAAAGATCGAATGTGCCATCACCGGTGTAAAAGCAGGACTAGGCAACCCATTCTTTGATAGTGTAGAAGCACATCTTTCTCCATTGTTATTTTCAATTCCAGCAGTAAAAAGTGTTTCATTTGGTGATCTGGATGATATTACATCATTGTATGGAAGTGAAGCCAATGATTCTTATTATTATGAAGAAGAACAGGTAAAGACACGTACTAATCATAATGGCGGCATTACTGGAGGTATCACTAACGGAATGCCAGTCATCTTTACTGTTGGTGTAAAGCCCACACCATCCATCTCTTTAACACAAGATACAATCAATGTAAAAACAAAGACTAATGATACAGTAAATGTCGTAGGAAGACATGATCCATGTATTGTGCCAAGAGTACTCGTAGTAGTAGAAGCTATGGCCGCAATCGGATTGCTTGATATGATGGAGGATCTATGAAAGATTTAAAGACATGCAGACAGGAAATTGATGAAATTGATGCAGAATTAATCAGACTTTTTGAAAAAAGAATGGCTGTCTCTAGAGATGTTGTGAAATATAAAGTAGAACACGGCATGAAGATTTTTCAAAAAGAACGTGAAAAAGAAGTCATCAATAAGAATCTTGCAAGAGTCAAGAATAAGGGGCTATTAAATTACATTAAAAACTTTATTACCAATAATATGAATATCTCAAGAGCCTATCAGGCATCCTTGATGCCTAATAGTCCATTGAAGATCGCTCAGCCAAGAAGAGAAGGAATCAAGGTTGGCTATCAGGGTGTTCCTGGGTCATTCTCTTATCAGGCTACAAAGAAATATTTTGGCGAAGTCAATAATCAGAACTATGAACGTTTTGAAGATGTTTTTGAAGCATTAAAGAAAAATGAAATTGATTATGGTGTTGTTCCACTAGAAAACTCTTCTACTGGAGCAATCAATGATAATTATGATTTCATCACACAGTATGAATTCTTTATCGTCGGTGAGCAGCAGCTCTATATTTCTCAAAATCTATTGGGGGTTAAAGGCGCTAAGATTGAAGATGTCAAGGACGTCTATTCTCATCCTCAGGGATTATTGCAGACATCTAAGTTCCTTGATGAACATCATATTGGAAAACACCGTTATAGAAATACTGCGGTAGCAGCTAAGTTTGTCGCAGAACTCAACGATCCAACAGTTGGCGCTATTGCCTCAAGCGAAGCAGCTGAACTTTACGGATTGGATATTCTTGCGCCAGGTATTGAAAATGATAAAAGCAATCATACTCGCTTTATTGTGATTGGCAGAGAACTTGAAGCACCAATTGATGCAGAACGTATTTCTATGGCCTTCACATTAAGACATGAAGTTGGTTCTCTTTTCGAAGTCATGCGCATTATTAAAGACCACTTTATTAACATGGCAAGAATTGAATCTCGTCCGTTGCCAGGTAACCCTTGGGAATACTGCTTCTATGTAGATATCGATGGCAATCTAGGAGATTACAATGTTTTAGCCGCATTACAGGAACTAAAAGTCAGCACAGATCAGTTTAGATTGCTTGGCAATTACGAAAGGAAAGGCGTATGAATATAGTATTGATTGGTATCATGGGATGTGGAAAGAGCACTATTGGAAAGCTCTTAGCCAAAAAGCTTCATTATGATTTCATTGATGCAGATGATTATCTTGTCAATAAATATCAGATGAGCATTCCTGATATGTTCGCTATCTCTGAAGATTACTTCCGTCAAAAAGAAAGCGAATGTTTAAAAGATTTTATTGAAAAGAAAAATACTGTCTTTGCGATGGGCGGCGGGGTCATCAAGAAAGAAGGCAACGCACAACTTCTTAAAAAGATGGGTACAGTATTTTATCTTGATCGTCCTATTGACCACATTGTCAATGATGTCGATACAAGCGGAAGACCGCTTCTAAAAGATGGCGCTGATAAGCTTTATGCTTTATTTAACGAAAGAAAAGCACTCTATGAGAGTGCTTGTGATTATCATCTTATCAATGATGAAGATGCCAACAAGATGGTAGAAGAAATATCAAAAAAGATTCCCTAGGGAATCTTTTTTAATCGTTTAAGGCTTCATAGAAAGACTTCACGATATCATTAGAAGCATCCATGGCTTTCTTTTCATCTTCAGCTAAATTGATTTCTACAATTTCTTTTGCGCCAGTGTTATTGATGATCGTTGGTGCTGAAAGATAGACACCATCTAGTCCATATTCTCCTTCAAGATATACAGAAACAGGTAGAATCTTGTTTTCATTAAATAAGATTGATTTTACAATCGCTGCAGCACTCGCTGCAATACCGTAGGTTGTAGAACCTTTACGATGGAAGATTTCCCATCCTGCCTTGATTGTCTGTTCTTTAAGATTATCAAATGATTCTTCATTGACACGTTCAGTGTTATCATTCATGACATCAATAAGACGTTTTCCACCAATTGTGGCAGTATTCCATGAAACAAATTCACTGTCGCCGTGTTCACCCATGACATAAGCAGAAATGCTTTTTGAATCAAGATCAAAGAGGTTAGAAATTTCTACTGCAAGTCTTGCGGTATCAAGTGTTGTACCTGAACCGATAACCTGATTCTTTGGTAATCCTGAAAGTTTCCATGCATAGTATGTCATTACATCTACTGGATTAGAGATCACTAAAAGTATTCCGTTAAATCCACTTCCCATAATACTTGAAATAATAGATTTCATCACACGTTTAGAACCGCTAAGCATATCTAATCGGTTAGTCGCATTAGGATCCATTGGGACACTTGCGGTAATGATGACAATATCCGCATCTTTGCATTCATCATAATCACCAGCATGTACATTGATATTTCTGTTCATAAAGAAAATAGAATGCTGCATATCAAGGGCTTCACCGACTGCTTTTTCTTTATTGACATCAATAAGGACGATTTCTTCACATAATCCCTGATTGATAATGGTATAAGCTGTTGTAGCACCGACATTGCCGACTCCGACAATGGCAATTTTTGAACTTTTAAAAGACATAATATCATTCCTCCAACAGGGGATATTATAGCTTATTTTTTTAGGAATGTTAATGAATAAAGCAATAAGATAAGAATACTCTTTTAAAAAATGGAGAAGATATGGTATGATGATATAAAATTTAGAGGAGGGATTTACATTGCAGCAATACCTTGACCAATTACAGTATATATTAGATCACGGAGAAGTCAGAAAAGATCGTACCGGCACTGGAACAATCAGTGTTTTTGGTATGCAGACACGTTATGATTTACGTGATGGTTTCCCATTGATGACCACAAAGAAGATGTTTATAAGACCCATCGCGGAAGAATTGCTTTGGTTTATAAAAGGAGATACGAATATTAAATATCTAGTAGATCGAAATGTACGTATCTGGAATGAATGGCCATATGAAGCTTTCAAGAAAAGCGATGACTATAATGGTGAAACATTGGAAGAGTTTGTCGCAAAGATTAAAGAAGATGACGACTTTGCGAAAAAGCATGGCAATCTTGGACCAGTTTATGGAGCACAGTGGAGAAACTTTAATTATCAGGGTGTAGATCAGCTTGCTAAACTGATTGATGGTCTAAAAAATAATCCATTTTCAAGAAGACATATCATCAGTGCATGGAATCCTATTCAGGTAGATGAGATGGCTTTGCCACCATGTCATACATTAATGCAGTTCTATGTTTCAAGCGATAAGAAATATTTAAGCTGTCAGCTTTATCAAAGAAGTGCTGATATGTTCTTAGGGGTACCTTTTAACATTGCTTCTTATGCCTTATTGACATGCATGATTGCACAGGTTTGTGGCTATGAACCAAAAGAGTTTGTGCATACGACAGGTGATACACATATCTACTTAGATCATGTGGATGTTGTAAAAACACAAATTCAAAGAACGCCAAAGAAAAAGCCTCGTCTTGTATTGAATCCTGAAGTGAAATCCATCTTTGATTTCAAGATTGAAGATATCAAGATTGAAGATTATGTATCAGATGGAAAACTAGTAGGAAAGGTGAGCGTTTAATGATCACAATTATCGTTGCAGCAGATCAGGATCTTCTCATTGGAAAAAAAGGTACAAAAAATGGGATGCCTTGGTCTAATTCAGAAGATTTAAAGCACTTTAAGAAAACAACACTCAATCATACAGTATTATTTGGAATGAATACATTTAAGGCAATGGGATCTCGTCCATTGCCTAAGCGCAAGACTATCATTTTAACAAGAAGTGATTTTACTTCAGATGAAGTAGAAGTAAGACATCAATTAGAAGATGTCATTCAGGAATATAAAGATAGAGGGGAAGATCTTTTCATTTGTGGTGGTGCTAATATCTATAAGCAGGCATTGCCATTGGCAGATGAAATTCTATTATCTCGTATTCCAGGAAAGCACACAGGAGAAACATATTTCCCATCATTTGATGATATGGGATATACCTGTGTGGAAAAAAGACCATTTGAAACATTTACATTAGAAGTATATAGAAGGGTATAATATGTTAAGACTCGTATATCTTGTAATAAGATTCCTATTTGAAATACCTTTTCTTATTTTTCAGATTAAAAGGTATAAAAAACATCCAGAACGCTATTCTTTAGAAGAACGTATTAACTGGACAAGAAAACTTTTAAGAAAAGCAACAAGAAGAGCAAGAGTGAAACTTGATATCTCTGGTACAGAATATCTTCCAAAAGAAGGGGGCTTTCTTGTAACACCTAATCATCAGGGACTCTTTGATATTCTTGCTTTATTTGATGCCTTAGATCAGCCATTCAAGATTGTCTACAAAGAAGAATTAAGAAAAATTTCTTTAGCTGCAGATGTTCTTGATAATATGGAATATCATGCTATTTCTCGAAAGAATCTTCGTCAGTCCATGAAGGTCATTCGTTCTACTACAAAAGAATTAAAAGATGGTTTACCAGCTGTGATCTTCCCAGAGGGAACACGTTCTCGTGAAGGGAATCATCTTCTTGAATTTAAAGGTGGATCATTCAAGGCCGCAATTGATGCAAAAGCACCAATTGTGCCATGTGCCATGATCAACTGTTTTAAAGTCTTGGATTATAATTCATTAAAAAAGGTAAATTGTGCTATTCACTTCTTTGAACCAGTAACCTATGATGACTACAAAGATCTCACAAGTACTGAGATTGCAGAAATGGTTCAGGAACGTATTCAGAGCTATATTAATGAACATGATTAAATTCATGTTCTTTTTTAGTCATTTAAGCACACGAAGATAAGAAATTGATGTATAATGAACCTTACTCTAAGGAGGAATATGAAAATGATGAAACTAGGAGAAATCCTTCATGGATTTACACTTAAAAATAAAAGATATATTGAAGAACAAAAAGCAGAACTATTAGAATTTGTTCATCCTACTGGTGCTAAGCTTATTTATTTGGCAACTAAGGATGTCAATAAGCTATTCTCAGTCGCTTTTAAGACATTACCAAGCGATGATACAGGCGTATTCCATATTCTTGAACATTCTGTATTATGTGGTTCAGATAATTTCCCTGTAAAAGAACCATTTGTAGAACTACTAAAGTCATCGATGAACACATTCTTAAATGCGATGACTTTCCCAGATAAGACAATGTATCCTGTCTCAAGCAAGAATGAACAGGATTTCATGAATTTAACAAAGGTTTATCTTGATGCGGTATTTAAACCAGCCATCTATACAAACAAGAATATTTTCCTACAGGAAGGATGGCATTATGAAATGCGCAGTCTTGATGAAGAACCTGTCTATAAGGGCGTTGTCTTAAATGAAATGAAGGGTGCTACGTCTTCTGTTAATACACGTATCGATAATGAGATGATGAGACAGCTTTATCCTGATAACTGTTATCAGTATGTCTCTGGTGGTGCACCAGAAGCGATCACTGATTTAACTTATGAAGAGTTTATTGCTAATCATAAGAAATACTATCATCCTTCTAATGCTTACTTCTATTTAGAAGGGGATATGAATATTGATCGTGTCCTTTTGGAAATCAGCACTTACTTAAGTGGATATGAAGAAAACAATGAAGATTATGCATTGCCAATGCAGGATAATGTGGAAAAGAAAGATATCACAATGTTATACCCTCTTGCTCAAGGAGAAGATGCCAGTGAGCGTACACAGATTTCCTTTGGTAAAGTTATTGCAAGCTATGAAGAAAAGAAGAAACTTTCTGCAATTAATATTTTAAGTGACTACTTGACTGGTTCTAATGAAGCTCCATTAAAAAAAGCAATCTTGGATGCACATCTCGCACAGGATTTCTATACAGTATTAACTGATGGTATTGAACAGGCCTTCTTCCAGGTTCAAGCAGTCAATACAGAAGCTTCTCGTCTTGAAGAAATCAGAGCAACAATCAAGAAGGTCATTGATGAACTATTAGAAAAAGGCTTAAATAAAAAACAGCTTGAAGCATCATTGAACCAGATGGAATTTGCAGCAAGAGATGTTGGAGAACCGAAAGCGTTAATGCATAATATTCAGGTACTTAACGCCTGGCTCTATGATGGAGATCCAGCTACCTATTTAACATACAATGATATGTTTGCATCATTGAGAAAAGATCTTGATACACATTACTATGAAGATCTTCTAAAAGAATTATTTGAAGATCAGTTTGTATCCATTACGGCTGTTCCTAGTGTGACATTGGATCAAGAGGAAAAACAGAAGGAAAAAGAAAGACTGCTTTCACGTGTCAATGAAATGACAGAAAAAGAAAAAGTGGAACATATTGAAGAAAATAAGGCATTGGATGAATGGCAGAAAGCTAAGGATACACCTGAAGCCCTTGCGACAATTCCACACTTATCACTTAAAGATATGAATCCATTACCAGAAAAGATTCCTACTGATGTTCGTGAATATGATGGAGTCAAGGTGCTTGTTCACCCATTTGGCAATGAAGGTATTGTCTACTTGAATGTCTACTTTGAACTTGATGTAAAAGATAAAGAAACATTAAGTGCAATCTCGTTCTTCCCTAATCTTTTAGGAAGTCTTCCAACAAAAAGAGAACTTACACAGCTTCTTATTGACATGAAAGGCAACACTGGAAGATTGAGCTTTGATTTAGGTTCAACTTCTATGCCTGGTCACACTGATGATCTCCGTATCTTCTTGATTGCTAAATGTAATGTCCTTTCTTCAAAGGTTTCAGAAGCAATCAGACTTATTAAAGAGATCTTATGTGAAACTGATTTTACACGTAAAGACTTCATTAAACCGCTTCTATTGCAGGTACAGGAAGGATTTAGAAATGATATTATCAATAGTGGTCATCAGTATGCGATGAGAAGAGCGCTTTCTTCTTATTCAAAAGAAGCATTCTTCAATGAAGTGATGGATGGCTTGGATGCTTATTTCTACTTGAAAGATCTTTCTTCTTCATTTGAAGAAAAGGGAGATGCCTTCATTGAAAAACTAAGAGAAGTACAGTCCCAGCAGTTGACTAGAAATAGAATGCTTATTGGATTGACATCTTCAACTTCTTATGATGAATTAGAATCATCATTAGTTAAGCCATTGGTCGATGCTTTCGATGAATCATCAGAAATAGAAGGAACACATTTAAATGTAGAACAGTCAGAAAATGTTGGTATTGAAATTCCAAATGGGGTATCTTATGCCAGCTTAGCTTATAATCTCTATGCCCTTCATAGACAGTATTCAGGTGTCTGGAGAGTAGCTTCTACAATGCTTTCATTTGATCATTTATGGAATGAAGTCAGAGTCAAAGGTGGCGCTTATGGTACTGGCTTTGCGAGCGGTAGTCTAGGTACATTGGCTTATTACTCTTATCGTGATCCAGATGTTGCTAGAAGTCTTTCTATCTATCGTCATGCGGGAGATTATCTAAGAACATTTGTAAAAGAAAATGGTGATGTAGAACAGTTTATCATCAGTTCTATTGCTAAATGTGAACCATTGAGAAGTGCCCGCTCTCAAGGTGAATTGGCTGATGGCAATTATCTAAGAGGCATCGATTATGAAAAAGAATGTCTATATCGTAATGAAATGCTTGAAATGAAAAATGATGCATTACTAGATATTGCGGATACATTGGACGAAATGGGTAAAATGGCAAGCGTGTGTGTTATTGGACACAAGGCTGCTTTAGAGAAGTGTCAGGATGTATTAGGACAGATTAAAACTTTAGGATAAAGGGACTACGGTCTCTTTTTCTTTTGTATCGCTTTTTTCTTGATTTACTCTTTGGTATAATAATTGCAATGTAAAGGTGGTGAAGATCATGTTTGGACATCTACAAATAAAAAGTGCCTACAGCTTTCAAAGAAGTACAATTCTAATAAAAGATCTTGTCAAGATGGCTAAAGAGAAACATATTGATGCTTTAGCTTTATGTGATAAAGATAATATGTATGGCGCCTATGAATTCTATGAAGAGTGTACAAAGGCCAATATCAAGCCTATATTTGGTCTAGAAGCAACAGTTCTTATCAATGGAGAACATTATCCTATGACATTGCTTGCCATTGATGATCAGGGATACTTTGATCTTATTTCCTTAACAAGCAAGATCAATCTTTCTAAAGAAAGAGCCATTGTTTTAGATGATCTGATCCCCTATGTAGCCCATCTTCTTATTATTTCTGCCTCCGATGAAGGCATAGTAGAACGACTTGTCTTAAAAGATATGGAAAAGGAAGCTGAAAAATATTTAAGAAGATTTAAAGAGATGTTTAAGGATCATTATTACATCATGATTCAAAATCATCATATCGCCTTACAAAAAAATAGAAATGAACGTCTGATCGCTTTAGCAAAATATCTTAATATTAAGTTATTATGGGGAAATGACGTATGTTACTTAAGAAAGCAGGATGCCCTTGCGGTCGATCTTATGAGCGCTAGTCAGGAGGGACGCACACTTCCTGTACAATATGAAGTGGTAAGTGACGAACGATATCTTAAAAGTGAAGAAGAAATCAAAGCATGCATTCCAGCATCATTGATGGAGGAAACAGCGCGTGTTGTACAGATGTGCAAGGCAACTATTCCTCAAGGAATCAAGAATCTTCCTGCTTATCCTACACCTGCCAATGTGAGTGCTGAAACTTATTTAAGAGAGCTATGCAAAGTAGGGCTGAAGAAAAGATTTAAAGGGCAGAGGGTAACGAAGCCTTATATTGAACGATTAAGCTATGAGCTTGATGTTATTCATTCTATGGGCTTTGATGATTACTTCCTCATTGTCTGGGATTACGTACAATTTTCAAAGAAACATCATATCCTCGTAGGTCCAGGGAGAGGTTCAGCAGCCGGAAGTCTTGTGGCTTATGTGTTAGGAATCACGAATGTAGATCCATTAGCCTACGATCTACTATTTGAACGATTCCTTAATCCAGAACGTGTCTCCATGCCAGATATCGATATCGACTTCCAGGATGATCGACGTGACGAAGTCGTACGTTATGTCATAGAAAAATATGGACAAAATCATGTCTGTCAGATTGTCACATTTTCAACCTATGGCCCACGTGTCGCAATCAAGGATATCGGGAAAGTCATGAATGTTCCGCTTCCTCGATTAGAGATGATTGCGAAGATGGTCCCAACAGGACCAAAGAACAAGAAGACGATTACGGAAGTCTATCAGACTTCTGCTTCTTTTCAAAGTCTTATCAATGAAAATAAAGCCCTGCGTAAACTTATTGGGGCAATGAGTGTTGTAGAACATCTGCCACGTAATATTTCCATGCATGCAGCAGGGGTTGTTCTTTCAAGAAGACCATTAAGTCAAAGTGTACCGCTTGTGATTGGTCCTTCAGATATGGTGATGTCACAGTATTCCAAGGATTACATTGAAAAAGCAGGACTATTAAAAATGGACTTTCTTGGCTTAAAGAACTTAACAATGATTGATTATATACTTAAAGATCTACATAAAGAAGGCTATGATCTTTCACTGCAGGATATTCCTCTCAATGATCAAAAGACATATGAAATGTTGTCGCGTGGGGATACGTTTGGTGTCTTCCAGCTAGAATCAGCGGGAATGCGCAATCTATTAAGACGTATGAAACCTAGAGAGCTAAACGATATCATTGCGGCTATAGCCTTGTATCGTCCAGGACCGATGGATAATATTCCTTTGTATCTTAAAAATAGAGCAAATCAAAAGGAGATTGTCTATTTAACTGAAGAATTGAAGAGTATTCTTTCATCAACATATGGCATTATTATCTATCAGGAACAGATTATGCAGATTGCGAGAATCATCGCTGGCTTTTCTTTAGGAAAGGCAGATATGCTTAGAAAGGCGATTTCTAAGAAGAATATCAAGGCTATGCAGATGATGAAAGAGGAATTTATTGAAGGGGCGATAAAAAATCGTCATTCTAAAGAGAAAGCTGTGGAAATCTACAACTTAATTGAAAAGTTTGCAAACTATGGTTTCAATAAGTCCCATAGTGTAGCTTATGCGATCATTGCGTATCAGTTAGCCTATCTCAAGGCAAATGCGCCACGTATTTTCTTTGCATCCATCTTATCTAATGTGGGGGCATCTTCTTCAACGAAATTGCATTGTATTCAGGAAGCAAAGAAGTATGGCGTAAAGATTCTTTCTCCTTCGATCAATAAGTCAACGGATCGTTTTACAGTAGAGAAAGAAGGCATTCGCTATTCTTTGACAGCCATTAAGAATGTTGGCTATGCTGGCTATCGCAGTATCAGTGAAGAAAGAGAAAAAGGTCCATTTATTGATCTTTATGATTTCTTGGCTAGAATGGAAAAGACACGTATGAATAAGAGCATGATGGATGCGCTTATTGAAGCGGGGGCCTTTGATGAATTTGAAAAGAATCGCGCGTATATAAAAGGTAATCTGGATAAGATGGTAGAATATGTTCACTTGAAAAACACTATTGGTGTAGATGAAGAACCTATTCTCGATTATATTAAAGAAGATCGCTATCGAAAGCTTGAAGAAGAAAAAGAAGTATTAGGATTATACTTAACAACACATCCTTTGACTTATGTAAAAGAGAAGCTCTCTATTCCTATTATTTCATTATGTGATGTAAGTCAATATGTAGGAAAGAGCATCAATGTCATTATGAGCATTAGCAGAGTCAAAAGTGTCGTCGATAAAAGAGGAAGAGAAATGGCTTTTATCGAAGGACAAGATGATACAAGTCAGCAGGATTGTGTTTGTTTTTCTCAATCATATGAACGCTATAAAGATTCACTTAAGCGTGGTAAGATAGTAGCTATGGAAGTAAGAGTACAAATGAGAGAGACACTCTCACTTGTGGTAAATAAAGTAAAGGAAATAAAATAATGAATGAACTAATATTGATTGATGGAAATTCCCTATTGTTTAAAGCATTTTATGCGACTGGATATATGGGAAATTATATGATTAACAAGGATGGCATTCCTCTTAATGGTGTCTTTGGATTTGCAAGAATGATGGATAAAATTCTTGAACAGAATGCAAAGTATGTCATCGTTGCCTTTGATTATGGAAAACATACCTTCAGAAATGATCTGATGGAAGAATACAAGGCACAAAGAAAAGCAACACCGGATGAATTGATCCCTCAGTTTGCGATTGTAAGAGAATACCTTGATGCACACAATGTATCATATTGTGAAAAAGAAGGCTTTGAAGGTGATGATATCATCGGTACATTGGCTAAATTTGGGGAAGAAAACAATCTTAAGGTCTCTATCTATACAGGAGATAAAGATGCTTTCCAGCTATGTAGCGATAAGACGACAATCTATCGTACAGTCAAAGGGGTAACAGAATTAGATATCTACACGCCTGAGGTCTTAAGAGAAAAATGGGATATCACTCCTGACCAGGTAAGAGATTTATTAGGATTAATGGGAGATACAGCTGATAATATTCCAGGAATCAAGGGTGTAGGAGAAAAGACAGCGTTAAAGCTTATTCATCAGTTTGGATCAATTGAAGATATCGTAGAGCATGCGGAAGAAATCAAAGGAAAACTAGGAGAAAAAGTAAGAAATGGCAAGGATGATGCCTTGATTTCAAAGAAAGTGGCAACCATCTTAAAAGATGTCCCATTGGACATCGACCTTGACTTTGCTAAATACGAAGGGTTTGCTTTTGATAAATTAAAAGAGTTCTATACAAAATACCAGATGAATTCTCTTCTTAAATCATTGACACTTTCTCAAAAGCCAAAAAGAAGTGCTTTAAAATATGAGATTGTTTCTAAGATGCCAGAAATCAAGAAAGATAGTGCACTTTATGTATCCATCTTTGATGAAAACTATCATAAATCCATTATTTTAGGATTTGGTCTTTACAATGATGAACAATCTTACTTCATCTCTTTTGAAGATGCCTTAAATGACAAGGCGTTCATTGATTATCTTCAAGATGAAAACAAGAAAAAGTATGGCTTTGCGATCAAAGGATGCATGGCTGGAGCTAAATGGAATGGCATTGATATCAAAGGATTTGATTTCGATCTTTCCCTAGCAACATATGTGCTTTCTCCTTCTATTAAGGAAAACATGAAGAATGTCTGTGATTTCTATGAATACGATGACATCATGTATGATGAAGAAGTCTATGGTAAAGGGGCAAAACATCATATCCCAGAAGATGATCTGCTTGCGAAAGACTGTGTCTCAAAAGCAAGAGCAATCTATGAATTAAGAGAAGAAGCTATCAAGAAACTTAAGGAAGAAGAACAGTATCATCTTTATGAAGATATTGAAATGCCAGTTACACATATTCTTACTGATATGGAAATGACCGGTGCTAAAGTTGATGTAGATGTTCTTAAGAAGATGGATCATGATTTCGATGAAGATATAAGACATCTAGAAGAAGAAATCCATACATTGGCAGGAGAAAGCTTTAATGTCGCTTCACCAAAACAGTTAGGAACAATCTTATTTGAAAAGCTAGGATTAAAGAATGGCAAGAAGACAAAGACCGGCTATTCTACATCACAGGATATTCTTGAAAAGATTATCGATCAGCATCCTATCGTACCATTGGTATTAAGATACAGAATGCTGACAAAACTGTCTTCTACTTATCTGAAAGGTTTGCAGGATCAGATCTTCCCTGATGGCAAGATTCATACAATGTACAAGCAGACATTGACACAGACTGGTCGACTTTCATCAGTGGATCCAAACTTACAGAATATTCCTGTTCGAACAGAAGAAGGAAAGATGATCAGAAAGGCTTTCGTTTCTGATCATGGCTATCTTATGTCACTTGACTATTCACAGATTGAACTTCGTATTCTTGCGCATTTAGCGCATGTAGAACGCTTGATTGAAGCCTTTAAGCAAGGAAAAGACATTCATGCGCATACAGCAGCCTTAGTCTTTGGGGTCGCTGATGAAGAAGTCACAAGCAATATGAGAAGACAGGCTAAAGCGGTCAACTTCGGTATTATCTATGGTATGACTGAATTCAGATTAGCTAAAGATATCGGTATGTCATTATCTGATGCAAGAGCATTTATTGCGAAGTATTATGAGACATATCCTGAAATCAGGGACTATATGGAAAATATCGTGAAGAACTGTGAACAGGATGGATATGTTTCTACTGTATTAAATAGAAAACGTTATATTCCAACTATTCATGATAAAAACTACATGGTAAGAGAACAGGCGAAACGTTTTGCGATGAATGCGCCAATTCAAGGATCTGGTGCTGATATCATGAAACTTGCGATGATCAAGGTAGATCAGGAAATCAAGAAGCATCATTTTAAATCTAAGATTATTCTTCAGGTACACGATGAATTGATCTTTGATGTCTATAAAGAAGAAATTGAAGAATTTACAAAAGTAGTAAGAGAAGCAATGGAAACATGCTTTACACTTGATGTCCCATTAAAGGTAGATGGCAATTACGCTGATAACTGGTGTGATCTTAAGTAGGTGATAAAATGCCAGAAGGACCAGAAGTAGAAACAGTCAGACGTACATTGAAGCATTTTATCTTAGATGCAAAAATCACATCGGTGGATGTTTTCTATGATAAGATAATAGAAGATGATACAGCGCTCTTTAAAGGAGTCTTAAAAGATCAGCATATTAGAGACATCGATCGTTTTGGCAAATATCTGATTTTCATTCTGGATGATTACGCCTTTATATCCCATCTTAGAATGGAAGGAAAGTTTAATATAAAACCACAGGGATCTCCATTAGATAAACATGATCACGTCGTGTTTTATTTAAATGATGGCCGTGAATTAAGATACAATGATACAAGAAAATTTGGTCGTATGAAACTATGCGATAAATTACACTATCTTTCATATCCGCCATTTAATAAGCTAGGAGTAGATCCTCATGATGCACATGTAGAAGATGTCTATGACAAGCTTCATAAAAGTGCATTGCCAATTAAGACGCTTTTACTAGATCAGCATATTTTTGTAGGAATAGGCAATATCTATGCGAATGAAATATGCTTTAGAATGGGCATGGATCCTCGTACAAGAGGAAAGCGTCTTTCTAAGAAAAGAGTGGCACAGCTTATCTCTATTGGTGATGAAGTATTAAGTGAAGCCATCAGACAAGGCGGCACGACAATTCATTCATTTGATGCCAATGGCATCCATGGCTTATTTCAAGTACAGCTAGATGTACATATGCAAAAAACATGTAAGAAATGTCATGGGGAAATAAAGAAAATAATGTTAGGAGGACGTGGCACATATTATTGTCCCGTCTGCCAGAAAAGGAGATATTGATATGTTACAGTGGGGTGTATTAGGTTTAGGACGCATTGCTCATAGATTTGTGGAAAGTCTTTCTCATTTTGAAGAAGCACAGTTTTATGCAGGAGCGAGTCATAGTGAAGAAAAAAGAAAGGATTTCATGACATATAATCCTTGTAAGCTATATGATTCTTATGATGAACTCCTTCAAGATCCAGAAGTAGATGTGGTCTATATCGCATTGCCTCACGGCTCTCATTATCATTGGAGCATGAAAGCTCTTGAACACAATAAATGTGTTCTTTGTGAAAAGCCAGCGATGCTTAGTTCCAAGGAGATGGAAGAAGTAGCGAAGTATGCCAAGGATCATCATCTGTTCTTCATGGAAGCCATGAAGACAAGATTCATGCCTTTGACCCATATTCTACATAAAGAAATAGAAAAAGGTATCATTGGTGATATTGTACATATTTCTAATCACTTTAATTCAAAGGTGGACTATCATCCTGATCACTATCTCTTTGATCAAAGTCAAGGTGGGGCACTTTATGATACTGGGACATACTGTGTCGCAAGTATTTTAGATTATATTCACTCACCAATTTCTTCTATTTCATCAAAAGTGAGAAAAGAACATGGTGTTGATGTTCATGATGAAGTAGAAATCACATTTGAAAATGGGACAACAGCCTCTTTCTCCTGCAGTATTGATGCACCAGAAAGAAGAGATATGACTATCAAGGGGACAAGAGGGACTATTACCATGTCACCGTTCTATCGTCCAATGGAAGCTGTCATTGATACCGATGATGGGGAATCAATGACCTGCATTGCGAAAGCACCGGATGATTTTTATCCTGAAATCAAGGCCGTCCATCAAGCTATTGCCTATATTGAAATTGAATCTCCTTATATGACACATCAGGATTCTATTGATGTCATTAAGGTGATAGAAAGCATCAGGGATACATTTGATGACTAAAGTAATTGGATTGACTGGTGGTATTGCGACAGGGAAGAGCACGGTTTCTTCTTATCTTAAGAAGAAAGGCTATTTTATTATCGATGCTGATATGATCGCTCATGATGCATTGATGAAAGGAAAGAAGCCTTATGAATTAGTATGTGCTCATTTTCCTACGGTTGTAGAAGAAGGAGAAATCAACAGGAGAGCATTAGGAAAGATTGTTTTTCATGATCAAAAAGAAAAAGATATTTTAGAATCCTATGTTCTTCCGTATGTTAGAGAAGAAATAGAAAAGGAAATTGAAAAACATGAAGAAGTCATCTTGGATGTACCACTGCTTTTTGAAAAGCAGTATGATATCTTATGTGATTTCATTATTGTTGTGTCATGTTCCTATGAAATACAGCTTAAAAGACTCATGGAAAGAAATCATTTTTCTAAAGAAGAAGCGCATGTGCGCATCATGAGTCAGATGTCCTTGGCTGAAAAGGAAAAAAGGGCAGATTATATCATCCATAATGATGGGAATCTTGAAGAACTCTACAAGCAGGTGGATGATGTCATAAGGGAGGTTAAACATGCTTTTTAAGACAGATCTTTATATATGTGAAAGAACATATCCTATTGATGAACGTCAAAGAGATATTCTTTCCTATCTGTATTTGCCTCTCATTGGACAAAGAGCATACAGTGTTTATCATTTTTTATATGAAGAATCTAAAAGAATGACTCACTTTCATCATTACTGTGGGTTATCGCGTCTTACATCGTATTTGAATATTTCATTAGATCAATTAGAAAATGCCTGCAAGATGCTAGAAGGAATTGGATTGCTTCGTACTTTTAGACAATCGGAAGAAAAGACAATCTATCTTTATGTTGTTCAGCATCCATTGTCATTAAATAAGTTTCTTCACAATCAGGTGCTAGTGCAGGCATTAAGACATACGCTTGGTGAAGAACAATTGAATATTACTATTCATTATTTTAAATCATCACATGAAAACAGAAATGACTATGAAGATATCTCTTCACGTTTTACTGATGTCTACAGTGTAGATCTTTCTAATGCTAGAGCTTTAAGCTTTAAAGATGTAGATGAAGAAAGCTATGAAGAATTCCATGTTGAGTATGATTTATCATTATTCTATGAATCACTTAGAGATTATGGTATTCCCCATAAGA
Source organism: Kandleria vitulina DSM 20405 (assembly GCF_000702065.1). Classification (GTDB taxonomy): domain Bacteria; phylum Bacillota_I; class Bacilli_A; order Erysipelotrichales; family Coprobacillaceae; genus Kandleria; species Kandleria vitulina. The sequence goes on along the minus strand of NZ_JNKN01000001.1, from coordinate 23,598 downwards.
AGATTGCAGCTCATGAAGATCTTATTAAACAGTTGGCCATCATCTATAGTCTTGATGCATTGACATTAGCATCAGTAGTAAGAGAGTCTTATCATAATCAGGAAATTGATACACGTCTATTAAGAGAGAAAGCTAAGAATGTCTACAAGATGAACAGCTTCTCTACACTTAAGGAAATCTATCGTACACAGCCTGATCAGTTTAAGATGAATTCTCATTCTCATTCAGCTTTAGATCAGCATCTTCTTTACCTTGAAACAATCAGTCCCTATGAGTTATTGAAACGTAAGCAAGGTGGCGGTAAACCAGTTCTTCATGATCTTTCTATTGCTGAAACACTGATGGTAGAGCTAGGTCTTAATCCTGGGGTCGTGAATGTGTTAATTGAACTTGTCATGGGAATCAATAACAATAAGCTGCCTCGTTCCTACTGTGAAACAATTGGTGCCTCATGGGCACGTCGTCGTATTCATACAGTAAAACAGGCTTATGAACAGGCAATGCGTATTAGAAAAGGGAAACAGGACGAAGAGGAAGAAAAGAAAGAAGAAATCACGAATGAAGAAGTGATAAGTGATCCTTTAGATAATGATGATCTCGTTGCAATGCTGCAGAAAGTGAAAGGTATTTAATATATGATTCAAGTATCAAAGACATTAAAACTTCAGTCTGATATTCAAAAAAGAAAAGAAGAATCGCTTTATGAGCTATTGAAAGATCCTACGATCAAGGATTTTGCAAATAAGTATCATCTTTCAATGGAGAAGCTTGGTGACTATTGGGCAGAACTGATCGACTACAAGGAAGACCGTGATCAGTGTGAATCATGTACTTCTCTTGAGTCATGTCCTAAAGTCTCAAAGGGACTTTGCCGTGTTTTGACTTATGAAAATGGTGTATTTGATATGCCCCTTAAATATTGTAAATACGGCAAGATGAAAGAACAGGAATCCCATATTCTTTCTCATTTCCTTTACAATAATGTCTCTTCTTCTTTAGCCTTGACTGATTTATCTAATAATCAATATGCATTAAGAGCAACAGAGTTATCCAATAACAATAAAGCTGCATTGAAATCTATTCTTGCCTATGTTATGGCCCCAAGTGAAAAGGGACTCTATCTTTATGGAGAAAGTGGAACAGGCAAGACCGTGCTGATGGCAGGACTTATGAATAAGCTGGCAAGAACAGGAAAGGATGTTGGCATCTGTCATTTTCCGACATTCCTTCTGGATATGAAGACACACTTTGGAAACTACAGCGATGATTCATTCTTGAGTCATATTCTAAATATTCCCTATCTTCTTCTCGATGGACTTGGAGAAGAGAATGTGACTTCATGGTCACGTGATGAAGTTCTGCTAACTATTCTTTCTTATCGTGATATTAATCATCTTCCAACATTTGTGACAAGCATGTATACCATTGATGAATTAAAAGATGTTTATTTATTAAGAAAAAATGATAAGACAGAAAAGATTCGTGCCCAAAAGATTGCCCTTAAGATCAAGTCTCTTTGTACACAGCTTTCTTTAGAATCTAACAAGAGATAATATGTTTTTTTTAAGATGGAATAGGAGAAATGAAAAAACACTGATTTTTTCATTTCTTTTCTTTTTTTGATAAAGTTCATTAAAATCATTATGAAACATTCAATATTAATTATTGTTTAGTGAGTAAGAAATGTGCTAAAATGTCCATAGAAAAAACTAATGAGAGGTGAAGAAAGAAATGGTAAAGAGTATTGGCGTTTTAACATCTGGCGGAGATGCTCCTGGAATGAACGCTGCTGTTAGAGCGGTTGCAAGAACTTGTTTAAATAAAGGTATCGATGTTTATGGTGTCATGTTAGGCTTCAAAGGTCTTCATGAAGGTCAGTTCTATAAGTTCAATAGACATTCAACTCGTAATATCATCAATGTTGGTGGTACTATGCTTAAATCTGCAAGATTCCCTGAATTCGCAGATCCAAAGATCAGAGAAGAAGCTATCGAACAGATGAAGAAAATCGGATTGGAAGCATTGGTAGTCATCGGTGGAGATGGAAGTTACCATGGTGCTTTAGAGTTAACAAAGATGGGTGTTAACTGTATCGGTATTCCTGGAACAATTGATAATGATATTCCAGATACTGATTACACAATCGGATTTGATACTGCATTAAACACTATCGTTGATGCATTAGATAAATTAAGAGATACTTCTGGATCTCATCAGAGATGTACTATTCTTGAAGTAATGGGTAGAACTTGTGGTGACTTAGCTGTAAACGCTGGTTTAGCTGCAGGTGCTGAAATTATCGTAACTAATCATACTGGATTTGATGAACAGAAAATTATTGAACAGTTAAGATTATCTAAAGCTTCAGATAAGAAACATGCGATCGTAGTTATCACTGAACATATTACTGATGTTCATGAATTAGCTAAACATGTAGAAGAAGCTACTGGATTCGAAACTCGTGCTAACGTCTTAGGACATATGCAGCGTGGTGGTAGACCATCTGCACGTGATAGAGTTTTAGCTTCACGTATGGGTATTAAGGCCGTTGAACTTCTTGAAGAAGGAAAAGGTGGTCTTTGCGTTGTTCAGCATGGTGAAGAAATTGAATCTGAACCAATTTTAACATTGTTTGAACATAAGAGACAGGTTCCTCAGGGAATGTATGATGACGTTTTAAAATTACGTTAATATGAACAAGAGGTAAAAAAGATTGAATTGAAAACGTTCACATCTTTATTACCTCTTGTTTTTTTTGTTCTTGTTTGTTAAGATACATGTCGAGAGATGAAAAGTCTCGAGAAATACGTGAATTTTTACGAAGTAAAAGAGGAGATTAAAAATGGCAAGAGATAAAATGAAAAAGACTAAAATTGTTTGTACAATTGGTCCAGCTTCAGACAGTGAAGAAATGCTTAAAAAATTAATCAAAGCAGGTATGAACGTAATGCGTTGTAACTTCTCACACGGCGATTATGAAGAACATACAGCTAAGATGAATAAGTTAAGAAACGTAAACAAAGAATTAGGAACTAATGTAGCAATCATGCTTGATACAAAAGGTCCTGAAATCAGAACAGGTGCTTTCGAAGGTGGATTTACTGAATTCAAAAAAGGTCAGGTTTCAGTAATCACTCCAGAAGAAATCGTAGGTACTGCTGATCGTTTCACAGTTTCTTACAAAGAATTATACAAAGATGTTAAACCTGGTGGATTTATCCTAGTAAACGATGGTCAGGTTGCATTATTAGTTGACCATGTAGAAGGTGACGAAATCTATACAGTTGCTGCTAACGATGGTAGAGTTAAGAACACTCGTGGTATCAACGTACCAGGTGCTATCTTAGCATTCGATTTCTTATCAGAAAAAGATAAATCAGATATCAAGTTCGGTTGTGAACAGAACGTTGATTACATCGCAGCTTCTTTCGTAAGAAGACCTCAGGATGTATTAGATATCAAGAAATTATTATGTGAATGTGGTAAACCAGATATCAAGATTTTCTCTAAGATTGAATCTGTAGAAGCAGTTGAAAACTTAGCTGAAATCGTAGAAGTATCTGATGGTATCATGGTTGCTCGTGGAGACTTAGGTGTTGAAGTTCCAGCTGAAGACGTTCCAGGTATCCAGAAGAAGTTAATTAAAATGTGTAATGCTGCTGGTAAACCAGTTATCACTGCAACTCAGATGTTAGAATCTATGCAGGAAAACCCAAGACCAACAAGAGCAGAAGTATCTGACGTTGCTAACGCAATCTATGATGGTACAGATGCAATCATGTTATCTGGTGAATCTGCACAGGGTAAATATCCTGAAGAAGCAGTTATGACTATGAACAAGATCGCTTTAAAAGCTGAATCTCAGTTAGATTATGGTCATTTATTAAGACGTGCAATCAGAACTTCTGATGACAATACTTCAGAAGCAATCTGTATGTCAGTAGCTCAGATCGCTACAAACTTCAACGTATCAGCAATCATCGCATTCACTGAAACAGGTGGAACTGCAAATCGTATGTCAAGATACAAACCAGAATGCCCAATCATTGCCGCTACTCCTTATGAAAAAACAGTTAGAAAATTAGCAATTTCTTGGGGCGTTAAACCTGTATTAGTAAATGAAATGAAATCTAAAGAAGGTTTAGTAAACTTAGCTAACGTTGTAGCAAAAGAAAACGGAATCGCTGCTGGTGAAAAAGTATTAGTAACTGGTGGTACTCCAGGTGTTGTCGGACAGACTAACTACTTAGAATTAATCACAGTAAAATAATAGCTGCTGATTTCTTGAAAGGATACTCGAAAGGGTATCCTTTTCTTTTTAGTTTTATTATGAAAAAACCTCTATATTTTATAAGTATTGTATGGTATATTAAATAAAAGTGGGAAGAGGGGTTTTAATGAATACAGTACTTCAATCATTAAGAGAATTGTTTATTGATAAAACAATTAAAAATGTAAAATATAACTTATTCCTATTCACATTCGGCAGTATTGGCGGATGGGTTATTGAAACAATATTCCGTTCACTATACAGTGGCTATCTGGTTATACCTGGTTTTTTAAATGGTCCTTGGTGCCCAATTTATGGGCTAGGGATCACATTAGCCATTCATCTTTGTGAAGGAAAGAATGTTGCTGATTCATTTATTCGTCTATTTGCCGGCGCAACCATTCTTGAATGGGTGACTTCCGTATTCTTTGAAAGATTTACCCATCGCTTGTTATGGGATTATTCCATTATGCCATTAAGTACGGGAAGCCGTATTAATATTATATTTTCAATATTATGGGGTCTTATGGGATTATTTCTTCTATATGTCATAGAACCTCAGCTAAAGAAATTCTTCGAATGCTATCCAGCTTTCTTGACTATTTCAGAGTGTCTGGTCGTATTCTTCTTTATTGATTGTATTATCAAGTTTTTACTTGTTTTTGCTTAACATCTTCAATTTCATATTGACAAAATAAAAGAGTATTGTACAATGAAGCTTGTTAAAAGCAAAGATATAGGATATGTCCTTATGAAACGCTATTGTAGAGAGAAGACGGCTGGTGAAAGTCTTTATGGTCTTTATAGGGGTACTCCCTATGAGCTGCGCTCGAAAGAGATTGCCGTTTCTCGCGTTAAGAGTCTAGAGGTTATCGTATGATAACGAATAAAGGTGGTACCACGAGTCTTCGTCCTTTGGGATGAAGGCTCTTTTTATTAGAAGAAGGAGAGAAAACAATGAGAGATTTCTTAAATGAAAAAGAACTTAACACATTGAATCATTCATGTGCTCACGTTTTAGCACAGGCAGTGAAGCATTTATGGCCTCATGCTAAATTCTGGGTTGGGCCAGTTGTAGAAGAAGGATTCTACTATGATATCGATCTAGGAGATGATACTATCACCGATGAAGATCTTCCTAAGATTGAAAAAGAAATGAAAAAGATTGCTAAAGATGGAAAGAGAATTGTTCGTCATGAAATCTCTAAGGAAGAAGCCCTTGAAGAATTCAAGGATGATGAATATAAAGTAGATCTTATCAACAACTTTGAAGATGGTACAATCATCTCTACATATTCACAAGGAGACTTCACTGACTTATGTCGTGGTCCTCATGTAGATACTGTAAAACAGTGCCGTAACTTCAAATTAATCAAGCATTCAGGTGCTTATTGGAAAGGGGATAAGAACAACAAGGTTCTTCAGAGAATCTATGGTGTATGTTTCCCTACTAAAGAAGAACTTGAAGAACATCTTCAGTATCTTGAAGATGCAAAAGCAAGAGATCATAGAAAATTAGGTAGAGAATTAGGAATCTACATGATTCATGATCTAGTAGGTAGAGGATTACCTATGTGGATGCCAAATGGATTTACTGTAAGAAGATTATTATCTGATTACATCATGAATAAAGAATTAGCATTAGGTTATGAACATGTAATGACACCTTCACTTGGTAACGTTAAGCTTTATAAGACATCAGGACATTGGGATCATTATAAAGATGATATGTTCCCAGCAATGAAGATGGATGATGAAGCTTATGTCTTAAGACCAATGAACTGTCCACATCACATGGTAATGTACAAACAGTCATTACATTCATATAGAGATCTTCCAGTACGTATCGCTGAAATCGCTAATGATTTCCGTTTCGAAGCTTCTGGCGCATTGACTGGTCTTGAAAGAGCAAGAGCCTTCACACAGAATGATTCACATATCTTCTGTCGTCCAGATCAGATTGCACAGGAATTCAAGAGCGTTGCAGAATTGATCTTGGATGTCTACAAAGACTTTGGTTTCGAAGATTATGAATTCAGACTAAGCTTAAGAGATCCAGACGATACAGAAAAATATTTTGGTAATGATGAATTATGGGAAAAATCTGAATCTCAGTTAAGAGATGTTCTTAACGAAATGGGCGTTAAATACTATGAAGCAAAAGGTGAAGCCGCATTCTATGGTCCTAAGCTAGATGTACAGGTTAAATCCGCAATCGGGCATGATGTAACTTTATCTACAATCCAGCTGGATTATCAGTTACCAGAACGTTTCGAATTAACATATGTTGATGAAAACGGAGATAAGGTAAGACCAGTCGTTATCCATAGAGCTATTCTTGGATCATTGGATCGTTTCGTAGCCTTCTTACTTGAAGAAACAAAAGGTAACTTCCCATTATGGCTAGCACCTAAACAGGTTGTTGTTCTTCCTGTTAATAATAAATATCATGAAGAATATGCCAAAGAAGTTGTTGCTAAATTAAGAAAAGCAGGATTCAGAACTGAGTTAGATAACAGAGATGAAAAACTTGGATACAGAATCAGAGAAGCACAGATTCATAAGATTCCTTATGAATTAGTATTAGGTAATAGTGAAAGAGATGAAGGAACTGTAACTTATCGTTTACATGGTGAACAGAAACAGACAACAGTTTCATTTGATGAATTTGTTTCATTATTAAATACTGAAGTAGAAAAGAAGACAATCAGAAGATAATGAAAAGTCCTAGAGATATCTAGGACTTTTTCTTCTTTATGAAAATCTCTATTTTAGATATAATAGTGATAAAGAGGGTGCAAATATGATAAAAAATGAATTTTATTTCCAATCAAGTGATCATCTTCATCTTATTCACGCAATAGAGTGGATTCCAAGTGAAGTCAAGGCTGTTCTTCAGATTGCTCATGGCATGATTGATCATATTGATCGTTATGATCGTTTAGCAACATATTTGTGTCAGCGTGGCATCTATGTGGTTGGCAATGATCATTTGGGTCATGGCCTTTCTGTCCTTGATGAAAGTGAATGGGGATCTTTTCCAAATACCAAAGGCTATGAATATGTGGTTGAGGATCTCCATAAATTAAGAACATCCATCAAGAAAAAATATCCCGATGTACCGTATTTCATGATGGGACATTCCATGGGATCATTTCTGATGCGACTCTATATTGCTCGTCATAAAGAAGGTCTTGCAGGATGTGTATTAATGGGAACTGGACTGACTCCGTCTGCGCTTCTTTCTACTGGAAAGAGGTTATGTCAATCAATGGCATTAGTTAAGGGATGGCAGTATCGCAGCGCGCAGGTGGAAGCCTTAAGCTTTAAGAATTACAACAGTCATATTGCTTATCCTGCTACTAAGCATGATTGGCTATCCAATAATGAAGAGGAAGTCATGAAGTATGAGAATGATCCAATGACATCTTATACATTTACATTAAATGGATACTATAATCTTTTCTCATTGATACAGCTTATTCAAAAGAAAAAGACAATTAAACAGATTCCTAAAACATTGCCAATATTGCTTATCAGCGGAGCCAATGATCCAGTTGGACAATATGGTAAAGGAGTTACAGGATTATATATGATATATCGACAGGCGGGATTCAAGGATGTCAAGATGAAACTTTATCGACATGGAAGACATGAAATCTTTAATGATCTTGAACATGAAGAAAGCGATGAAGATATTTATATATGGTTATGTAAGCACATTTCATAATGTGCTTTTCTTATGTGCAAAAATTCATTATAATAATGCCAATGAGGGAGATCACATGAAAAGAAATATAAAGGATATCCATAGAATTATCATTAAAGTAGGATCAACTTCACTTTGTGATACAAATGGTAAAATCAATAAAGAAAAAATCTTAAAAATTATCAGTCAGATTGCTACATTAAAAAGACAGGGCTACACAGTAGTACTCGTTTCTTCTGGTGCAATCGCCGCAGGTATGGGAAAGCTTGGACTAGAAAGCAAGCCTACCACATTGCCACAAAAGCAGGCTTTAGCTGCCATTGGACAGGCTAAGCTTATGGAAATCTATGAAGAGTTCTTCAAAATCTTTGATATGAAGTGTTCACAGATTTTACTTAATCACGATGATTTTGATGACCGTAAGAGATTAAATAATTTAAACTATACAATCAATGCCTTGCTTGATTATGATGTAGTACCTATCATCAATGAAAATGATGCCTTGGCTGTAGAAGAAATCAAATTTGGAGACAATGATACTCTTGCATCATTGCTTGTCCCAGTCATTGAAGCAGAACTGCTTATTTTAGTAAGTGATATTGATGGTTTATATACAGCTAACCCAAAAATTGATAAAAATGCGACACTTATAAGCTATGTGCCAAAGATTACCAAGGAAGTCATGCGTTATGCTGGTGATACATCTTCTAATCTAGGAACAGGTGGTATGGCCACAAAACTTAAAGCAGCACGTATGGTCAATGATTATGGTAGTCATATGTGCATTGTCAATGGTGAAAAAGCCAACAGCATTCTTAATGCCTTAAAAGATGAAGGAACATGGTTCAATGGCAATGGTGGAAAGAATCTTAATGCCAGAGAACATTGGCTTGTTTATCGTTCTAATGCAAAAGGTTCAATCATTGTTGATGAAGGATGCAAGAAAGCTCTTGTAAGAAAACATGTCAGCCTCTTGCCATCAGGAATCATTGATGTAGAAGGGCAGTTCCTTTCAGGACAGGTTGTCAATATTATCGATGAAAACAAGAAGACAATCGGTAAAGGTGTTGTCAATTATGCAAGCGATGAAATCCGCTTGATCAAAGGCTTCAACACATCTGAAATTGAGAATATACTTCATTATAAAGACTATGATGAAGTCATTCATGCCAACAATATGTATATCACATATGAAAAGTAGAAATGAATATTTCTACTTTTTTCTTGTGTTTTGTTAGTGGGCTAACTATAATGGTTAGTACATTAACTAAAAGGAGGGCGCTATGGAAGATATCATTTTTGAAAATGAATATTTTAAAAGTGTGATGGGAAAGGTGTTCTTGATTAAGAAACTGTTTCATAATCAATGCCAGGAAGCTACAAAGAATGTGCATGTTACAAAAGAACAGTGCTTCTTATTGCATATGATAGAAGAAGGAAAACTGACACAAAGTGAAATTGCGAAACAGATGCATATAAGCAATGCAACACTTTCAGTCAGAATCAAAAGACTTGAAGAAGCAGGATATATTAAGCGCAGTCTTTCTAGCAGTGATCATCGTAAATATACATTAGAGATCACTGAACAGGGATTAATGGAATTAGAAAAGGCCGCTTTAGCTATTGATGGATTAACAAGGAAGATGATCAATTCATTAACAGTTGAAGATTACGAACACTTTATTCGTATTGCGGATATAATCACTCAAAATCTACGGGAGGAAGAGTAGATGTGGAAATTACGTAAATACATGATGAAATACTGGTACCTGTTTGTACTAGCGATACTCTTTATCTTTGGGCAGGTCGCTACAGAATTAGCACTTCCTGATGCGATGAGCAACATTGTTTCAAATGGGATTCAATCAGGTGGTTTTGTGAATGGGGTAGCGGAAGTATTAAGCAAAGAAAGCTATGATGCTTTGCTTGATGTCTCTTCGTCAAAAGATCAGAAGCTTATTAAGACATCTTATACTTTAACGAATAAGAAAGATCTTAGTGAAGATGTAAAGGATCGTTTTAAGAATATTAAAGAGGATGTCTATGTTTTAAAAGAAGATGTAGATCAGGATGAATTAAGCGATTCATTATCTAAGCGTATTATTGTTGTAAATATGCTTACACATGCCAATATGAATAGTGAACAGTTTGAGTCATTTAAAGAAATGGCTGAAAAACAGATTGCTTATCTTATTGCTAAAGGAGAAAAAGAACAGTCTTCTTTAATGAAGAAAGCACTAAAAGAAGGAAATGCTTTATTCTTTGTTAAGCAGATGCCTTCTTCAAAACAAAAAGAAATCTATTCAGCTATTGAGACACAAATTGAGAATATGGGAGAAACCAATCTCAATATTGCGGCAGGAAGTGCGGTTAAGAATGAATATAAGAAATTAGGTGGGGACACTGACCAAGTACAAAACAGCTATATCAAAAATGCTGGGGTGCGCATGCTGATGGTGGCATTAACTGGAGCGGTGGCATCCATCGTCTCAGCACTTTTTGCGTCATTGCTTGCCAGCAAGATCGCAAGAGATTTGCGTGTGGCTTTATTTAAGAAGGTAGAAAGCTTTTCTCAAGAAGAGATGAATCAGTTTTCTACAGCTTCACTTATCACAAGAAGTACAAATGATATTACGCAGATACAGTCAGTTATTACGATGTTTGTGCGTATGATCTGTTATGCTCCGGTTTTAGGTGTTGGGGCACTGTTAAGAGCAATTGAAGGGTCTGCTTCTATGACTTGGGTAATTGCGATTGTCATTGTGATTATCTTTGTGATTCTTTTGGTTACATTTATGATTGCGATGCCTAAGTTCAAGATCATTCAATCCCTCATTGACCGTCTTAACTTACGTATGAGAGAGAATCTCAGCGGTGTTCTTGTGATCCGTGCCTTTGGCAATGAGAAAGAAGCAGAACGTCGTTTTGATGAATCAAATAAGGATTTAATGAAAATCAATCTTTTTGTTAATAGAATGATGTCATCATTGATGCCGATCATGATGTTTTTAATGAACGCTGTCTCAGTTGTCATTATCTACGTTGGTGCAAAACAGATTGACCTTGGTAATATTGCCATTGGAGATATGATGGCTTTCCTTCAGTATAGCATTATGGTCATTATGGGCTTCTTGATGATTGCAGTTATTGCGATCATTGTGCCAAGAGCTTCTATTTCAGCTTCACGTATTGCGGAAGTATTGGATACGGATTGTCAGATTAAAGAGGCAAGTGAAGTGAAAGACTTTAATGAAGAAGAAAAAGGTGTCATCTCATTCGATCATGTTTCATTCTCATACCCAGGTGCTGATGCACCCGTGTTAAATGATATTTCATTTGTAGCACATCCAGGCAAGACGACAGCTTTTATTGGATCAACGGGGTCAGGTAAATCGACCTTAATTAATTTGATTCCTCGTTTCTATGATGCAACAAGTGGACAGGTAAAAGTGAATGGGGTGGATGTTCGAGATACATCATTGTATAAGTTAAGAGAAAGCATCGGAATGGTACCACAGAAAGGATTGTTATTCTCAGGAACAATTCGTTCCAATTTAACATTTGGTACAAATGAAGCGACTGATGATGAGCTAAAAGAATATCTTCGCATTGCTCAGGCAGATGAGTTTGTAAATAAATTTGAAGATGGATTAGATCATCCTATTTCACAGGGTGGACAGAATGTTTCTGGTGGACAGAAACAACGTTTATCCATCGCTCGTGCACTAGCTAAAGATCCGGATATTCTTATCTTTGATGATTCATTTAGTGCTCTTGATTTCAAGACAGATGCTGCATTAAGAAAAGAATTAAAGACACTTTGTGATAAGAAGCAGACGACTGTATTGATTGTTGGGCAGCGTATTGCTTCAATCATGCATGCGGATCAGATCATCGTTCTTGATGAAGGACGCATTGTTGGAAAAGGTACGCATGAACAGCTTCTTTCAACTTGTCAAATTTATCAGGAAATTGCTCAATCACAGTTAACAAAGGAGGAACTGACTCATGCCTAGACCAGGAAAAATTCAAGGGCCTACAGAAAAAGCCAATGATTTAAAAAAGGCAATGGGCTCACTATTGAAATATGTTCGTCCTTATGCCTTACGTTTGATTATCGTTACTATCTTTGCGGTAGGGTCCACAATCTTCTCTATTGTAGGACCAAAGGTTCTTGCTAAAGCAACTGATAAGCTAGCACAAGGGGTAATGGCTAAAGTCAATAATACAGGAGGAATTGATTTTAAGTATATTCTTCATATTGCTATTATATTGATTGTTCTTTATCTTATTAGTGCCTTCTTTAGCTATATTCAAGGTTGGATTGTCTCAGGTGTTTCACAGGAGGTTGCGTATTCTTTACGTAAAGATCTTTCTGAAAAGATGAATAGACTTCCATTATCTTATTTTGATAAACATGCGAGTGGGGATATTCTTTCTCGTGTAACCAATGATATTGATACAATTGCGCAATCATTGAATCAGTCTTTATCACAGATGATTACCTCTTTTACTACAGTGGTAGGAATACTTATTATGATGCTTTCTATCTCATGGCAGATGACACTTATTGCCTTGTTGATACTTCCTTTATCTTTAACATTAATAGCTTTACTGATGAAAAAATCCCAGAAGTACTTTTCTCAGCAGCAAACTGCGTTAGGGGATGTAGATGGACATATTGAAGAAATATATGGTGGACATCTTGTCGTAAAGGCTTTTAATGGAGAAGAAGAGGCTATTGATAAATTCAATACGTACAATGCGTCATTGTATGAATCAGCGTGGAAATCACAGTTCTTTGGTTCACTTATGATGCCGATCTCTCAATTTGTAGGGAACTTAGGCTATGTGGCAGTGTGTATTGTAGGTGGTTATCTTGCTACGGGAAAGATTATTACCATCGGTGATATTCAGGCCTTTGTGACTTATGTAAGAAACTTCAATCAGCCTATCTCTCAGCTGGCTCAGGTTCTTAATCTTCTACAGTCTGCTGGTGCAGCGAGTGAACGTGTCTTTGAGTTCCTTGAAGAGAAAGAGCTTGATCTTGAAGAAGCTGAAGTTTCAAGTGAAGATGTAGCTAAGATGAATGGAGCAGTTACATTTGATCATGTGCAATTTGGATACAATGAAGATAAGATCATCATCAATGATTTCAATCTTCATGTACATGCAGGACAGAAAGTTGCTATCGTTGGTCCAACAGGAGCAGGCAAGTCTACTATTATTAAACTGTTGATGAGATTCTATGAACTCAATAAAGGTTCTATCTTAATAGATGGAGTAGATATTACCAAATTGAAAAGAAGCGATCTTCGTAGTCTATTTGGAATGGTCCTTCAGGATACATGGCTCTTTAATGGAACAATCAAGGACAATCTTAAGTATGGAGCATTGGATGCAAGTGACGATGAAATAGAAGAAGCCTGCCAGAATGCTTATGCTCACCATTTTATTCAGACATTGCCTGAAGGAATGGATACTGTAATTAATGAAGAATCAAGCAATATTTCAGCTGGACAAAAACAATTGCTGACAATTGCTAGAGCTTTTATTAAAAATCCTAAGATTCTGATTCTTGATGAAGCAACCTCATCCGTTGATACGAGAACAGAATTACTTATTCAAAATGGTATGGATAAGCTGATGGAAGGAAGAACATCGTTTATTATTGCACATCGTCTTTCTACAATTAGAGATGCCAATACGATCATTGTCATGAAAGATGGCGATATCGTAGAAATTGGTAATCATGATACATTATTAAAACAAAAAGGATTCTATAGTGAATTATACGAATCACAGTTTGAAAATGCCTAGCAGTGACTAATGTCACTGCTTTTTTGAAAAGGCTACCAAAACTATTAAAAAATGGTAAAATAAGGATGAGGTGAAACGTTTTATGGACGATTTTTTAAGAGAAATCTATGTTAAAGTCTATAGATCTTGGATACTAGGTCAAAAGAGTGAACAGTATAATATAAAAGAAGTTGATGAAAAGACAATTGTTCTTGATGGTGTAGGAGCTATCGGTAAAGTGGTTTTTCAGGGGAATGTCATTGAATTGTCTGTAACCAATAAGAAAAATGATCATATTGATTTTTATCTTCATTTTCAGATGCAGACCTTAGGACATGCCTCTTCTTTGTTTAATGAGCTTATTGATGCTATGGCTACAGCTGAAAATACAAAAATAGTTCAGGTTCTTTTATCTTGTACAAGTGGACTGACAACGGGCTTTTTTGCACAGGAATTAAATCAGGCAGCGACTACATTGTGTATGGATTATCATTTTGAAGCTGTCCCTTATAATGAATTGACAGCCGTAGGAAGAAACTGTGATATTATTCTTCTTGCACCCCAGATTGGATATCAGCAGCCTAAAGTACAGTCCATCTTCCATCAGATTCCCGTGGTCACTGTTCCTTCTCAGGTATTTGCAAAATATGATGTCAGAGGCGCACTGAAGCTTGTTGGTGATTCACTGCTTGCTCAGGAAGTAGTAGATATCCCTAAAGCATTACAATTGTCTGTAGATTATGATGAGGATATTTTATCCATCGGTATTTTTAAGACGACAAGAAGTACAAGGATCCTCTATCGTGTCTACAAACATTCAAGTGTATTGGAACATGGACAAATTATTAAACAGAAACTCTGTATTGATGATCTAGATGATCTTATCGACTTTATGCTTGTTTCCTATCCGCACTTAAAAAAGGTGGGCATTGCCACACCGGGAATAATAGATCAAGGACATCTGACTTTAGAAAAAGATCAATTGTTTAATGTTGATATTATTACTCATTTTAAAGAAAAATATCCGTATATGAATATTCATTTAGATAAAGCTAGCGAAGCGATCGCAATGACTTTATATGAACTGCAGGACTATAAATCATTGTCATTTTTGTATCTGCCTAAATCTTCCTATGTAGCAGGTATGGGAAACATCAATGAAGGAAAGATCATGAACGGTCATATGGATGTATCAGGAGATCTTCATCAGCTGCCATTTATTTATGAGAAAGATCCTCGTGAACAGATTCTAAGTGAAGAAGGATGTTTGGATATTGTCGCAAAGCATTTCCTTCTTTCTATTATGACTTTCTCTCCAGAGGTATTAGCTTTCTATTGTTCAAATGTTGTGAATGTAGAAGATGTAGTGAAAAAACTTGAAGATTATGTACCAAGACACTATATTCCAAAAATAAAGAAACTTGATAATATTGAAGAATATCTTCTCTTTGGAGAAATGCTGAAATGTATTGCACAAGAAAAACAGAGCACTTAGCTCTGTTTTTATGTATGCCATATTTTCTCGCTGATATCTTTTAGTTTCTGTATCTTTTCCCATTGCTGAAACTCAGAAAGAGTCAGGCTTGATGTATCAAATTCTCCCCTTGTAGAAATAGAGAGATGAGACAATGGCACATACAGTGAAGCTTCAATGACACGATCGATGATTTCTTCTTCATTTTCCATAAATGGTGTATTGGCTACCAGCAGTCTTAAGATTACATCTTTATCGTTAGGTAAATGACTTAAGAACGCTAACGGGTAGGATGATTTATGATCACATTCTATATAATAGGAGTGAACATGTTCATGAGTAAACAGGTAAGCAGCTATTTTATTGTAGCTATCATAATCAAGCTGATTCTTTTGGATATGAGTAGAAAAAATTAAATCTTGAGGCTGATTATCAATAACCTCATTGTTGATATGAACAGTTTCTTCTAAATAGTCCAATGCTTCTTCTTCTAGAAGAAGATAACGGCATCCCACATGATATATTTCTTTAATAAATGAACGATAAATAGAAATGACATCATTATTGAAATCATCAAGGGAGTCATAATATTTTAGTATGTTTTCTTTATTGTTAAAGATATGAATAAAAGTAGAAGGAGAAGGAATACTGATTCTAGCATGACTGTTCTCATCTTCAAATGAGTGAATGAATCTGAATTCTTCAAGAAGAGGATGTGATTTAAAGGTTAATGGTCCTTTAAGAAAAAGTCCTTCTTCATTATAGTTGACATGGAGAAAGGGAATAATAAAATCAAGTGTTACGTTTTCTCTTCGATAATGCCCATCATAAATAAAAGGGAACTCATATTCTTTCTGTTTGATAATCAGGTTTCTGATTGCATTGTCCTGTGCTTCTTTTAGCTTATTATAGGAAATAATGCCTTTCTTATAGGAAAGGTTAGCTTTCTTTACGCTTTCAGGCAGTAGAAAGTTACCTATGATATCATAGTGTTTCACTTAGATCCCTCCTTTTTTTATTGATTATTATAATAGTTGTAAATATTATTTCAATATGGTTATTATATGAATTGATGGAGATATCTTATAGATATTAACTATAACAAACGAAGTTATGATATAATAGTTATGTTCTTGTGAATGAATAAGAAAGGAAAATAATTATGAAATATGCACTAATAAATGCAACTATTCTTGATGGAACAAGAGATATGCGGCCTCAGCGCAATATGATCATTCTTACTAACGATGAGCGCATTGAAGCCATTGTTCCGGATACTTATGATACAAAAGGTTATCTTGTTATTGATTTACATCATGCCTACGTTATGCCAGGATTGATTGATTTACATGCACATCTTTATGATGGTGGGACTTTAAAGAAAGGCAAAGCTTTCTCTTTTGCAAAAAAGGTTTTCCCATCTGATTCTTATCGTTTAAAAAGAACAGAGAACTATGCCCGTATGCATCTAGAAAGCGGTGTAACCACAATGCGTGTCATGGGAAATAGTGAATCATGTGAACTGCTAGTAAGAGATAAGATTCAATCACAGATGATGCTAGGTCCCCGTATGCTTTGTGCTAAGATGTTAGCTTTTCATCCGCTTATCGATGAAAGAATTGATGTTGTACAAAACTACAGTGATATGATGAAAAAGCTAAGAAGCTATCGTCATAAAAAAATAGATTTTTTAACACTTCTTATTGATGATCTCGATAATGAAGAACTGATCCGCTCAACAATCGTAGAAGCCCATAATCACCATATGAGCGTTGCCGTACAGGTCCATAGTTCATATGCCTTAGCTATGGCCCTTAACAATGGTGCCGACTCTATTGAATATGGTGGAGCAATGAGCAAGAGCCATATCAATAGATTCCAGATGAATCCTACTTTTGAAGTCGCCATCTTTTCACCATTGATTGGTAAATACATGCAAGAAGACCTCAAGGATGAAGGCTATGAGCTCATTAAACAGATGGTCTCTTGTATTGAAACATGCAATGCACACCGTATTGAAGTAGGAATAGGGACAGGCTCTTCTCTTGAAGGCGTTACACACTATAATATGTGGAGAGAACTTGCCTATCACAAGCATTTCTTTGATTTGACAAATCAGGATGTATTGTACATGGTAACTTTAAATAATGCGAAACAATTAGGTCTAGAATATGTGATTGGCAGTATTGAAGCAGGAAAATATGCGGATCTTATCGTAATGGAAGAGAATCCATTGGAAGATCTTTCAGCATTATCTTCACTTTCTTTTGTGATGAAGAGCGGTCATCTTTTAAGACACCCTAAGATTGAAAAGAAAAAAGAGCTTGAAGAAGCACTTGATCAGATGATGGATACATTAAATGCAAACAACCTCTAAAATTAGAGGTTGTTTTTCTTGCATTTATATTAATATATGATAAAATATTCATATGAATAAACATTCAAGTGAGGTATACATGATGAGTAAATATGAAAATTATGATTTAGCAGTTAATGAGATGAGTGAAGATGAACTTAGTGATTTAGCTGATTTATTTAAAATGTTTTCTGATTCTACAAGAATCAAGATCTTATATGATCTTCTTGAAGGGGAAAAGAACGTTGGAGAAATAACAAAAGATTTAGGTATGAATCAGTCTGCTATTTCTCATCAGCTTAAGTTATTAAAGACATCTAAGCTGATTAAGTCTAGACGTGAAGGAAAAGCAATGATTTATTCTTTGGCAGATGATCATGTGAAAACAATCATTGCGACAGGAAAAGAACATATTGAGGAGGATTAATTATGGAAATGTCAAGTAAGCTTAAAAAAGCATTACAGAAGATTATTATTGCTTTTGTGCTCTATGTTATCTTAATAATATTTGAACATTCTAATATTGTTCCAGCAATGTCTTCAAATAGATTGATTATGTTTGTACTCTATTTGATTCCATACATGATTGTTGGCTATAGCGTAGTAAGAAAAGCTGTGCTAGGAATTAAGCATCGACAGCTTTTTGATGAATCATTTTTGATGGCCCTTGCGACAGTAGGCGCCTTTGTGACTGGTGAAAATGCAGAAGCTGTAGCAGTTATGCTCTTTTATCAGGTAGGGGAATGGTTCCAGAGCTATGCGGTGGGACGTTCTAGAAAGTCAATTAGTGACTTAATGGATATTGCCCCTGAATATGCCAATCTGGTAAAAGAAGATGGTGAAGTGGAAGTTGTAGATCCATATGATGTTGAAGTAGGAAATACCTTGCTAATTAAGCCAGGTGAACGTATTCCTGTAGATGGCGTTGTTCTTTCAGGAACAAGCATGATCAATACATCAGCTTTAACAGGTGAATCTGTTCCTCGTTTTGTTAAAGAGGGGGATGAAGTTATTTCAGGATGTATTAATGGTGAAACAGCTTTACGTATTTCTGCAAGCAAGATGTATGAAGATTCTACGGTATCAAAGATACTTGAACTTGTAGAAAATGCGTCTTCTAAAAAATCAAAAACAGAAAACTTCATTACTCGTTTTGCAAGAGTCTATACACCTGTAGTAGTGATCAGTGCACTTATTCTTGCTTTAGTTCCTTCTTTATTTGTAGGACATTTCTCAACATGGATCTATCGTGCCTGTACATTCTTGGTTATCTCTTGTCCATGTGCCCTTGTCATTTCCGTGCCTCTTGCTTTCTTTGGCGGTATTGGCGCTGCTAGTAGTGAAGGGGTTCTTGTTAAGGGATCCAACTATCTTGAACAGTTATCTAAAGTTGATGTGATTGTATCAGATAAGACAGGAACTTTAACACAAGGTAAGTTCAAGGTGAATGAAGTTATTGAAGTTAATGGGAAAAAAGATGAAATCCTTCATCTTGCAGCCTTGGCAGAAGGCTATTCAACGCATCCTATTGCGTTAAGTATCCTTGATGCAGTAGGAGAAGATATTGATCATTCTCTTGTCAGTGATTCACGAAATGTAGCAGGACAGGGGATTATTGCTCGATTAGGTGATGATCTTCTTTATGTCGGCAATAAGACATTAATGGATAATCATCATATTGAAGCAGAAAGAATTGATTCTTATGAAACACTCATCTATGTTGCAAAGAATACAGAATTATTAGGCATTATCAAGATTTCAGATGCTATTAAGCCAGAAGCAAGAGGGGCTATTCAATCACTTTATAAAAATGGTGTTAAGACATTCATGATGCTTACTGGTGATAAAGAAGAAGTAGCGAAACATGTGGCAGATGAACTTCACATTTCAAAATACTACGCTGAACTTCTTCCAGGAGAAAAGGTAGAGAAAGTAGAAGAAATACTTTCAGGATCACATAATGCACTCGCTTTTATTGGCGATGGCATCAATGATGCACCGGTTCTTTCTCGTGCTGATATTGGTATTGCGATGGGGTCGCTGGGAAGCGATGCGGCTATTGAAGCAGCTGATGTTGTTATCATGGACGATGATTTAAGTCGTCTTTCTAAAGTTATTCATATTGCCAAAAAGACACTTTCTATTTCTAAAGAAAACATTGCTTTCTCACTATTTATCAAGATTGGAACACTGATTCTAGGAGCTCTTGGTATTGCGAATATGTGGATGGCAGTATTTGCGGATGTAGGAGTCGCATTCTTGTGTATTATTAATTCATTAAGAATTTTAAAGAAGTCCTAAATAGGGACTTCTTTTCTCTTTCTCTTTTATTTCATTTCGTTTATAATAATATCTATATGGGGGTATTATTTTATGAAAACAATACTACGTTTTGCAGCAATTTGCCTAGTATCCCTTACCTTGATAGGATGTTCTGCACAAAAAAAGCAGACAAAGAAAGTGGAACAAGAGGTAGATTTCAATTTAGCATTCACCAATATAGAAATGAGAACGGGATGTAAATATACAATTGGAGCTACCGGTGCTGATGCAAGCAAGATTACTTGGTCAACAACTAAGGAAAAGGTTGCAACTGTAAACAGTCATGGACAGATTGAATCTGTCGGTGAAGGCAGTGCTTCCATTGTTGCTAAAGTAGGAGATCAGGAAAAATATGTGTCTGTTGATGTAAGCTCAAGCTTTAAGCGAGATGTTGTCATCTACACAGAAAACTCATCAAAGAGTGTTGCATCGGAGACAGGTGATAAATCATCTACAAACATCTCAGAATTCCAGATTACTATTTCTCCAAAATCATTTGTTTATGATGGAAAAGAAAAAAGACCGACAGTGACAATCAGAAATAATAAAAGACAGCGTCTGGTCTTAAATACAGATTATACAGTACAGTATAAAAACAATAAAAAGATTGGTATTGCCACAATTATTATTACTGGCAAGGGGGCTTATACTGGTTCAACTAGTTATGAGTTCAATATTACCAAAAAGAAAGTCGCCGGCAATAAGATCGGTGAAACAGATGATGGTGATGATTCTTGGAAATCAGAACGTGCTGAAGATCGCAAGAAGAGAGAAGAAGCATACAAGAAAGCACAGCAGACTAAGAAGTATTCATATTATCAGTATAAGAAGAAAACTGAAGAAAAGAAAAAGGCTGATGAGAAAAAGAAAGCTGCTGATAAGAAAAAAGAAGAAAAAAAGAAAAAAGCTGAAGAAAAGAAGAAAGCACAAACAAATCAAAACTGATGGAGAAGGGTCTCCATCAGTTTTTTTGTATGATAAAAGTATTGGTTTTATAGGAATTGATTGATTTAAAAAATATTGAAATAATAAGCGTTTTTTGATTTATATATAGATATAATATGTGTATAATTTAAATATAATAAGGAAGGTGATATTTTATGAAAAGTAAAAAACATGTGATTTTATTTGGTGTATTAACAGTGTTATTAGTAGCATTTGTAGTATTTTGTCATATTTATGAAGGTATGTATTTTCGCAATATGGACAACAACTTGCTATGGTTCTATAAATATGTTGCTTCACCAGGACGTTATGTTTGTGGGATTATCTTGCTTTTGCATCATGGATATCTACTCTTCAATTAAGGCAATGAATTTTAAGGCTGCAGCTGATAAGGCTGCAGTTTTTAATGATGCATAACCAATGGAACGAGCAGGGAGTGGTGGTTGAACATCAAGAGCATAGACCTGTTCGTTTTTTAATGCTTCAGTAGAGAATTCCTTGATGACACAGGATATTCCAAGTTTATTCTGTGCAAATTTTAAAAGAAGACTATAAGCTCCTAGTTCCATAGCGGGTTTAAGTAGAATACCATGTTTGGAGAAGTAGTTATCTACAAAATTTCGTGAATTGGATAATGTTTCTAAGAGAATAAGATTTTCTTTGGCAATTTCTTCATAAGAATAGGTATGAAGATCTTTTGTTCCTGACACAAAGATATCATGAACTTGATAGCAACTTTTTACTTGAATACTAGGATCATTTAAAGGCATATTGACAAAGGCTAGATCTATAGTTCCACTTTTTAATAATTTAATTGTTTCACTAGTAGTCCCATTGATAACTTTGATATGTACTTGAGGATAATGTTCTCTAAAAGAAACAAGATAGGGAATAAGATAATGTTCACATAAAGAGTCTCCTGCACCAATAGTTAGTTCGCCACTGGTAAGTTGCTTATAGTTTGAAAGTTCATTTTCAGCATTGGTAATTAATGATAAAGCCTGAGAGATCTTATGATAAAGCATTTCACCTTCTTTTGTTAAAGTGACACCTTTACGATGACGAATGAATAAAGAAGTATCCAATTCTTTCTCCAATAGGGTAATTGTCTGACTTACTGCTGACTGGGTAATGTATAGATTTCTAGCGGCCTGTGAAAAAGATAAGGTAAAAGCAGCTTCTTTGAATATTTTGTATTGTTCTAGCTTAATATTACTCATAAGTTCTCCTTATATTAAATTATCTATATATTAATTTTACTTATGTACGGACTTATCGTATAATGTTCTTGTAAAAAAGTCAATTGACGCATAAAGAGAGGATGAAAAACATGGCAGGAGTTGTCGTTGTAGGTAGTCAATGGGGAGATGAAGGTAAAGGTAAAATTACCGATTATCTTTCACAGAAAGCAGATATTGTAGTGAGATATTCAGGAGGAAACAATGCTGGTCATACTATTGTTTATGATGGAAAGAAATTTGCATTGAGACTTATTCCAAGTGGTATCTTTACAGGTGGAGATGTCGTAATGGGGAATGGTATGGTTATTAACCCTAAAGCATTCCTTGAAGAAGTGAAATATTTAAATGATGCAGGAATCAATACTGATCGTATTCATATTTCTGATCGTGCACATATTATCTTACCTTATCATATTGCAATTGATGCAATGGAAGAATCTTTAAGAGGAGATGCAGCTATTGGTACTACTGGTAGAGGAATTGGCCCTGCTTATGTAGATAAATATGATAGATGTGGAATCCGTATGGGAGATTTCATCAATGAAGAACGTTTTAATAAAAAAGTTCATTCTGTAGTTGCATTCAAGAAGAAGCTATATCCTGATTTAGATGTAGATGCTGATGCGTTATTTGAAGAATATAAAGAATATGCAAAAATCATGAAACCTTTAGTATGCGATACAGGAGCTTATCTTGATGATGCATTTAGAGACAATAAGAAAGTCTTATTTGAAGGAGCACAGGGAACTATGCTTGATATTGATTATGGTACTTATCCATATGTTACATCATCTAACCCTGGTGCTAATGGCGTATGTTCCGGTGCGTCAATTGGTCCTTTATACCTTGATGAAGTTGTAGGTATTGTTAAAGCTTATACAACTAGAGTTGGTGCTGGTGCATTCCCAACTGAAATTGAAGGTGAAATGGCTGATCATATTAGAGAAAAAGGTCATGAATACGGTACAGTTACTAAACGTCCAAGAAGAGTAGGATGGTTTGATAGTGTTGTAGTTAATCAGTCTCGTAGAATGGCATCATTAACTGGTATTTCATTAATGTTATTGGATGTATTGACAGGATTACCAACATTAAAATTATGTACTGCTTACATGCTTGATGGAGAAGAAATTCATTCATTGCCTGCATGTATTGAAGATCTTGAAAGATGTGAACCTGTCTTTGAAGAAATGCCAGGATGGGATGAAGATATTACAGGAGTAACTTCATTTGAAGAATTACCAGTAAATTGTCAGAATTATATCAGACGTATTGAAGAATTAGTACATTGTCCAATTACTATGTTCTCAGTAGGTCCAGATAGAAAACAGACAATTGTTCTTAAAGAAGTTTTCTAGTAGAAAAGTAAGTGTTTTGAACACTTGCTTTTTTATAAAGTTCCCGACAGAAAACCCACGTGCCTTTAGGCCGTGGGATAAATATCAGTAAAATATATGGTATAATATACATACAGGAAATCCT